>NZ_JBEAFQ010000004.1:0-229133 GCF_040062275.1 Klebsiella sp. GW_Kp182 | reverse complement strand
ACTCGAACCAACGACCCCCACCATGTCAAGGTGGTGCTCTAACCAACTGAGCTATAAACGCATTATGGTGCGTTCAATTGGACTCGAACCAACGACCCCCACCATGTCAAGGTGGTGCTCTAACCAACTGAGCTATGAACGCAATGTTGCAGTGGCAACGGGGACGCATATTAGCGGGAGGGAGGGGTTGTGGCAAGAGGCAAACGTCACTTTTCTTCCAGATTTCTCACGATCGCAGAAGTTTTATCCATATTGGTTATATTTTACTGATGCAAAAGAATATTTCTTCACCAGCTTGAGAAAACGGCGCTGAATCAGCGCCGTTGGATAGCGACTTCTCTTCCGTGACGGGCTAGCGCGCCGCGCGTTGTAAAATGACGCTGGAGGGCTGACGCTGCAGGAAACGCATGCGCAGCATCATCATTACGGCGGCGGAGGTGAGGCCAATAATAAAGCCGCACCAGAACCCGGCGGGGCCCATGCGCGGTACCACGATATCGGTCAGCGCCAGCAGGTAGCCGCTCGGCAGTCCCAATACCCAGTAGGCGGTAAAGGTGATAAAGAAGATGGAACGCGTGTCTTTGTAGCCGCGCAGAATCCCGCTGCCGATCACCTGAATGGAGTCGGAAATCTGGTAGATCGCCGCCAGCAGCATCAGCTGGGACGCGAGGGTAACCACCTCGGGATTATCGTTATACAGCAGCGCGATTTGCTTGCGCATCAGAATGGTGAAAACCGCCGTGAAAACGGCCATGCACACCCCGACGCCGACGCCGGTTCTGGCTGAGGTCTGGGCCTCCAGCGTGGAACCCTGCCCGAGACGGAAACCGACGCGAATGGTCACCGCTGCCGCCAGCGAGAGCGGTAAGACGAACATCAGCGAGCTGAAGTTGAGGGCTATCTGATGCCCGGCGACGTCAACGATCCCCAACGGCGAAACCAGCAGCGCCACGACGGCGAAGAGCGTCACTTCGAAAAACAGCGCGAGCGCAATCGGCAGGCCCAGCTGTACCAGACGCTGAATGACGGCGAAATCCGGTTTGCTGAAGCGCCCTGTGTGATGAATATCGCGCATCGAACGCGCGCGGCGCACCCAGAAGAGCATGCTGAAAAACATAACCCAGTAAACCGATGCCGTCGCCACGCCGCAGCCGATACCGCCGAGCTCCGGCATACCAAAGTGGCCGTAGATAAAAACGTAGTTCACCGGAATGTTGACCAGCAGACCGATAAATCCCATTACCATACCCGGCTTGGTTTTCGCCAGTCCTTCACACTGGTTGCGAGCGACCTGAAAGAACAGATAGCCGGGCGCGCCCCACAGCAGCGCCCGCAGGTAGCCGACCGCTTTCTCTGCCATCGCCGGGTCGATGTTATGCATTGAGCTGATAATGTAACCGGCGTTCCACAGCACGACCATCACCAGCAGGGAGACGAAGCCAGCCAGCCAGAACCCCTGGCGTACCTGGTGAGCAATACGCTCGCGACGGCCGGAACCATTCAGTTGGGCAATAACAGGCGTCAGGGCCAGCAGCAGGCCGTGGCCAAAGAGGATCGCCGGTAGCCAGATAGAGGTGCCGATGGCGACGGCCGCCATGTCGGTGGCGCTATAGCCACCCGCCATCACGGTATCGACGAAGCCCATGGCGGTTTGCGCCACCTGGGCGAGTATAACGGGTATAGCCAGTGCTAATAACTGACGCGCTTCAATAAAATACTTCTGCACGTAAACACCTTTATATTGTTGTTATTGGAGGACTAAAAAAGCCGCCATATGTGGCAGCAAGAAGAAAAGCAGAGGGATTTGCCAGACTATTGTAGCGAGGATTAGCCATTTAGCCAGTGAAAAAATTCCACTGCACGTTGTGCGCTGGCAACCTGTTTTGCCACCTGTTATTGTTCGTCATAGCCTAAAACGGTACTGATACCGTCACGAATTTATACAGGAGCAAAATATGTTTACCGGTATTGTGCAGGGGACCGCCAAAGTGGTGGCGATCGATGAAAAACCTAACTTTCGCACCCACATCGTGGAGCTGCCTGAGCATATGCTGGCGGGGCTCGAAACCGGGGCTTCCGTGGCGCACAACGGCTGCTGCTTGACCGTCACCCATATAGACGGCGCGCGAGTGAGTTTTGACCTGATGAAAGAGACCCTGCGTATAACTAATCTGGGCGAGGTTGGCGAGGGCGACAGCGTTAACGTTGAGCGCGCGGCGAAATTCAGCGATGAAATTGGCGGTCACCTGATGTCCGGCCATATTATGACCACCGCGGAAGTAGTGAAAATTCTCACCTCGGAAAATAACCGCCAGATCTGGTTTAAGGTTCAGGACCCGACGTTGATGAAATATATCCTCTATAAAGGCTATATCGGCGTAGATGGGATTAGCCTCACCGTCGGTGAAGTGACGCCAACCCGCTTTTGCGTTCATTTAATTCCGGAAACGCTGCAGCGCACCACGCTTGGGGTGAAAAAGCTGGGCGATCGGGTGAATATTGAAATCGATCCGCAGACTCAGGCGGTCATCGATACCGTCGAGCGCGTGCTGGCGGCGAAAGAGGCGGCACTGAAAACGGCGGCCGAGTAAAAAATACCCCCGCCGATGCGGGGGATATTTTTAGCGGGCCACGCGCAGGCCGTGTTCGGCCCCGCGAGAAAAAACCACCTGCCAGAGCTGAATATCGCGCGCGCGGAAAGCGCCAGCGCAGGCATTCAGATAATAGCTAAACATACGTTTGAAGCGTTCCGAGTAGTTGTCGGCGATTTCCGGCCAGCTGGCGAGGAAGCGCTCATACCAGGCCATCAGCGTCGTGTCGTAGTCGGCACCAAAATTATGCCAGTCTTCCATAACGAAATGCGATTCGCTGGCTTCGGCAATATGGCGCACCGACGGCAGGCAGCCGTTAGGGAAGATATATTTGTTAATCCACGGGTCAACGCTATGATCGGTTTTTTTCGAACCGATGGTATGCAGCAGGAAACGACCGTCGGGTTTCAGATTACGATCGACCACATCAAAATAGGTGGCGTAATTTTTAGGCCCGACATGTTCGAACATGCCGACGGAAACAATACGATCGAAGCTTTCGTGCAGGTCGCGATAGTCCTGGAGCAGAATGGTGACGTCGAGGTCCGCGCAGCGCTGCTGCGCCATTTTCTGCTGCTCTGCCGAGATGGTCACGCCAACCACGCTGACCTGGTAATGTTTGGCCATGTAGTAAGCCAGCCCGCCCCAGCCGCAGCCGATATCCAGCACCCGCATCCCTGGCTCAAGCTCAAGTTTACGGCAGATCAGATCTAATTTTGCCTGCTGCGCGTCATCGAGAGTCTGCGCGTCTTTCCAGTAAGCGCAAGAGTACTGCATATAAGGGTCAAGCATGCGGCTGAAGAGATCGTTACCTAAATCGTAATGCTCTTTACCGACAATCCAGGATCGTTTTTTACTTTGCAGATTGAATAAGCGTGCGCTGGCGATACGCAAGGTATCTTTGAAATGATGGGGAAGCTGATTTTCCAGACCAGCGCGTAAAACTTTATGGAAAAATATATCCAGCCGCTCACAATCCCACCAGCCGTCCATATAGCTCTCGCCTAACCCCAGCGACCCTTCCTGTAAAACGCGCTTAAAAAAGAGAGGGTTTTTAATTCGCAGGTCGGAGGGAGCAGGACCATTAATTTCAATGCCCGCACGGCCTAATAATTCAGCTGCAATTCGGTACCAGTCATCATTTGGTACACTTACTTCTTCTATACACGATGAACTCATAGCTTCTCCATCACGCCCAAGTGATCAGAACCTTAAAACAGCGTAGACGCTTTTTTGGCTTTGTGAGAAATCTCACGGATAATCCGTGAGGCTGCTATCCGACGTAGAACAGAGGAAGGGAGGTAACCCTTGCCGAAAGGCCTTCCATGGTGAAACGGGATGCATCCTGCTCCCGTTAAAATCAATTAGTTTTCTATTTATGTGACGCCGGATCCAGTATAGGCCGCTAAAAACAGGCTTTCAACAAAAATATCTTAGCAAGCTAATTACTGGATCTTATCACTATCAGTACATTACCTTAAGCATGTGACGATTTTGTTGCCAGATGCGCGGCTTTGTGCTGCATGCGGTAGCCCATCCCGGCCAGCACGATGGAGACCAGCATCACGCTGGTGGTCGTTTGCAGCGGGGTGGCAATCAGCGTCGAGACCAGCAGGCTGGTAAGGAAACAGAGGCCAAGCTGCAGGGTGTTTTGCAGCGCAGCGGCGCGGCCGGTCGCCTGCGGGAATGGCTTCAGGGCCTGCGCGACGACGATAGGGTAAATACCGCCATTTACCACCGCCATGGCGCAGAACGGAATCATCAGACCAACGAGCGTGGCGTTTTCCCGCAGGCCTACCAGCCAGGTGGCGGCGACGCTGAGGGCGAAAATAGCCAGCAGCCAGGGCAGAATTTGCTGGCCCTGCCATTTTTGCAGCGCCGCGCGGCAGCCATAACCGCCCACCAGAAACGCGATAGTTTGCGGAACGTAGCTCAGGCCGATAACGGTCGGGCCATAGCCCATTTCATGAAGAATAAACGGCGACCCCGTCAGCCAGGCAAAAAAGCTGGCGGAACAGGCGGCGTAGATGAGCACGTTACCGCTATACTCGCGCGAGCGCAGCAGGGTGAGAAACGTGAGCTTCTGCTGGGCGCTGGCAACCGGTTTGTTCGCTGGCTTCAGGCGCAGGGCGGGCAACATCAGCAGCAGGGTAATCGCGAACAGCACGGCAAAAATAGCCTGCCATTCAAAATGGACCAGCAGCCAGCTGCCGAGCAGCGGCGCCAGCGCCGGCGATAAACCGACCAGCGGCATAATGGCGGCGAAAATCCGGTTGGTTCTTTGCGCTGGATAATAATCGGTGACCATCGCCTGCCAGGTCACCGCGGCGGCGCAAACCCCCAGGGCCTGAATAAATCGCAGCGCGAGCATCAGGTTGGCATCGCGAACCCACAGCATCCCCAGACAGCCGATAGCAAAAATGGCCAGCCCGCTCAACAGCACCGGCTTGCGGCCATAGCGATCGGAAAGGGGCCCCCAGAAAAGCTGGCCCAGCGCAAAGCCTGCCAGGAACAGGCTCAGGCTGGCGCTGACGGAGGCCGCAGAAGTGTTCAAATCTTGTTGCATGGCGGCGAAAGCCGGAAGATACATATCGGTCGCCAGAAAGCCCAGTACGCTGAGTCCAGCCAGCCAGACTAAAAATCCTTTCCCAGGTTGTTGCATCATCTTCTCTTTTTATTGTTGCAGGTACGATGGCGCAGAGTGTAGGGAGTGCATTAAGGCTTGTGAAACGCTAATATTTGTCAGGTGAATTCAAAAATTTTGCAGGCAGAAAATGTGGTCCGAATACTCGCTTGAAGTTGTCGATGCTGTCGCCCGTAACGGCAGCTTTAGCGCCGCAGCGCAGGAACTGCACCGCGTACCCTCGGCCGTCAGCTATACCGTGCGTCAGCTGGAGGAGTGGCTGGCGGTACCGCTGTTCGAACGCCGTCATCGTGATGTGGAATTAACGCCGGCCGGCGTCTGGTTTTTACAGGAGGGGCGCTCTGTTATCAAAAAAATGCAGATCACCCGCCAGCAGTGCCAGCAGATAGCCAACGGCTGGCGCGGGCAGCTCTCTATTGCGGTGGATAATATCGTTAAACCCACGCGCATGCGGCAGATGATCGTTGATTTCTATCGTCATTTTGATGACGTCGAACTGATTGTTTTTCAGGAGGTGTTCAACGGCGTCTGGGATGCGCTCGCCGACGGTCGCGTGGAGCTGGCCATCGGCGCGACGCGCTCAATTCCGGTAGGGGGCCGCTACGCCTTTCGCGATATGGGAATGCTGAGCTGGGACTGCGTCGTCGCGAGCCACCATCCGCTGGCCAAAATGGCCGGGCCTCTGAGCGATGACGTCCTGCGCAACTGGCCGTCGCTGGTCAGGGAGGATACCTCGCGCTCGCTGCCGAAGCGGACCACCTGGCTGCTGGATAACCAGAAGAGGGTGGTGGTGCCGGACTGGGATGCCTCAGAAACCTGTCTCTCCGCCGGACTGTGCGTCGGTATGGTACCCGGGCATTTAGCGCGCCCGTGGCTTGATAGCGGCGCATGGACGGCGCTGGAGCTGGAGAACCCCTTCCCGGACGCCGCATGCTGCCTGACGTGGCAGCAAAGCGATGCCTCGCCGGCGCTGCTATGGCTGCTGGATTACCTTGGCGATAGCGAAACGCTAAACCGGGAGTGGCTGCGGGCGCCGGAATGACCGACGCCGCGGGAAAGGTTAACGGCGATAATCAACAAACGGGCCATCGGCCACGGAACGGCGCTCGACCAGGCGAGGGTGGACTTCAATCGACTGCGAGATTTCACGCTTATTAACGATGCGGTCCAGCAGCATGTTAAACGCCGCTTCGCCAAGAGAGTCTTTAGGCTGATGAATGGTGGTCAGCGCCGGGCTAAAGTAGCGGGCGTTGCGCACGTTATCATAACCGATCAGCGAAATATCCTGCGGCACGCGCAGACCCATTTCATCCGCCGCGCAGATGGCGCCCATCGCCATAATATCCCCGCCGCAGAAGATGGCCGTTGGGCGAGGATGCTGGCCGAGAATCTGCTGCATGGCGCGGTAGCCGGATTCCGGCTCAAAATCGCCCTGCACAATCCAGTTTTCCGGAACGCTAATCTGCGCCTCTTCCATCGCTTTCATAAAACCTGCCAGCCGGCCTGCGCCGGTGTTACGCTCCAGCGGGCCGGGGATCACGCCGATATCGCGATGCCCGCGTTCAATAAGGTAGCGCCCGGCGATATAGCCTCCTTCAAAGGCGTTATCGACAACCGAGTCGGTGAAGTCGGCTTTTGCCTCGCCCCAGTCCATTACTACCATCGGAATATGACGATACTCTTCCAGCATGCTTAACACCGACTCCGGATACTCGGAGCACATCACCAGCAGGCCGTCTACGCGTTTCTGCGCCATCATTGACAGATAGGCGCGCTGTTTCTCAGGGTCGTTCCACGCGTTGCCGAGGATCAGGGTGTAGCCCTTCTGGAAGCAGCTCTTCTCGACGGCTTCGATAATCTCAGCGAAATAGGCCGCTTCGCTGCTGGTTGCCAGCAGACCAATAGATTTGGTGTGATTGACCTTCAGGCTGCGGGCAACGGCGCTGGGGGAGTAATGCAGTTCTTTTATTGCCGCCCACACCGCATTGCGCGTCTCTTCCGCAACGAATCGGGTTTTGTTAATCACATGTGACACTGTTGTAGTGGAAACGTTTGCGCGCTTCGCTACATCTTTAATAGTTGCCATTACTTCTCACTCCAGACCTTGACCTGATCGTCTGTTTATCGGTACGTAAACGTTTGCCTGTACACACCCTGGCGCCAAAATTGAGCATGGCATCACGTCGGGAAAACGACACAGAACGACAGGAAGGGGTCAATGGCCGATACGCTTTCAAATTAGCGTGGGATTTTGTCCGATCTTGGGGCAAAGGGGAAGAGCAAAAATGTGCATCACTCTAAATCTCGGAAGATTTTTACGCTATTCTGTGTAAAAATGAGCAAGCTCACTTTTCATGTGGGGATAATCAGGGGGAAAAATTGATGGATACAAATTTAAAGTTTTCGCTGACGACGACGATTATTGTTCTTGGTTTGATTGTTGCCGCAGGTTTGACTGCAGTACTGCACTAATTATGCGATAAGGGAGGGGCCGCTCTCCCTTTCTCTCCGCCATTATTATCATTTTCGCAAAAATCTTTTGCCATTTCGTTCACTTTTGTTTTTCTGTGATTGATGTCATGCTTTTGACTTCTGATGAGATGCCGTCGCGGAAGGCGGCCTGATGGAGTCCCTGCATGAAAATCAATTTTCCCCTGCTCGCGCTGGCGATCGGTGCCTTTGGTATCGGCACAACCGAGTTCTCCCCGATGGGGCTATTACCGGTTATCGCTAAAGGCGTGGACGTTTCGATTCCGGCGGCGGGAATGCTGATTAGCGCCTATGCCATCGGCGTGATGGTCGGCGCGCCGCTGATGACTCTGCTGCTCTCCCACCGCGCGCGCAGAAATGCGCTGATCTTTCTGATGGCGATTTTTACCCTCGGTAACGTACTCTCTTCCATTGCTCCGGATTACACCACGCTGCTGCTGTCGCGCATTATTACCAGCCTTAACCACGGCGCCTTCTTCGGCCTGGGTTCGGTGGTGGCGGCGAGCGTTGTGCCAAAACACAAACAGGCCAGCGCCGTGGCGACGATGTTTATGGGGCTGACGATCGCGAATATCGGCGGCGTTCCCGCGGCGACCTGGCTGGGCGAAACCATCGGCTGGCGGATGTCGTTTCTTGCCACGGCGGGGCTGGGCGTGATTGCGATTATCGGTCTGTGGTTTTCTCTACCGAAGGGCAGCGCCGGCGAGCGCCCTGACGTCAAGCAGGAGCTTTCCGTGCTGATGCGTCCGCAGGTGCTGTCGGCGCTGCTGACGACGGTACTGGGGGCAGGGGCGATGTTCACGCTTTATACCTATATTTCTCCCGTTTTGCATACCATCACCCACGCCTCTCCGCTGTTTGTGACCGCCATGCTGGTGCTGATTGGCGTCGGCTTCTCGCTGGGTAACTACCTTGGCGGTAAGTTTGCCGACCGTTCCGTTAGCGGGACGCTGAAGGGCTTTCTGCTGCTGCTGATGGTTATCATGCTGGCGATCCCGCTGCTGGCGCAATCGCAGGTGGGCGCGGCAATCAGTATGGTGGTCTGGGGCGCGGCGACCTTTGCGGTGGTGCCGCCTTTGCAGATGCGCGTGATGCGCGTCGCCCACGAAGCGCCGGGGCTGTCATCATCGGTCAATATTGGGGCTTTTAACCTCGGAAACGCGCTGGGCGCGGCGGCGGGCGGCGCGGTGATCTCTGGCGGCCTGGGCTATGCCTTTGTCCCGGCGATGGGGGCGATTATCGCAGGCGTGGCGCTACTGCTGGTGCTGTTCAGCGGCCGGGCGCAG
Source organism: Klebsiella sp. GW_Kp182 (assembly GCF_040062275.1). Lineage (NCBI taxonomy): Bacteria > Pseudomonadati > Pseudomonadota > Gammaproteobacteria > Enterobacterales > Enterobacteriaceae > Klebsiella > Klebsiella sp. GW_Kp182. Next base: position 220,122 of record NZ_JBEAFQ010000004.1, on the reverse strand, counting down.
CCGGAAGAGGCGTTCGCCAACCGTTAATATTGCGTGAAGTCATACAATAACCGCAGAAGCTGCAAGGCTTCTGCGGTTTGCTTTTATGCAGCCAGATTAGCAGCAACAAACTTCCAGTTTACCAGCGCCCAGAAGTGCTCCAGATAGTTCGGACGGGCGTTACGGTAGTCGATGTAATAAGCGTGTTCCCAGACATCCACGGTCAGCAGCGGAGTTGCGTCGCTGGTCAGCGGCGTACCGGCGTTGCTGGTGGAGACAATAGCCAGGCTACCGTCGGCGTTTTTCACCAGCCAGGTCCAGCCTGCGCCGAAGTTTTTTACCGCTGCGTCGGTGAATTTGGCTTTGAAATCAGCGAAGCTGCCGAAGGACTTAGCAATAGCCGCCGCCAGTTCGCCTTGCGGTTCGCCGCCGGCGTTCGGCGCGAGGCAGTTCCAGTAGAAGGTGTGGTTCCAGACCTGAGCTGCGTTGTTAAAAACGCCGCCATCGGAAGAGCGCACGATCTCTTCCAGGGTTTTGCCTTCAAACGGGGTGCCTTTGATTAGGTTATTCAGGTTGGTGACGTAGGCCTGGTGGTGTTTACCGTAGTGGTATTCCAGGGTTTCTGCGGAAATGTGCGGCGCCAGGGCGTCTTTTGCATATGGTAATGCAGGTAATTCGAACGACATTGCTACTCTCCTTTTTATAGTTTGCCTGCGTAATAACCATGTATTACGCAGGGTAATAATAGTAGCAAATTAAAAGATGTGGCAAAAGAGAGAGTTACCCTGCCGCCGCAGCGACAAGGCACAATTAGCGAATGGTTTTCGGCGTCATGACGCGACGCGCGCCAACGTAGTGGCGTACCCAGTAATCGTCGCTTAATGAGGTGATCTGAATATCGCGGCCGGTACGCGGAGACTGGATAAATTTGCCGTTGCCAACGTAAACCCCGACGTGATCGGCAGTGCCGCGCCCGCGGGTGCGGAAGAAGACGAGATCCCCGCTTTGCAGCTCGCCGCGATCCACCGGACGGGCGTCGCGCAGGTGATACATCTCATTGGCGGTGCGCGGAATGTGAATTTTAACCAGGTCCTTATAGGCGTAATAGACCAGACCGCTACAATCAAACCCGGTACGCGGAGAGGTGCCGCCCCAGCGATAGGGTTTGCCAATCTGATCCATCAGCTTGGACATGGCGGTGCTTTGCGCCTTTTGTACCCGAGCTTTATGCGCGTCGGCGATGGTCAGCTGCGGCTCGTCGGCAACCGGTTTGCAGCGGGTTTTATAGCCTTTACGCACCGCGCACTTTTTCTGCACGCTTGCGGTTGCCAGCTTGCTTTCCGCTATCGACCTTGTCGAGCTGGCGCACAGTTTTTTATAGCCTTTGCGCAGAACGCATTTTTTTGTGGCGCTGGCAGTCTGGCGTGACGCGGTTGATTTGCTGCGGCTGGCGGTCGACGTTTTCTTGCTGGGGGTTTTGGCGGTGGTTTTACTTTTAGAACTGGCTGCTTTTTTCTTACGCTCTGCGGTCGTGCCCTTGGCCGGATGCGCTTTTGGCGTGGCCGAAGCGTGCGTATGCCCGGAAGCATGCGCCAGCGGCGTAAGTGAAATAGATGTGAAAAGTAATGCACAGAGCGAAATCGCGATTTTGTTAAGACGCGCCACTGAGCAATCCCCTGATTAAATTACAGACATATACAGATGCCTGACGATGAATGACAAACCGCATCGATTCTAAAGCATAAAATCGTGGAGAGTTACTACTCTTTTGTATCTAACGTCTCGTTTGGTTAACATTTGCAAAAAAATGCTTCCGTCAGCGGTACCCGCGCGTGAAAAACGCGCAACGCGTTGCCGCGTATAGCAATAAAATGATATTTTTAAGGCAACTTATGCCGACAGAAGATAAAATGTGGCAAGTGAAAAAAATGTTATTATCGGTCCTGCGCCCAGGGCGCTACAATGACAAATTACTGCCGTAAAGAAGTTTAAGGAAGCACGACAATGAGCACGACTTTAGAAAAAATCCAACGTCAAATCGCTGAAAACCCGATCCTGCTGTACATGAAAGGGTCGCCGAAGCTGCCAAGCTGCGGTTTCTCCGCTCAGGCCGTTCAGGCGCTCTCCGCCTGTGGCGAACGTTTTGCCTACGTCGATATCCTGCAAAATCCGGACATCCGCGCAGAGCTGCCGAAATACGCTAACTGGCCGACCTTCCCGCAGCTGTGGGTTGACGGTGAACTGGTCGGCGGCTGTGACATCGTGATTGAAATGTATCAGCGCGGCGAACTGCAGCAGTTGATCAAAGAAACGGCCGCGAAGTACAAGACTGACGAACCGAAAGCAGAGTAATTCGGCTGCCAATAAAAAAGCGACTTCCGGTGAAGTCGCTTTTTTTATCGCTTACTCTTCGGCCATGGGTAATGGCCAGCCGCCAAGGCGCTTCCAGCGGTTGACGATTTCGCAGAACAGTTGGGCGGTTTGCTGGGTATCGTAAAGCGCCGAGTGTGCCTGGGTACCATCAAATGCCATTCCCGCGGCAATGCAGGCTTTCGACAGCACCGTTTGACCCAGCGCCAGGCCGCTCAGAGCCGCGGTATCGAAGGTCACGAACGGATGAAAGGGGTTACGTTTCAGGCCAGCCCGCTCTGCCGCCGCCATGGTAAAGCTGTGATCGAAGGTGGCGTTATGCGCGACCATAATCGCGCGGCTGCAGTCGCTCTCTTTCATTCCCTTGCGGACCATTTTAAAAATCGCGTGCAGCGCATCGTATTCGCTCACCGCGCCGCGCTCGGGATCGTTAGGGTTAATACCGTTAAAAGCCAGCGCTTCGGGCTGCAGGTTGGCGCCTTCAAAAGGCTCAACATGAAAATGCAGCGTTTCGTCCGGCATCAGCCAGCCTTCCTCATCCATTTTCAACGTAATAGCGGCGATCTCCAGCAGGGCGTCGGTTTTGGCATTAAACCCGGCGGTTTCAACATCGATTACCACAGGATAAAAACCGCGAAAACGGTCGCACAGACCATTAAGTTGAACGTTCTCGGACATCAGATTCTCTTAGCTGGAAAAAAGTAGCGCGCATTATGGCAAATTTTGCCGCGGCTTGCAGCAGGAAGGGGATAAAACAGCAGGCACCGCGGGTGCCCGCAGCCGATTAGTTGCCGAGGCCTTTTCCGGCGTCTTTCTCTTCAATCAGTTCAATTTTATAGCCATCCGGATCTTCGACGAAGGCGATGACGGTGGTGCCGCCTTTGACCGGGCCGGCTTCACGGGTCACGTTGCCGCCGTTCTGGCGGATACGCTCGCAGGCTTCGGCCGCGTTTTCAACGCTGAGCGCGATATGGCCATAAGCGCTGCCGAGATCGTACTTATCAACGCCCCAGTTATAGGTCAGCTCAATCACGGCGGTATCGCTCTCTTCGCCGTAACCCACGAATGCCAGCGAGTATTTATACTCAGTGTTTTCGCTGGTGCGCAGCAGTTTCATGCCCAGCACGTTGGTGTAAAACTCAATAGAACGTTGCAGGTCGCCAACGCGCAGCATGGTGTGAAGTAAGCGCATAATGTCCCCTATGCAGTTTATTTTGATACATCAGAGCGTTGAGTATAGCGGCGATAACCCGCCGCTATCAATGGAGGGATTACAGGGTAGGGTAATCGGTATAACCTTCCGCGCCGCCGCCGTAGAAGCTTTCCGGACGCTGCGGATTCAGCGCGGCCTTCTTCTGCAGGCGCGCGACCAGATCCGGGTTGGCAATATAGTCGCGACCGAAGGCCACGGCATCGATCAGGCCTTTACCGATCAGATCGTTTGCCTTTTCCACCGTGTAGGCGCCAGCGCCGATAATAGCGCCCGGGAAGCGGTCGCGGACTTTCTGACGGAATTCATCGCTGTACGGTTGGCCGCCAGCCCAGTCCGGCTCGGACATATGCAGGTAAGCAATACCGCGTTTGGCCAGCGCTTCGATGAGATAGAGCGCGTCGGCTTCTTCATTCGGGCCATTATCGACGTTCTGGAAGCTGCCGATAGGCGAGACGCGAATCCCGATACGGTCGGCGCTCCACTCTTTACTCGCCGCATCAACCACTTCCAGCACCAGGCGAGCGCGATTTTCCACGCTGCCGCCGTACTGGTCAGTACGATGGTTGGAAGAAGGGGAAAGGAACTGGTGCAGCAGGTAGCCGTGCGCGGAGTGCAGTTCGACAAGGTCAAAGCCGGCATCGCGGGCGTTGCCTACCGCCTGGCGGAAATCATCAACGATCCCCGGGATCTCGGCGGTTTCGAGCGCGCGCGGCATCGAGGTGTCTACGCGAATAGCGTGGCCGTTTTCATCACGCAGCGAGGTACGGGTGCCCGCGCTAATGGCCGATGGCGCAACCGGCGCGGCGCCACCCGGCTGGATGCTGCTGTGCGAAATGCGCCCGGTGTGCCACAGCTGAACGGCAATACGCCCGTTTTCCGCGTGTACGCCGGCGGTAATTTTTTTCCATGCGGCAATCTGCTCCGGGCTGTGCAGGCCCGGTGCGCCCGCGTAGCCTTTAGCCTGAGCGGAGATCTGGGTGGCTTCGGAAATAATCAGGCCGGAGCTGGCGCGCTGGCGATAGTATTCGCCCATCAGCGGGGTAGGAATATCGCCCGGTTCAATGCTGCGCAGACGCGTCAGCGGAGCCATAAACACGCGATTCGGTACGGTTACCGCACCCACTTTCAACGGGGTAAACAACTTTGATTCTGACATAATGACTCCTGAGTAGACCGGTCGTCTTGAAACGGGGTAAATAAAAACGCCTGTTAAACGGCAGGCGCAGCAATAATACGTTTGGCGTGGGCAAGGGCGCTTTCCAGCGGCGTTGCGCTACGCGTAATTTTAGCCTGCAGATTCGCCCCCAGCCACAGGGAGTAAAGCACCTGCGAAAGCGTTAAGGCGTCGCCCTCAAACGCAAGGCTGCCCTCCTGACGGCCTTTCTCCAGCGCATCGCCGAGGAGAACGATGATCTGGCTGGCGCCTTTATCCATCGCGGTGCGCATATCTTCCGACAGATCGCAGACCTCTGCCGACAGCTTCACCGTCAGACAGCCGCTGATGATGCCCTGCTGGCAAAACTGCGTCAGCGTATGCTGATAGTAGGCCAGGAGGCGGTCGCGATAGTTCCCCTCGCCGTGGTCAAAATGATCGACCAGGCGCTGAAGATATCCGGCGTAGTGATGGTCGAGCAGCGCAACGCCAAAGGCTTCTTTAGAGCGAAAATAGTGATAGAAAGAGCCTTTCGGCACCTCCGCTGTTTTCAGCAGTTCGCTCAGACCCATACCGGTAAACCCCCGATGCATGCAGAGCTGCTCGCCGGTGGCCAGGATATGTTCGCGGGTGTTACATTCACTGTGCTTGTTCATGGCGCTCACTGTAATAGACCGATTGGTCTAATGCAAGTCATAATTAAAAATGCCGCCTGGCGCAGAGGCTGATGAACAAAATTTGCGTACGGCGGATGAAACGTCTTCAATAAAGAAAGAGATGAGCGGCAGGAGAGGCGAAGTGGCTGAACAACTGGAATTCTTCCCGGTACAGAGTCCGTGCCGGGGGATTTGTCAGTCTGATGAACGCGGCTACTGTCGGGGGTGTATGCGTAGCCGCGACGAGCGTTTCAACTGGCAGAAAATGAGCGATGCGCAAAAGCAGGATGTTTTGCGTCTGTGCCGTCAGCGGCTACTGCGCAAATTACGCGCAGCTAAGCAGGATAGTGCGGAAGAACCGCAGCAACCCTCACTGTTTTAAGCCTAAAATTGCGTATACTCAGGGCACTTTTTTATTGAGGAAGCTGTTATGGTTCAGCGTATTGCTATGGCTCCGCAGGGGCCGGAATTCTCTCGTTTTGTGATGGGCTACTGGCGTCTGATGGACTGGAATATGTCCGCTCAGGCGCTGGTGGGCTTTGTTGAGCAACACCTGGATCTGGGCATTACCACCATCGATCATGCCGATATTTACGGTGACTATCGCTGCGAGGCTGCGTTTGGCGAAGCGCTAAAGCTGGCGCCGCATCTGCGCAGCAGGATGGAAATTGTCACCAAGTGCGGGATTGCCACGAAAGCGCGGGCGGAAAACACCATCGGCCACTATATTACCGACCGCGACCATATTGTTCTCAGCGCGGAGCAGTCGCTGCGTAACCTTGCCACCGACCATATTGACCTGCTGCTGATTCATCGTCCGGACCCGCTGATGGATGCGGATGAAGTGGCGGAAGCCTTCCTGGCCCTTCACCATAGCGGCAAGGTTCGTCACTTCGGCGTATCGAACTTTACCCCCGCCCAGTTTACCCTGCTGCAGTCGCGCCTGCCGTTTACCCTGGCGACCAACCAGGTGGAAATTTCTCCGGTTCATCAGCCGCTGCTGCTTGACGGTACGCTGGATCAGCTTCAGCAACTGCGTATTCGCCCGATGGCATGGTCCTGCCTCGGCGGCGGTCGTTTGTTTAACGACGACAGCTTCCAGCCGCTGCGCGATGAGCTGGCGCGCGTTGCTCAGGAGCTGAATGCGGAGAGCATTGAGCAGGTGGTGTATGCCTGGATCCTGCGCCTGCCGTCGCAGCCGTTGCCGATTATTGGCTCAGGGAAAATGGAGCGCGTGCGTTCCGCGGTGGTGGCCGAAAAGCTGAAGATGTCCCGCCAGCAGTGGTTCCGTATCCGCAAAGCGGCGTTAGGCTACGACGTTCCGTAAACCCCATCACCTCCGCAATGGCCTACACTTAGTAGCGACAGAGCCATTAAGGAGGTGTTATGCAACGATGTATTCTCGCCATACTTACCCTGGCCGCGTGCGCAGGCGCGCAGGCGGCCAGTGAAAGCGTCGATATCAATCTTGTCACCAGCCAGAGCGTCGGTCAGGCTATCGGTAGCGTTAAAATCAGCGAAACCGCGAAAGGCCTGGAATTTACGCCAGACCTGAAGGCGCTGCCTCCCGGCGAGCACGGCTTCCATATCCACGCCAACGGCAGCTGCCAGCCCGCGATTAAAGAGGGTAAAGCCGTCGCCGCTGGCGCGGCAGGCGGGCACTACGATCCGCAAAAAACCGGTAAGCATGAAGGTCCCGACGGCGCCGGTCACCTCGGCGATCTGCCGTTCCTGGTGGTCAATAACGATGGTAAAGCAACCCAGCCGGTGGTCGCGCCACGCTTAAAAACGCTGGATGAGGTTAAAGGGAAGGCGCTGATGATTCACGTGGGGGGCGACAATATGTCCGATAGCCCGCAGCCCCTTGGCGGCGGCGGCGAGCGGTTCGCCTGCGGCGTGATTAAGTAGTTCTTTCCGTTAAGGAGCCGGCAATGGGCGCCTGTTCCAGCTGCGACAGCGCGCACCACAGTCGCCAGATAACCGCCGCCAGCTCTTTGGCTGCCGGCTGGTGGTGGTGATTAAGCGCGTCGCAGATGCGCTGCAGCTCCTGCAGCGTCGAGGCGAGTGGCCGCTGCTGTACCCCGCGCTCGCTCATCACATCCCGCAGCAGGCTGATGCATAAATCGCGCACCTGCGATAGCGGGTCGGAACGGGTTTCCCACTCGCGAAGCTGCCACACCACGTGGGAACAGTTGAGCAAAACCACGCCCCAGCGCAGCAGCCAGCGGCGCGCCAGCGCATCCTGGCTATTGCTGAGCTGGCTGATGTGGTGATAAACCAGCGATTCAAATTCATGCTCGCTATGCTGCGGGCGGCGGCTTAGCTGGTCGACAAAGTGACGCCGTAACGCACGGATATGACGGCGGCTTTTACGCGCGTCTGAACCCGGGCTGATGATGGCGAACGCCAGCCAGGCAAGGCCGACGCCGATGATTTTGCCCAGATTATCGTTAAGAAACGATGCGTAGTCGTAGACCGGCGGGTTGGTCACCGAAATAAACGACCCCATAAATACAATCAGCTGCCCCCACAGTCCGGCGAGCTTAGGCATCTGGAGTTTCAGCAGCTGCATGGTGGTCAGCAGGGGAAACAGAAACAGCAGGAACTGCCATAAATCGGTTATCTGCACCATCAGGCCAAACTTCACCACAAAGCTAAAGAGTGAAAGCAGGATCAGGGTACGCATCAGCAGCGTTAGTGACTTAAACGGCGAAGGAGAGACCGAATAGAGCACGCAGCAGATCGCCGCCAGGGTCAGAGCTGCGGCGCAGGCCTGCCATTGGGTGCTAATTCCCCAGGCGCCGACCATCACCAGCGCGCAAAAAGTGCGTACGCCGTTCCATAAGGCTTCGGCCTGATCGGTATGGCGAGCCAGCGCTGGCGCGGAAGGTACGTTAAATTCGGTTATCGCGCTGGCGTTTTCGATGCGCCTGAGCCAGCGGCTGCTCTCCAGATAGAGACGACAGAAGTAGCGCAGACGCTTCCAGAAGGCGATATGCCGGTAGTCAGCGTCCGCGGGGGGCGCCAGCGGAGCGATGATGCGGGCAACGCTCAGGGCGTCGGCGTTGGCATGAGATAACTCGTTGAGCAACGACTCCAGTATCTCGCGGGTGCGGGCGGGCGCGGTGGGCCAGTTGAGCAGCATTCGCCGCAGGCTCGAAATCACGCTGGTCATTCGCAGCTGTTGATGCAGCAGGTAGTTCAGCAGCGGGTTTTGCCGACGAAAGCGATAGTGGCTCCAGAAGGCCTGAATGCGCAGCAGATTCATGGTCAGGATTTGCCCGATCACGCTCTCGTGCGCGGTGCGAATGGCATCGGTCGTTTCCGGCACCCACAGCAGGCTGGCGTGTTCCAGCAGGCGCGCATGCATGTTTTTCAGCGCCGTCAGCAGCGTAGCGCCATCGGAGGTGCTCGGTAAGATCATCATCATCAGCCCGCCGCACAAAATACCGACGATGACTTCGCAGACGCGCGACTGGGCGATGGTCCACAGTTCGTTCGCGTCGGTGATATTGATAACCGGGAACGCGATAATCGCGCAGGTATAGCCCGCAAGCTGGAAAGCGTAGGCGACGTTATTGGTAAACATCGCGCAGGCCCACGTGCAGAGGGCTATCCACGCCGAAATGCTGAACAGAAACAGCCACGGATCGTTGAGCGTATGCCCGGCCAGCAGCAGCGCCGCGCAGGCGCCGAGCAGGCTGCCGGCAATACGCCCGAAGCTTTTGCTGATCACCCCGCCGACGGTGGGAAAACTGACCACCGCGGCGGAGGTCATCGCCCAGTAGGGTTCGTCAAGATTCAGCCAGTAGGCGACGCTCAGCGCCAGGCACATGGCAATCCCGTTACGCAAGGCATAGCGCCACTGCGGACGGCTGGCCTTAATCCACGGGAGCGAGCGCCACGTCAGAGCCTGCAGCTTCATTATTGCGCGCCGATGGCTACGGTGCAGGTGGTACCGGAGACCAGGATGGTATCCGGCGGCAAATGATCAAACTCAATACGCACCGGCACGCGCTGGGCAAGTCGGACCCACGGAATATTCGGTTTAATGTTCGCCACCAGATCGCCGCCGCTCTCCACGCTCTGGTCGACGATGGCGCGTCCGATGCTGCTCACGTGACCCTGTAACTTCTGCTTGCTGCTATAAAGAATGATCTGCGCGCTGTCGCCGGGACGGATATTGCGCAGTTTCGTTTCTTCAAAATAACCCACCACGTAGAAGGAGCGGCTGTCCACGAGGGCGAAAACCGGGTGGCCAACGGCGGCGTAGTCGCCAACCCGGGTTGAGAGATTGGTGACCCAGCCGTCAACCGGCGCTTTTATTTCCGTCTGCGTGAGCTGCCATTGGGCGTGATCGAGGGTTGCCTGCGCCACGCCAACCACGGCCTTAGCGGCTTCGAGGTTGGTCGTGGCGGTATTCAGCGCGGTGTTGGCGTTTTCTAAATCTTCTGCCGAGATAAAGTTCTGTGAAAGATGACGCCGACGGCTGGCATCGCTGGCGGCTTTTTTCTGTTCTGCCTGCGCGCGGGCGACTTCCGCTTTGGCTTTAGCAAGCTGCGCCCGGGCGTTGAGCAGGGCGATTTTATAAGGCGTGTCATCGATTCTGAACAGCACGTCTCCCGCTTTAACCAGCTGGTTGTCGCGCACGTTGAGCTGCAGGATGCTGCCGGAAACCTGGGGCGTGACGCCAACCTGCTCGGCGCGGACCTTGCCGTCGCGGGTCCACGGGGATTGCGTGTAGTAATTCCAGACCAGCCAGGCGGCAATAATAGCCAGCGCGGCGACCAGCAGCGTGGATAAGTATTTTAGTTTCTTCATGTAATGAACATTACCAGATAGTCAGTAAAACCAGCGCCAGACAGACGGAGAGCGCAAAGAAGGAGAGGTCCATTAGCAGGGGATGCCAAATCTCGCCTGCATACATCCAGTCCCGCAGCTGGCGGTGGATAATCAACCAGATAAAAAAGCCCAGCAAAACGGCTTTAAAGACGGGAGGGAAATAGACAGAAGCGCCGAACACCAGGTCCTGGAGCGACAATCCGGCAGTGTTAAGACTCAGTTTCACAAGCAAAAATCCTTTGCCGTTGCAGGAAGAATGTTCAGGTTATGCGATTATTCACATTGTAAATCATTGTTCTGATTTTAGTGAATCGGGTAATTCATTTGTTTTGGTAATTTAAATGCTGCACACTATTCTAAAATCAGTATAATAACTTAGCAAGCTAATTATAAGGAGATGAAATTGGAATCGCCACTTGGTTCTGATCTGGCACGTTTGGTGCGCGTCTGGCGCGCGCTAATCGACCATCGCCTGAAACCTCTGGAGTTAACGCAGACGCACTGGGTCACGCTGCATAACATTCACCAGCTGCCGCCTGAACAGTCGCAGATTCAGCTGGCGAAAGCCATTGGTATTGAGCAGCCGTCGCTGGTTCGCACGCTCGACCAGCTGGAGGAGAAAGGGCTTATTTCTCGCCAGACCTGTGCTAACGATCGGCGGGCAAAACGTATCAAGCTTACCGAAAAAGCCGAGCCTCTGATCAACGAAATGGAAGAGGTTATCGGCAAAACGCGTGATGAGATTCTGGCCGGCGTATCTAAGGAAGAGGTGGAAACGCTGCTTAATTTGATTCGTAAACTTGAACACAATATTCTCGATCTCCAGGCAAAAGATTGACCTTAGCGAGGCCTTGAGGACTCTCAAGGCCTCTTTTTTATTTATTCACGCCAGACCACTACGCGGTTACGCCCGCTGTTTTTCGCTTCATACATCGCGGTATCCGCGCGCTTAACGCACTCTTCTGCCGAAACGTGCGCATCCTGCGTGGTGAACACGCCCATACTGATGGTCATTCTCTCCGGTAATCCCTCCTGCTTCTCGCTGACCGACAGGCGGATACGTTCGGCGATTGCCAGCGCTTCGTTGGCGCCGATATTCACCAGCAGCACGGCAAACTCTTCCCCGCCGATACGCGCGGCAGCGTCGTCCTGGCGCACGTTGTTCTGCAACACGCTGGCAGCAAACTGAATCACCTTATCTCCCTGCACGTGACCGTAGGTGTCGTTGATGCGCTTAAAGCGATCGAGGTCGCAGACGATGACCGACAGCGGCTGTGAAGCGGAAGCCTTCGACAACCGCTGGGTCAGGGTGTCATAGAAATAGCTGCGGTTATACAGCCGGGTCAGGGGATCGCGAATCGAGTTCTGGTAAGAGCGGACGTATCTTTCGTTTGATTCACGATAGAGTATAAAAACGTCACCAAGCAGAATTAAAATCAGAAACAGGGTGCTCAGCGTTTCAAAAAGCCGCGCCTGGTTCCAGGAGTGAGCGTTACCGCTAACCGTGGAGAGCAGCACCAGCAGCGTAAAGATATAGGCGGTACAAAAAAAAGCGCCGCTGTACCAGAATATATTACGCAGCCGAGTCAGGCCGATCAGTAAAATCAGCGTTAATGACCATATGATAATTAATAGCCAGCCAATTCGATTATGCCATAGTGGCGTAAAGGTGTAGGTTAGATTGTCAATGAATTCAATGCTTAGCAACGGCGAGTTGCTTGAATGAACCCACGATAATATGAGCGTTGCGGTGATAAAAATAAAACAACTACTGAGCACCGCGCCGTGAATTTTTCTTGAGTGGCCGGTAATATGTCGGATGCGATATAAAATAATTGAGGTTATAAATAAAACAGCCATCATTACGTTGCGGAAAAAATAAAAAATCAGCGCGTCATTTTGATTGATCTCGCGCCCCTGAGCGCAGACCAGCCAGTCGGGATAGCTGCCTATCGTTCCCAGCATCAGCAGGGCCGAGCAGGTAAACGCGAAGGCTATCGGGGCCAGGTACAGCTGTTTTTTATCACACAGATATTTCATGCCCATAAAGCAGGCAATCATAATATGAAAACCCATCAGTGAAATAGTTAGCACAGGGAAAAGCATGGATGATGTTGTAGAAATACGATGAATTAATGAGGTGGTAATAAAATTAACCACAGCAATAGAAAGACTGCACGCGATAGCGTAAATAAATATCCGGTAGGGTAAGCTTTTTATATTAACGCGCATAGTCAACATCCCTGAAAAATGCGAAGGTAAAACGACAGAATTGCCGCAATGTTTAAATAATACTGGCTGGAGAATACTTGATGGTGACGGGCGGAATATTGCGCGGGCGCAAATTAGTGCATGTATAAAAGAAAAATATAAATATATATGAATTATTTATTTACGCTGGGAAAATAATACGTATTTTATATCAATAAGCGGCCCGTCCGGGCCGCAGAGAGAAGATTTAGCGCGGGGAGACCGTCACCTGGCTGCCGCTGCCGGCAATGGCTACGCGCTGGCCGACGGAGAACGGCGTGCTGCCTTGCTTCTGCACTACCATGATGGTGTTACCGTCATCTTTGCGGATTTCCAGCTCAACGCCCTGAGTTTTGTTCATCGCGCCCTGTACGCCCTGACCGGCTACGCCGCCGGCGACAGCGCCTGCCGCCGTTGCGAGGGAGCGACCCGTGCCGCCGCCAATGGTGTTACCGAGGAAGCCGCCGAGCACCGCGCCGCCGATAGCGCCGATGGCGTTGCTGTCATCTCCGCCCTGAATCTGCACCGCGCGGGTATGCACAATGGTGCCGTAGGTCACGCTCTGGACCTGTTTGGCTTCAGATGCGGAGTAAACATCGCCGGACAGGCCGCTGCTGCTGACGCAGCCTGCAAGCGTAAAACCAATCATCGAGACAGCCAAAACACGTAAAATCATTTATGAATCTCCTGTTCACCAAGAAGCGTTCTGTTGAACTTCCTTGTAGCCAATTATATGGCATTTAAGCGTCTGCTGGCATAGCAGATGCAACGACTATACAAAAAATAATAATCAGAGTCGTCTCAACCTAAACTAAACACAAGTTCTTTACCCTAAGAACCGGCAGCGCTGCTTGTATTGTTAAAAAGTATTATAGCAGCGTAGCTTTGCCCCCTCGTTTATGATGGAGTGTGGGGATATACGAGAGTCATGGAATGAAGGAAAGCGTATGAAATCAGGCCGCTTTATCGGCGTTATGTCCGGCACCAGCCTTGATGGTGTTGATGTTGTTCTCGCAGCAATTAATGAAAATCTGGTTGCCCAGCAGGCCAGCCTGACCTATCCCATCCCCATCGCGATTAAAGAAGATATCCTGGCCATCTGCCAGGGGCAGCCGCTGACTCTCTCGCAGCTGGGGCGGCTCGATACGCGCCTGGGACGGCTATTTGCCGATGCGGTTCTGGCATTGATGGCTCAGGAAAAGCTTAAGGCGGCGGACATCATCGCTATCGGCTGCCACGGCCAAACGGTCTGGCATGAGCCAGCAGGCGATGCGCCGCATACTCTGCAGATTGGCGACAATAACCAGATTGCCGCGCATACCGGCGTGACGGTGGTCGGGGACTTTCGCCGTCGCGATATGGCGCTCGGCGGGCAGGGCGCGCCGCTGGTCCCGGCGTTCCACCACGCGCTGCTGGCGCACCCGGTTGAGCGTCGAATGGTTCTCAACATTGGCGGGATCGCCAACCTCTCTTTGCTGGCGCCAGGTCTGCCGGTGCGCGGCTACGACACCGGCCCGGGCAACATGCTGATGGATGCGTGGGTCTGGCGTCAGTGCGGTAAACCCTTCGATAAAGACGCACAGTGGGCCAGCGAGGGTAAAATTGTGCTGCCGTTGCTGCAGGATATGCTAAGCGATCCGTGGTTTGCGCTGCCGGCGCCAAAGAGCACCGGTCGTGAATACTTTAACTACGGCTGGCTGTCGCAGCATCTGGCGCGTTATCCGGGGCTTCGCGCCCAGGACGTTCAGGCGACCCTTGCGGAGCTGACCGCCGTCAGCATCAGTGAACAGGTGCTGCTCAGCGGGGGATGTGAACGTCTGTTGGTATGCGGCGGCGGGGCGCGCAATCCGCTTCTGATGGCCCGTCTGGCGGCGCTGCTGCCGGGAACCGAGGTATCGACGACCGATGAGGCGGGGATCAGCGGTGATGATATGGAGGCGCTGGCTTTCGCATGGCTGGCGTGGCGGACGCTTGCCGGACTACCCGGCAATCTCCCTTCCGTGACCGGCGCGTCGCAAGCTTCCGTGCTTGGTGCGATTTTTCCGGCCAATCCGCCGCAAAATCAGAGTTAACTGAAATCACCCGCGCCGGTTTCTTCGTAAACTGGACAGCGTTGAGGGAGGGCGTTATGCCTTCCCGGACCGGGAAAGTCGAAGGCAAATTGATGAAAAAAATTCTTATTCTTGCTGTACCTTTTATGCTGGCGGGCTGTAGCTATTACAACCAGTTTGTCGAGCGGATGAATACGGACACCCTCGAGTATCAGTGTGACCAGAAACCGTTGACCGTCCATCTCAATCATACTCGCCAGCAGGTCAGCTTTATTTACGATAATCAGCAGCTCAATTTACAGCAGGGGCTCTCCGCCTCTGGCGCGCGCTATACCGATGGCGTTTACGTTTTCTGGTCGAAGGGCGATAGCGCCACCGTCTATAAACGGGACCGTATCGTGCTGGAAAACTGTCAGCTGCAAACCGCCAAACGTTGAGATTTCAGCCATGGGGGCGCACAATAACGCTACCCTTTGATTATTTTCTCAATTGCCATGTCTGATAACGACGAATTGCAGCAAATCGCGCACCTGCGCCGTGAGTATACCCGTGGTGGCCTGCGCCGCCACGATCTTCCCGCCGAACCTCTGGCACTCTTTGAGCGCTGGCTGCGTCAGGCCTGTGACGCAAAGCTCGCTGACCCAACGGCGATGGTTGTCGCGACCGTCGATGAAAACTCGCAGCCTTACCAGCGCATCGTGTTGCTCAAGCACTACGATGAGAAAGGCCTGGTGTTCTATACCAACCTCGGCAGCCGCAAAGCCCATCAGATTGAAAAAAATCCCCGCATCAGCCTGCTTTTCCCATGGCATATGCTGGAGCGTCAGGTGATGGTTATCGGTAAAGCGGAACGTCTTTCAACGCTGGAAGTGGTGAAATATTTCCATAGCCGTCCGCGCGATAGTCAGATTGGCGCATGGGTGTCGCAGCAGTCCAGCCGTATCTCGGCGCGCGGCATCCTTGAGAGTAAGTTCCTCGAGCTTAAGCAAAAATTCCAGCAGGGCGAAGTGCCGCTGCCGAGCTTCTGGGGCGGATTCCGCGTCAGTATCGAACAGATGGAGTTCTGGCAGGGCGGCGAGCATCGTCTGCACGATCGTTTTCTCTACCAGCGGCAAAACGGCGGCTGGCAAATCGACCGACTGGCGCCATAAAGGACGCAAAAATGTTGTGTTAAGCGCTGGTGCATCGTGGCCCGGCGCTTTATTCTATACGCTTCATTTTTCAAGCTGCATCTTTGTTAGCTGCGCCTGCCTGGCTCTGTCGCTTACCTGAGTAAGTTCCCTGGGCTTTCACATGCTTGCCGCGGCGACGCAGCTTGAATAATTTTGCGTAGATATTTTTTTCGCGTCTGGCGAAAAGTCGTGTACCGGCAGAGGTGCAGTCGTTTTATAGATGGAGAATTTGATGGCAAGCAGTAACTTGATTAAACAATTGCAGGAGCGGGGGCTGATAGCCCAGGTGACGGACGAAGAAGCGTTAGCAGAGCGACTGGCGCAAGGCCCGATCGCGCTCTATTGCGGCTTCGATCCCACCGCTGACAGCTTGCATTTGGGGCATCTTGTTCCATTGTTATGCCTGAAACGCTTCCAGATGGCCGGCCATAAACCGGTTGCCCTGGTGGGCGGCGCGACCGGTCTGATTGGCGACCCGAGCTTTAAAGCCGCGGAGCGTAAACTGAACACTGAAGATACCGTGCAGGAGTGGGTAGATAAAATTCGCAAACAGGTCGCGCCTTTCCTCGACTTTGATTGCGGTGAAAATTCTGCCATTGCCGCCAACAACTACGACTGGTTTGGCAGCATGAACGTGCTGACTTTCCTGCGTGATATCGGCAAGCACTTCTCGGTAAACCAGATGATCAACAAAGAAGCGGTGAGGCAGCGTCTGAACCGTGACGACCAGGGCATCTCTTTTACCGAGTTCTCCTACAACCTGCTGCAGGGTTACGACTTTGCCTGCCTGAACAAGCTGCACGGCGTGGCGCTGCAAATCGGCGGTTCTGACCAGTGGGGCAACATTACCTCCGGTATCGACCTGACCCGTCGTCTGCACCAGAACCAGGTCTTTGGCCTGACCGTTCCGCTGATCACCAAGGCGGACGGCACGAAATTCGGTAAAACCGAAGGCGGCGCAGTGTGGCTGGATCCGAAGAAAACCAGTCCGTACAAGTTCTACCAGTTCTGGATCAACACCGCGGATGCCGACGTTTATCGCTTCCTGAAGTTCTTCACTTTTATGGACATGGCTGAAATCAATGCCCTGGAAGAAGAAGACAAAAACAGCGGTAAAGCACCGCGCGCCCAGTATGTGCTGGCCGAACAGGTGACCCGCCTGGTGCACGGTGAAGAAGGTCTGGTGGCGGCAAAACGCATTACCGAGAGCCTGTTCAACGGTAACCTGAGCGATTTGAGCGAAGCCGATTTCGAACAGCTGGCGCAGGATGGCGTGCCGATGATCGAAATGGATAAAGGCGCCGATCTGATGCAGGCGCTGGTGGATTCTGAACTGCAGCCGTCCCGCGGTCAGGCGCGTAAAACCATCGCATCCAATGCGGTGACCATCAACGGCGAAAAACAGTCCGACCCGGAATACGTATTTGTTGATGCCGACCGTCTCTTTGGTCGCTACACCTTACTGCGTCGCGGTAAGAAAAATTACTGTCTGGTCTGCTGGAAGTAATTGCGTAAAGGCAGGGGCGTGGGAAACCGCGCCCCTTATTTTTTGCTCTCAGGTAATCAAGATGAAGAATATCCTCGCCATCCAGTCCCACGTTGTGTTTGGCCATGCGGGCAACAGCGCCGCTGAATTTCCGATGCGCCGCCTTGGCGCCAACGTCTGGCCGCTTAATACCGTACAATTCTCCAACCATACCCAATACGGAAAGTGGACCGGCTGCGTGATGCCGCCAGCGCATCTGACGGAAATTGTTCAGGGGATTGCCGATATTAACCAGCTGCAGCGCTGTGACGCGGTATTAAGCGGATACCTGGGATCGGCGGAACAGGGCGAACATATTCTTGGCATCGTGCGTCAGGTGAAAAGCGCCAATCCGGCCGCGAAATATTTCTGCGATCCGGTCATGGGGCACCCTGAAAAGGGCTGTATCGTAGCGCCCGGCGTCGCGGAGTTTCATGTACGCTATGCGCTGCCGGCGAGCGATATTATTGCGCCAAACCTGGTTGAGCTGGAGATCCTCTGCGGGCATCCGGTGGCGAACGTTAACGAAGCGGTGCTGGCCGCGCGCGAGCTGATTGCACAGGGGCCGGAAGTGGTGCTGGTGAAGCATCTTTCGCGGGCCGGGCTGAGTATGGATCGTTTTGAAATGCTGCTGGTCACCGCGCAGGAAGCCTGGCACATCAGCCGTCCGCTGGTGGATTTTGGCATGCGCCAGCCGGTGGGCGTCGGCGATGTCACCAGCGGGCTGCTGCTGGTTAAGCTGCTGCAGGGCGCGGGACTGCGCGATGCGCTGGAGCACGTGACCGCCGCGGTGTATGAAATCATGCTGGCGACAAAAAATATGCAGGAGTATGAGCTACAGGTTGTGGCGGCTCAGGATCGCATCGCGCAGCCGGAGCACTACTTCAGCGCCACGCAGCTTTAAGAGGCGTGAGAACAACTTGCCCGACCTGCGTCGGGCAAGCATCGGCTTCACTTCAGCCCTTCAGCCTCGAGGGCGGCGGCTACCGCAGGCCGCGCGGCAACGCGCTTCATCCAGGCCGCAATATTGCTATAGCCTTCCATATCCAGCTTCACGGCGTACGCCCAGCGCAGCACGGTAAACAGGTAGCCATCGGCGATAGTGAAACGGTGCCCGTTAATCCACTCTTTATCTTCCAGGCATTCGTTCACGTACTGCATTTTTTTGTCCAGCAGCGCGCGAGCGACAGGTTTGTAATCCTCCGGCGTATCCGGGCGAAACAGCGGAGTAAAACCTTTATGCAGCTCCGTCGCCACGTAGTTTAGCCACTCCAGCGTCTGATAGCGGGCGATGCTTCCCACCGGCGCCAGCAGCTGGCGGTCCGGCACGCGATCGGCGATATATTGCATAATGGCCACGCCTTCCGTCAGCAGCACATCATCGTCCAGCAGCAGCGCCGGTACCTGACCCTTCGGGTTGATCTGCAGATAATCATCCCCGTTTTCGAGACGTTTTTTCATCACGTCAACGCCCTGCAGGGTGAAGTCCAGCCCGCTTTCGCGTAGCGCGATATGCGAAGCAAGAGAACAAGCGCCGGATTTGTAGAACAGTTTCATCGGTAACTCCTCGTGGCTGCGGTTTCCTGTATGTTAGTCCGCCCAGGGGTAAAAAAAAACCGCTAACAGCGCGTTAGCGGTTTAAATTTATGGGTTTTCCCGGGGAGCTTAAGCCGTAGCGGTATCGCTGGCTTTTGCCGTTTTATCGTCGTCCTGGGTCATACGGTTCAGCTTCGGCGCCGTCATGAGCATCAGGATGGCGATAATGCCGGTGGCGACACCGATATGCAGGAACACGCGACCGTAAACTTCCAGCGACATCAGCGGGTCAGTCACGTTATCCGGCACCGCCATCATGTTCGCCACGTAGCCGCCGATCAGGTTGGCGCCAGCGGTAGTCAGGAACCAGCTACCCATAATGAAGCCCATCAGGCGCTGCGGAACCAGCTGTGCCACCATCGCCAGACCCAGACCGGAAATCATCAGTTCACCGATACTCTGCAGGCCGTAGCTGATCACCAGCCAGCTGACGTTTACGATGCCCGCATCGCTGGCGAACTTAGCGCCCAGCGGCAGGACAAGGAAGGCGCCGGAGCACAGGACCATACCAATAGCAAACTTCATCGGCATCGGCAGGGTATCGCCCATCTTGTTATAAATGGCGGCCAGAATCGGGCTACCGATAATGATCCAGAAAGGGTTCAGCGCCTGGTACTGCTCAGGCTCGAAAGCGATGCCCAGCAGAGAGTGTTCAACGTTGCGAATCGCAAAGAAGTTGAGGGAGGTTGGCATCTGGCTGTACAGAACGAAGAAGATAATCGCCTGCAGCATCAGGATGAAAGCGACGATCATTTTGCGACGGGCCGCGCCCTGCATCGCGAAGGCTTCTTTAGCGAAAATAACGATGATGCCCAGCGCAACCACGCCCAGCGCCATACGTGCAATACCCTGGTTGTGCAGCAGCCAGGTTGCAATCGCGATGAGAACCACCACGCCAACGATAGTCGCCAGCAGCTTGCCTATCTGCAGCGGGGCGAAGTCAGGCTTCGAGCCGTACTGTTTAACCCAGCGCTGGCAGAAAGTGAAGTTGACGATGGTGATCACCAGGCCGACAAAGCTCAGGGCGAAAGCGACGCTCCAGCCGAACTTCGCCGCCAGCCATGGCGTGGCCAGCATAGAGAAGAAAGAACCGATGTTGATGGACATGTAGTACATGGTAAATGCACCGTCCAGACGCGGGTCGTTCTTTTCATAGCAGGTTGAGAGCAGGGAAGAGGGGTTAGCCTTAAACAGGCCGTTACCGACGGCAATCGTCGCCATACCTATATATACGATGCCTGCATCGTGCCCTGACCACGCCACCAGGCCGTAGCCGATAGCCAGAACGATTGCGCCGAGCATGATGACGCGCTTAGTGCCAAGCACCTTGTCGCCCAGCCAGCCGCCAATCGCCACCAGACCGTAGACCAGGGCGCTAAAGGAGGAGAACAGAGTAATAGAGTCCGCTTCTGACATACCCAGCTGTTTAACCAGGTAAACGGCCATGATCCCTTGCAGGCCGTAGAAACCAAAACGTTCCCACAGCTCAATAGAGAAGATGAGATAGAACGAACGTGGTTGTTTGAAAGCGTTTAAACTTACGCTTTCTGTTGGTTTATTGTTTGCAGTCGACACAAATACCTCTTTTTTTACATCCCATATTAACGGGGGGTGTTCGGGGCGCAATCTTCTCAGACCGCCGCCTTTATAGTTATTCTGGAGGGAAAACGGCAGGTAATGTTCACTATCCTGCCCCTTCAGGCAATAGCTTTGCAATAATCTGTTACACATATTCCATGCGGCATAATACACCGCCTACTCAAATGTTATTCAGAGTTAAATTTCAAGGTTTAGCCAAAGGGAGAGTTTTTATCTGTTGGAATCCGAAGTTTTTCGCATAATGGCGATATGTTCGGCTGTATGCGCTTGCATCCAGTGATATAGCCCGTAATCCTAAAAATTGATGGGTTATTGTTTTGGTATTTAACTTAAGGGTATTTGAATCAGCAGGTTTGCACGCAAAAGCGTTAACATTAAATCAACAATAAATTGACCAGGTGATCTCGATCACAAATGTATAGAAATTTTGCCTCTAAAAAAAATGAATAAGCTGGCCGATGATTATATAACCGCATAATCACCCGCAACAGCGCGAAAATGATGGCGTGAATGTCGATGAAGGCGGGGGAAAAGCAGCGTCATCACCCTGATGGATAATGACGCGATGCGTGTTCAGAGATCGACCTTCTCTTTGTACTCGCAAAGGTCTTCTATCAGGCAGGAGCCGCAGCGCGGTTTGCGGGCAATACAGGTATAACGACCGTGCAGGATTAACCAGTGATGGCAGTCGACTTTAAATTCCGCTGGAACCACCTTTAACAGCTTTTCTTCGACCTGTTCAACGTTCTTACCGGGCGCGAATTGTGTCCGATTGCAAACGCGGAAGATATGCGTATCGACGGCGATTGTCGGCCAGCCGAAGGCGGTGTTGAGTACCACGTTCGCGGTTTTACGGCCGACGCCGGGAAGCGCCTCAAGGGCCGCCCGATCTTCCGGCACTTCACCATTGTGCTGCTCAAGCAGGATACGACAGGTCTTGATGACGTTTTCTGCTTTGCTGTTAAACAGGCCAATGGTCTTGATATACGACTTCACGCCCTCAACGCCCAGCGCCAGCATGGCCGCCGGCGTGTTGGCGACCGGGTAGAGTTTTGCCGTCGCTTTGTTGACGCTGACGTCGGTGGCCTGCGCCGAGAGCAGGACGGCGATCAATAATTCAAACGGCGAGTGAAAATTCAGCTCCGTAGTGGGGTGCGGGTTGTTATCCCTGAGCCTGGTGAGGATCTCCAGGCGTTTACTCTTATTCATTCCAGGCTTTTCCCGTCACATCAGACGGCGCAACGACATCGGCTTGTACCGCTTTAGCTTTGCGCTGTTTGCTACGTTCATCGATAAGGTATTTTACCGCCAACATCATGCCGAGGCCAATAAATGCCCCCGGCGGCAGCATCGCCAGCAGAAACGGCGTATCGGTATGAAATACTTCAATGCGCAGAACTTTAGCCCAGCTGCCGAGCAGGCTATCGGCACCGTCAAACAGGGTACCGTTGCCGAGAATTTCCCGCATTGAGCCGAGCACAAACATCGCGCAGGTGGCCCCCATACCGATGGAAAAACCATCCAGCGCCGACAGCGCCGGGCCTTTTTTCGCGGCAAAGGCCTCAGCGCGCCCAACCACGATACAGTTGGTGACAATCAGCGGGATAAAGATCCCCAGAGACTGATAGAGGCCGAACGCGTAGGCGTTGATCAGCATCTGCACGACGCTCACCACCGAAGCGATGATCATGACGTAAATCGGAATACGGATTTCCGCCGGCGTCCAGCGGCGCAGGCTGGAAATAGTCAGGTTCGTCAGGGTGAGCACCAGCGTCGTCGCCAGCCCAAGGCCAAGGGCGTTGGTGGCGGTCGAGGTCACGGCGAGTAGGGGACACATCCCCAGCAGCTGAACCAGCGCGGAGTTGTTTTTCCACAACCCCTGAACAATAACGTCTTTTACTTCGCTCATGATTTAGTCTCCACAGGGAGTGAATGCGGAAATCTGCGCGGGCAGCGTTTGTGCGTACAGGCCGGCGCGCTTGACGGCATTGACCACCGCGCGCGGGGTAATGGTGGCCCCGGTAAACTGGTCGAAGTCGCCGCCGTCTTTTTTCACGGCCCAGTGGCTGTCGTTTTGCCCATGAATCACTTTACCGGCAAAGAGGGTGATCCAGTCGGAAATTCTGAGTTCGATTTTATCGCCCAGCCCCGGCGTCTCATGATGTTCGGTGACGCGGGTACCCAGCACGGTACCTTTCAAATCGGCGGCCACCAGCAACTGAATGGCCCCGGAATAGCCGTCCGGTGCGGTGGCTTCCATCACCGCAGCCACCGGTTTTTCGCCATCCTGAGCGATCCAAACCTTGTGCTGGCCTTTTCCCAGCGCCGGGGCGGTAACTTGATAACAGCTTTTCAGCAAGTCGTTGTTATAAAGATTAGCCGGCATAACCTGGTCAAATAAGGCTTTTTGCTGCTGGGCAGCCTGGTCTTCAATGGTGCTTTTGGTCAGCTCGTTAATCGCGGCCGTCAGCCCGGTAGACCCCGCCGCAAAGAGGGCCAGCGTGATGCCGTGTTTACGCATGCTTTGTAACATGTTCGGGTCCTCAGCGGTGGCCGTACGCGCGCGGGCGCGTATAGTAATCGATCAAGGGAACGGTAATATTGGCCAGCAGAACGGCAAAGGCCACGCCATCCGGATAGCCGCCAAAGCTGCGAATTAGCCATACCAGTAATCCCGCCAACGCGCCGAAGATCAGGCGTCCGCGATTGGTGGTGGAGGCGGTTACCGGATCCGTCAGAATAAAGAACGCGCCCAGCATGGTGGCGCCGGACAGCAGATGAATCTGCGGCGAGGCGAGGCTTTCCGGGGAGAACAGCCATCCGAGGGTAGCACAAACGGCAAGGCTCAGCAGAAAACTGACCGGAATATGCCAGCGAATGGCTTTCTGCCATAACAGGAACAGACCACCCGCCAGATACGCCACGTTAACCCACTGCCAGCCGAGGCCGGCGAGCGCGCCGCCGTAGACAGGATACTGGAGAATCTCTTCAACCGCGTGACCGGCATGAAGCGAGGTTTTGAAGGTATCCAGCGGCGTGGCCTGGCTGATACCGTCAATGCCCATTCGCAGGCTGTTCATGTCTCCACCGCTCGCCGTGTGGCCAGTGAAAATCATCCGCAGCGCGTCGCTAAACCCGGGAACATTGGCGGCTATCTCATGCGGTGGGAGCCACGAAGTCATCTGGACCGGGAAGGAGATGAGCAGTACGACATAGCCGATCATCGCCGGGTTAAAAGGATTATGACCCAGACCACCGTAGAGCTGTTTAGCGATGATCACCGCGAACGCGGTCCCCAGCACCACCATCCACCAGGGAGCAAAAGGCGGAATACTGATGGCCAGCAGCAGGCCGGTCAGCAGCGCGGAGTTATCGGCGAGGATCGCGGGAATATTTTGTTTGCGCAGTTTAAGGATGGCCGCTTCGGCTCCCCACGCCGTGATGGCGGCAAGGATAATTTGCAGCACGGTACCCCAGCCGAAAAACCAGGTCTGAACCGCGATGCCGGGCACGGCGGCGAGCAGCACCAGCAGCATAATCCGCGAAGTCTGGCGCTGATTGTGGGTATAAGGGGAACTTGCGATTCTGAAAACCATTTAATCCTCGTTAACTGCCTGCCGGGATGCTTTCCGGGCCTGAACGCGGGCGATTGCTTCAGCGACTGCCGCTTTGCGGGCGTCATCATTGGCTGCCGACGGGGGAACTGCTTGTTGCTGTTGTTCTGCTTTACGCGCTTTAGCCCGGGCGATGGCGGCCTCGACGGCGGCCTTGCGCGGGTCAACGGCGGCGGGCTGCTCCGCTGGGGCGTCTTCTGCCGAAGCGGCCTGCTGTTGGGCTTTACGCGCTTTGGCGCGGGCGATGGCGGCCTCAACGGCAGCTTTGCGCGGGTCAACGGCGGTGGGCTGCTCTGCTGCGGCGTCTTCCGCAGGAACCGCCTGCTGTTGGGCTTTACGCGCTTTGGCGCGGGCGATGGCGGCCTCAACGGCGGCTTTGCGCGGGTCAACGGCGGCAGGCTGCTCTGCTGCGGCGTCTTCCGCAGGAACCACCTGCTGTTCGACTTTGCGCGCTTTGGCGCGGGTGATGGCGGCCTCGACGGCGGCCTTGCGCGGGTCAACGGCGGCGTCGGATGACGGCCCGGCGACGTTGCTTTGTGCCTGTTGCTGCGCTTTGCGTGCCCGGGCCTCGGCCTTACGGGCTTCCCGGGCGGCAATGGCTTCGCTGTTATCCGGTTTGGCGCCGGAGAGCACGATAATCGGCTGCGCCGCGTCACGCTGCTTTTCCCGTACCCGGGCAAGGGCGGCGTTAATCGCGTCCTGATCTTTCGCCGCGGGCTGGACCGCGGCCTGCTTATGCCGTTCCAGACGCGCGGCTTTATCGCGCTCAAGACGCGCCTGACGGGCCTCAAAGCGTAATTTCGCCTCCGCCGCGCGTTTCTCTTCCTGAGCAAGCGCGTAAATCTCCGCTTTTTCCTGGCGGAAGTACTGCACCAGCGGGATATTGCTTGGGCAGACCCAGGCGCAGGCGCCGCACTCAATGCAATCCGCCAGGTTATGGCTGGTGGCTTTGTCGTGCTGCTGGCCTTTGCTGAACCAATAAAGCTGCTGCGGCAGAAGATCGGCCGGGCAGGCGTCCGCGCAGGCGCTGCAGCGGATGCAGCCTTTTTCCTCTTCCGGCTCGCCCATTTCGCTCGCCGACGGCGCCAGCAGGCAGTTGGTGATTTTCACGACCGGCACGTCGAGCCACGGCAGGGTGAAGCCCATCAGCGGCCCGCCCATAATTACCATAGGATCGCCGCTCGGACAGAAACCGGCATCGTTGAGCAGATGGCTGACCGGAGTGCCGAGGCGCGCCCAGACGTTGCCCGGACGCGAGATCGCTTCCCCGGTCAGGGTGACGACGCGTTCAGTCAGCGGCTCGCCGTCGATTACCGCGCGTTTCACCGCATAGGCGGTGCCGACGTTCTGCATCAGCACGCCGATGTCAGAGGAGCGTCCGCCGTGAGGCACCTGCTTGCCGGTGAGGATCTGCGTCAGCTGTTTCGCGCCGCCGGAGGGATATTTCGTGGGGATCACGCGCAGGGAAATACCGTGCGTGTCGGCTAATACCGCGCGCAGCATCGAAATCGCCTGCGGTTTATTATCCTCGATGCCGATCAGTACCTGAGCAGGCTGCAGAATATGGGCAAGGATGCGAATACCCTCGACGATCTGCGCCGCACAATCCTGCATCAGACGGTCGTCGGCGGTAATATAGGGTTCGCACTCGGCGGCGTTGATAATGAGTGTGTCGATTTTGTCGCCGCCGCCGCGCAGCTTGGTGCCGGTCGGGAAACCCGCGCCGCCCAGTCCGGCCACGCCAAACTGGTGAATACGCTCAATCAGCGCTTCGCGGGATTTATTCTGGTAATCGTTCCAGCCATCGCGTTCAATCCAGCGGTCTTCGCCATCGGCATCAATAATCACGCTCATTTCCGCCAGCGCGGAAGGGTGGGCGGTAGAGTGGGGGGCAATGGCCGCCACCGTACCGGACGTCGGGGCGTGCACCGGCAGCATTCTGCCCCAGCCGCGCGTTAACGGCTGGCCGCGCAGGACGCGATCGCCAGGCTGAACGCAGAGCTCACCTTCCGCGCCAATATGCTGTTTTAGCGGAATGACAAAACGCTGCGGCAGTGAAACCTGACGCAGCGGGGTACCGTTGGACTGGGTTTTCATTTCTGGCGGATGGATGCCGCCGTTGAAGTCCCAGACTTTATCTTTGCGAAAAGCGGAAAATAACTTAAACATGTTGTTCCACGGGAATAATGCGTACCGGGATGGTCTGAAGATCCCATTTCCAGGTTTCTGTCGTCGGCGCCACCGGGCGCAGTTCAATACATTGCGTCGGACAAGGCGCGACGCAAAGATTACAGCCGGTACAGAGATCGCTCATCACCGTATGCATGGCGCGCGTGGCGCCGACGATGGCATCGACGGGACAGGCCTGAATGCATTTTGTGCAGCCGATGCAGTTCGCCTCGTCGATCGCCGCCAGCATTCGCGCCGGTTCGGCTTCCTGCGCATCGCCGTCTGTCGGCTGCGGATCGACGTTCAATAGCTCGGCGATTTTCAGCATCACCGCTTCGCCGCCGGGGGCGCAGCAGTTGATTTTCTCGCCCTGGGTCCCCACCGCTTCAGCGTAGGGACGACAGCCAGGGTAGCCGCACTGGCCGCACTGGCTCTGCGGAAGCAGGGCATCAATTTTTTCCACCACCGGGTCATCTTCCACCTCAAAGCGGCGGGAGGCGTACCCCAGAATTAAGCCGAAAATTAGCCCCAGCAGGCTAATGGCGACCACGGCTATCCAGACAGCGTTCATTACAACTTCACCAAACCACTAAAGCCCATAAAAGCAAGGGACATTAAACCTGCGGTGACCAGCGCAATCGCGTTACCGCGAAACGGCGCGGGAACATCCGCTACCACCAGTCGCTCGCGAATGGAGGCGAAAAGCACCATAACCAGCGAAAAACCGACCGCGGCGGCAAAACCGTACAGCGCCGATTGCAGGAAATTATGCCCAAGGTTAATGTTGAGCAGCGCCACGCCGAGCACCGCGCAGTTGGTGGTGATCAGCGGCAGGAAGATGCCCAGCAGGCGATACAGCGCCGGGCTGGTTTTACGCACGACCATTTCGGTAAACTGCACCACCACGGCGATGACCAGGATAAAGGCCAGCGTACGTAAATAGACCAGATCCAGCGGGATAAGGATCCAGGTATCAATTAACCAGGCGCAAATAGAGGCCAGCGTCATCACAAACGTGGTGGCGAGCCCCATCCCCATAGCGGCTTCCAGCTTTTTGGAAACCCCCATAAACGGGCACAGTCCAAGAAACTTCACCAGCACGAAGTTGTTAACCAGGACAGTGCCAACAAAGAGCAGTAAATAATCAGCCATCATTCGACCTGAAATAGAAAAAGCCGTCTATTATCGAATAAATCGATACCGGCGACAACAGGTTAACTGTGTGGTTATTACGGATTCACAAAGGTCCGCTTAACCCGTTGAGAACGCCTGAAATAGGGCGCAAGCAGCGCTGCGGCGAGGAGAGGGAAAAGCAGCTGGCGCAGCGCGAGCGCGTCGGAAATCGGGGAAAAGGCAAAGGCTTTTACCGCCAGCAGAAGCGTGATCAGCAGCCAGATAATGTAGTGCTTCGGTACCCCTTTCCGCCGTTTAAAGAAGGCGATGGTCAACCACAGCGTGTAGTACCACATGGCGATCGCAAACGCTAACGAGGCGATCCACAGGGCGAGATGTTCGATACTCATCGCGCTCAGCAATGTGTAAGTCTGGGAAGACATCAGGGCATCAGCAAAAAACAGCAGCGACAATGAGGCGCTAAGCAGGGCTACCAGGAGCCATGCCAGCGGTGCCAGAAGCCATCCGCCAATACGTTCCACAGAGTCAGAAGACATTATTACTCCAAAATTCAACGCCAGTTATAAATAAAAGCAGGGCGGAAGTATAAGCAACTGGCGTGAATGATGACAGTCTTTATTGCACGTAGCGCCAGACGGACTTGGGCACTTCGCCGATGTTGAACAATTTGCCGCCAGAAACCAGCTCCGCCCGGCGATGGTCGGCCGCGCGATACATGTTGACGATCTCTTCGTTATCGGTCAGGGAATAGTTAAGGTGATCAAAAAGTTTTTCCAGACTTTCCAGCGAACTGATTTTACGAAATTTTAATAAGTAGTCCTGAACGGTCATTTGCGTATCCATTTTATAATCGGAATAAATTAAGTTGAATATACCCATACTGAGTAAACCTGTTCTCAACCGGCAGTTCCTTTCTAAGATAAACTGTATGCAATTATTTCGGTTGTAAATACCGG
Source organism: Klebsiella sp. GW_Kp182 (assembly GCF_040062275.1). Classification (NCBI taxonomy): domain Bacteria; kingdom Pseudomonadati; phylum Pseudomonadota; class Gammaproteobacteria; order Enterobacterales; family Enterobacteriaceae; genus Klebsiella; species Klebsiella sp. GW_Kp182. Next base: position 191,843 of record NZ_JBEAFQ010000004.1, on the reverse strand, counting down.
TGACAAGAACAGATGATGTTTCCGGCCTGGTAAAAAGAAATTTAAGCGTATTCCAGAACTGAATCAGGCGCCGGAAGGCGCCTGGGAGAGAAGATTAACGCTGTTCGCCTCGGCTGGCAATAACGTTTTGGTACCAGAAAAAACTCTTTTTCCGTTTACGCGCCAGATTTTGCTGGTGATCGACATAAACGAATCCGTATTGTTTTTTATAACCGTTCAGCCAGCTCAAAAGATCAATAAAGGACCAGGGGTAGTAGCCGCGCACGTCGGCGCCCTGTTCCAGCGCTTTTTCCAGCGCGGTAATATGGCTACTGAGATAGTCAATCCGCGGGTCGTCGACGATTTCGCCATTGATAATCGGGTCTATTGCCCCCAGGCCGTTTTCGGTGATGTAGATCGGAATATCACCGTAGCGCGCTTTAATCATCATGATCCCGTCGGTTAAGCCCTGAGGCCAAATTTCCCAGCCCCATTCGGTATAGGTGCTTTGCGGGTTGCGCACGAAGTAGAAGAGCCCATCCACGCCCGGCTCGCCGCCGGTCGGTACTTCTGGAGGCTGCGCCGACACGGTTTCACGGCGATAGTAGTTCAGGCCGATAAAGTCACAGCGGTTGTCACGCAGCAGCGCGTCGTCTCCCGGTTCAAAGACCGGAACCCCCCACAGCGCCCGGGTCTGCTGCAGTAGCTCTGCGGGATAGCCGCCTTTTAATACCGGATCGTAGAGCCAGTGGGTATGGATGGCGTCCGCCATCTCTGTCGCCCGTTTATCTTCCTCACTGTCGGTTAATGCGGTGTGCGGCTGCAGCACGTTGACAAACCCTATCTCCCCCGCCACGCCCATTTCACGAAACGCTTTCACGGCCAGCGCATGGGCGATAAATACGTGGTGGCAGGCCTGAATGGCGCGCGCCGGATCGCGCACCGCAGGAGGATGGAGGCCGTTAATGTAACCGTGGCCGATAAAGACGATAGTCTCGTTAAAGGTTGCCCACAGTTTGACCCGGGAGCCAAAACGTTGATAGCACAGACGAGCGTACTCAGCGAAGGCTTCCGCGGTACTACGCGCCTCCCAGCCTCCTTCATCCTGCAGCGCCTGGGGAAGATCCCAGTGGTACAGGGTAATCATCGGTTCAATGTTATGCGCCAGCAGTTCGTCAATCAGGTCGCTGTAGAATTGGACGCCAGCCTCGTTCACTTCACCGCGGCCGCCAGGCAGCAGGCGGGGCCAGGAAATAGAAAAGCGATAGCTTTGCAAACCCATTTCCGCCATCAGCGCTACGTCTTCGCGAAAACGATGGTAGTGGTCAACGGCGACGTCACCGGTCGTCCCCTGATAGGTGGTGCCCGGAAGGTGGGAATAAATATCCCAGATAGAAGGGCCTTTGCCGTCGGCATCGTGACCGCCTTCAACCTGCCAGGCCGCGGTCGCGGCGCCCCATAAAAAGTATTGCGGGAATTTGGACATGAAGAAACTCCTTATCGATTGATAAAGAGAGTGTAATAAAGGCGTATGCAACTATGCAACCGGTTTCAGAAACCGGTTGCATAGTTGCGAAGCGGGTCACTGTTTATTTCGACAGCGGCTTCGTCTGAACAGCATCAACGGCAGGCGGGGACTGGTAGTTATCAATATGATGAGCGATAACTAAAAGCAGGGCCGAAACGCCCAAAACAATCCAGCCAATAAGTTCTACAATACGGTTAAAAACGTTTTCCATAACTCTACGGCAAATGGTGAAACCAGACTGAAATGGTACTCAACGACTGAAGTAACGCAAGTGTTACATGATCTTAGCTGCACAAATGGCGTAAAGCTGAGCAACCGTGCAGGGGCAAACGCGTCGAAGATGCGTTCAGAATCGCGGTGTTAGTGCGGCTGCGACATTTCGTTAAGGGGGCAGGAAAATGAGTGATCCTATCCGGGTAGGTTTAATCGGGTACGGCTATGCGAGCAAAACCTTTCATGCGCCGCTGGTCAGCGGTACGCCGGGGATGACGCTGGCGGCGGTCTCGAGCAGCGATGAAACGAAAGTGCTGGCCGACTGGCCTGCGGTGAAGGTGGTGACCGCGCCGCAGGCGCTCTTCAGCGACCCCGATATCGATCTGGTGGTGATCCCCACGCCCAATGATACCCATTTCCCGCTGGCGAAAGCCGCGCTGGAAGCGGGCAAGCATGTAGTGGTGGATAAACCGTTTACCGTGACACTGTCACAGGCGCGCGAGCTTGAGGCCATTGCCAAAAGCGAGGGGCGACTGCTGTCCGTGTTCCATAACCGCCGCTGGGACAGCGATTTTCTGACGGTGAAGTCGCTGATTAACGAAGGCCTGTTAGGTGAAGTCGGCTATTTTGAGTCGCATTTCGACCGCTATCGACCGCAGGTACGGCAACGCTGGCGCGAGCAAGGTGGGCCGGGCAGCGGCATCTGGTACGATCTTGCCCCGCATCTGCTGGACCAGGTGGTAAATCTCTTCGGTCTGCCGGTGAGTATGCAGGTCGACCTGGCTCAGCTACGGCCAGGCTCCCAGTCCACAGACTATTTTCATGCGGTGTTGGCCTGGCCGCAGCGTCGCGTGGTGCTGCACGGAACCCTGGTGGCCGCGGCGGAAACGGCGCGCTTTATCATCCACGGTTCGCGGGGAAGCTATGTGAAATACGGCCTTGATCCGCAGGAAGAACGGTTGAAAAGCGGCGAGCGCCTGCCTCAGGAGGATTGGGGGTACGATATGCGCGACGGGCTGCTGACGCGCGCCGAAGGCGAGGAAATCACCGAGGAGTCGTGGCTGACGCTACCGGGCAACTATCCGGCCTATTACGCCGCCATTCGCGATGCGCTTAACGGCATCGGCGTTAACCCGGTTCCGGCAAGCCAGGCGATTCAGATTATGGAACTGATTGAGCTTGGGCTGGAGTCGGCCAGGCATCGGGCGACGCTGTGCCTGAATTAGGCCGACCTGACGAAACGCGCTGGCCAGGCGCTGATTGAGCTTCCCCCGTGCTGGCACGGGGGAGAAACATCAAGCCTGCTGCACGCGCTGGATCAGCGCCGCTTTTTCCCGGGCACTTAAAAAGGCGAGCTCCAGACCGTTTCTCTGCGCCTGGCGAATTTGCTCGCGGCTTAAACCGGCAGCCGGGGCGGCGACGGTGTATTCGTGGATAATATCGACGCCCTGAACGGCGGGGTCGTCGGTATTGATGCAGGCCAGTACGCCGTGTTCAAGGAATGTTTTCAGCGGATGCTCGGCCAGGGATGGCACGGTGCTGGTCTGAATATTAGAGGTCAGGCAGGACTCAATCCCGATTCGCTGCGCGGCGAGATAATCCATCAGCGCCGGATCCTGCACCGCCTTTACGCCGTGGCCGATACGCTCGGCGCCCAGTTCGCGAATCGCCTGCCAGATGCTTTCCGGGCCAGCGGCTTCGCCCGCATGTACGGTGATGCGCCAGCCCGCATCGCGCGCGCGGCTGAAGTGATCCATAAACAGATTTCCCGGGAAGCCGAGCTCATCCCCGGCGAGGTCGAGGGCGGTGATGCCATCGCGATGGGCGAGCAGGGCCGCAAGCTCCTCTTCGCAGGCCGCTTCGCCAAAGGTGCGGCTCAGAATGCCGATCAGGCGGGCCTCAACGTTAAAGTCGCGGCTGCCTTCTTTAACGCCGGCGATCACCGCTTCGACCACGCCCGCGACCGGCAGCTGGTGGGTCATCGCCATATAGCGCGGAGAGAAACGCAGTTCAACGTAGTGCAGGCCGTTGCGTGCGGCATCTTCGAGGTTTTCATAAGCGACGCGGCGGCAGGCTTCCAGCGAGGCCAGCACCTTTACGCCCCAGTCAAGCTTAGCGAGGAAGCTGACCAGGTCAGGCTCATTGCTGGTGACCTGTACATGAGGACGTAATGTGTCGAGGGTATCTGCCGGAAGGGCGAGGTTGTACTGGCGGCCAAGATCGAGAATGGTTTGGGCCCGGATATTACCATCAAGGTGGCGATGGATGTCGGTTAATGGCAAAGTTAAATCAATCATGGTCGCACTCTTTTTTTAGTTAAAGTGCGCGTCATTGTACATCAGAACGATAAATGGTTAAAAGCGGAGAAAATTACCGAACAATACAAGGAAAAATGGTGAGGGAAGGGAAGATTGCCCTCTTAAAGGGAGCAATGACGAAATCGCTCATAGCAAAACGCTATTAATCATAGACAATCAGTATTTAATTTCGCGCCCGAAATTTTCTATAGTCTCAGGCGCTGGTTTTCCTGCAATGAATGGCAGGCAATTTTAAAAAGGACTCTGGGAATATGATCTTCACGTTAAAAAAAATCGCGGTACCGCTGGTTGTCGCAGGCTCGCTGCTGCTGGCCGCCTGCAAACCTGGCGAGCAGGACCCCAACCACATCAAAGTGGGCATAAGCGCAGGCGTTGACCAGGAAGTCTGGGCGGTGGCGCAAAAAGTGGCGAAAGAGAAGTACAATCTCGACGTTGAGGTGGTGACGTTTAATGATTTCGTCCTGCCCAACGAGGCGCTGAATAACGGCGATCTTGATGCTAACGCTTTCCAGCATAAGCCCTATCTGGACAAACAGATCCAGGAGCGCGGCTATAAGCTGGTTCAGGTTGGCACCACGTTCGTTTATCCGATAGCGGCCTATTCGAAGAAAATCACGTCGGTCGCTCAGCTGCCCGATGGCGCGCAGGTGGCGGTCCCCAACGATCCAACTAACCTCGGCCGCTCTCTGCTACTGCTACAAAAGCAGGGGCTGATTACGCTGAAGGACGGCGTAGGTCTGCTGCCCACCTCGCTGGATATTATCAACAACCCGAAAAAGCTGAAAATCGTCGAAATTGAAGCGCCGCAGCTCACACGCGCGCTGGACGACCAGCAGATAACCATGGCGATTATCAATACCACCTTCTCAAGCCAGGTCGGGCTGTCGCCGTCGCGCAACGGCCTGTTCGTGGAAAGCAAAGATTCCCCTTACGTGAATATTTTCGCCAGTCGTATCGAAAATAAAGACAGCGAAAAGGTGAAAAATCTGGTGAAGGCCTACCAGAGCGATGAGGTAGCCGCGGCAGCAGAGCAGCTTTACAAAGGCGATGCGGTTAAGGGCTGGTAATCATTGACGTTTTCAGGCCCGTGACGCGCGGGCTAGCGCATGTGATGCGGAAGACAGCCGGTAGCCCACTACCGGCTTTTTTCTGGCTATTTTTGAATCAAATAGCGGATGGTTGGCCCATCCTGCTGAATGTCGAGCACGGTGTAGCCGTGGTTTTTGGCATCCAGCGGGATGTTGTTAATCGACTGCGGACAGTCGCTGACCACTTCCAGAATCTCGCCTTTCTTCAGCGAAGGCATGGCTTCGAGCGTGGCGATGGCCGGATAGGGGCAGGGTTCGCCAACCATATCGAGGCGATAATCGGGGACCAGAGTTTTCATGCGCTTTCCTTAACGGTCGAGGGGGCGAGAGACTGGCGGCGGAAAAACCGTTTTTCCCAGCCAATCACCAGAACCAGCGCGATCAGCAGCAGGAGATAGGTCACCAGCAGGCCGCCGAATGGCCCGAAGGTCGCCAGCAGGTTGATTTTATCCCAGCTTGTGGCCAGCGCCGGAGAGAGTCCGTCCCAGTAGTAGGCGAGGATCGTTGAACCGATAACGTTGCCCAGCCCGACCCACCAGTAGTGCACCTGACCTTCCACCGCGCGGTACATCCAGCCGGTTTCGCAGCCGCCCGCCAGGACGATGCCAAAGCCAAACAGCAGGCCGCCGATAACCGCGTTGGGCCCCGCCCACATGATTTTCGGCTCCATACCCAGCTGCACGTAGCTGAAGATCCCAATAGCGCTGGCGGCCATGCCGAAAATAATCGCCTTCGCCATATTGGTACGTCCGGTGATCCACATATCGCGAAAGGCGGAGGTGAAGCAGATCTGCGCCCGTTCGATGAGCAGGCCAAATCCGACGCCAAACAGCAGCGCCAGGCCGAGCTTCGGCCGATCGGCCGCGGTGAGCAGGCCCCAGGCGATCATGGCGAAAAAGACCACCATGCCGAGACGGAACCGGCGCCGCGCCTGGTCAGGTTTTTGCGTCAGCGGCGAGGCCTGGGACACTTTCTGCATTTTTACCGGAATACGGAAGATGGGCAGTAAGGTAAAGCGCGCGCCGAACCAGGTTCCGATAGCGGTAGCGATGGCAAAGAACCAGGCGTGCAGAGAAAACTGTGGGATACCGGTAAAAAAGGCGGCCAGATTGCAGCCCATCGCCAGACGGGCGCCGAAACCGGCGATGATTCCCCCGGCGACGGCCTGCAGAATGCGGATCCGGCTGCGGGGGAAGCGCAGCTTGACGTTATTCGCCCACAGCGCGGCGGCGAAACAGCCGCCAAACATGCCGATGATCATCATGCCGTCGATACGGGTGAGCGGGGTGCCCTCGAGATGAATGAGTTTATAGTAGCCCCACTCTTCGCTGTGCACGCCGACGAGCTGCAGCAATTGCCCACCCCAGCGGGTGAATTCGCCGGTGACGGCCCAGAAGGTGCCGGTAATGCCGAAGTAGTAGGTTGAGAGAATACCCGCGGCGATAACGGCGGGGACGGGCGACCAGAATTTAATCAGCCACGCCTGTTTGAACTGTTGCCATGTCATGAAGATGCCTCTGAACTCAGAAGGTATATTACCCGTAGCGGGTAGAAGAGGGGCGATAATACGCTGCTTATTAATGTAAAACGCTCGATGGGATCAAATTGAACGATAAAGAGAATATCAAAGGCCACGCTTGGGTGGCCTTTTACGCCTGCGGATCCGCGGTCAGATATTAGATGACGGATATTGCGATTAATTAAAGCCCAGGCGAATAAGGTTTAGCGGGCAATATAACCCCTGATGTCCGTCTATTTCCACGCAGTCCGCCCGGCGGAGCTGCTCCGCCGTTTTACCCTCGGCGTGGATGGCTTTGATGACGCCCGTCGCGCCGCTGTCGGCCACCATAACCATGCTGCCGGTAGCGATAGCGTTACGGTTACGATCGTAGGTGTTCATATTTTTCCTCCTGGTGAATATTTTGACGGGAATTAAAAACGGCATTTAAATACACCTTTGTGAAATAGCGTTTTTTGAGTCTCGTCAAAATATCGTTTTATTGTGCCGGGAGGACGGATGAGTGAGCGGAGAGTCAGCGGTAGCGGACAGGCCGCTACCGCGTTGGCGGCCAGCGAAAACAGTTAGCGCAGCGAGCCCAGGGCGGCAATTAATCCCTGCACGCCTTTTTCCAGCTTTTCACGTGGGCAGCCGGCATTCAGGCGGACAAAACCCTTACCCTCATCGCCGTAGGTCTCCCCTGGCATAATGGCGACCTTCTGTTCCTCAATAAGTGCTTTTTGCAGGGCGCGGTCGTCCACCGCCAGCGGGCGCAGGTCAATCCACGCCAGGTAAGTCGCCTGCGGCGGCTGCCAGTTTAGCTCGGGAAACGCCTGATTCAGTTCGCGCGCGATGTAGCGCATATTCTCCTGCAGATAGCCGCGCAGGGCATCCAGCCAGGCGGCGCCCTCGCGATAGGCGGCGATATGCGCCACCAGCGCCGGTACGGAAGGGGAAGAGAGGCCATCGCGGGCCTTAAGCGCGTGCAAATAGCTTTCGCGCGCCGCGGGATCGTCAATCAGCCCGTATGCGCCGGTAAACGCCGGAATGTTGAAGCTTTTCGATCCGGAGGTGAACAATGCCCAGGGGCTGCGCGCCACCTCGCACCACGGGGTGTGCTGGTGTTCGTCCCACACCATGTCCATGTGGATCTCGTCGCTAATCACCTTTACGCCGTGCTTCTCGCACAGCCGCGCCATGGTTTCCAGCTCTTCGCGGGTCCATACCTTGCCGGTGGGGTTATGCGGACTGCACAGCAGCAGCACGGTATTACGCGGCTGAGCCAGTACCCGTTCCAGCTGCGCCATATCGCAGCGCCACTGATGGTTGTCGAGGGAGAGCGGAACCGCCGCGACGCGCCGCTGGTTGCCTTCAATGGTTTTATAAAAGGCATCGTAGGCCGGAGTGTGTACCACAATACCGTCACCCGCTGCCGACCACTGACGAATCATCTCCGCCACCATATAGATAACCGACGGCCCGTAAACAATTGCTTCGCGGTCGATTGGGCTATGAAAACGGCTGGCGAACCAGTGGCTCACCGCGCCGAGGAATTCATCGTTTTTCCAGCGGCTGTAGCCAAAAACGCCGTGGGCCAGGCGTTTGCTAACGGCATCGATGATGCAGGGGGCGGTGGCGAAATCCATGTCGGAGATCGTAAAGGGCAGCAGGTCGGCCGCGCCAAAACGGTCGGCGACGTAATCCCACTGGGTGCACCAGGTGCCGTGACGGTCGACCGGCGTTGAAAAATCAAACATCTGCACTTCCTTCATCATGTCCCCCTCCTGTACGGAGGGGGCGGAGCCTATGCCTCGACGGTATTCATCAGGACAGCCATTTCATCTTTCACCGACTGCACCTGCGGGCCAATCACCACCTGCAGGTTGTGCTGGTTAAGCTGCACCACGCCGATGGCGCGATTCGCTTTCAGCGCGGCGCTGTCGACTTTGCTCATATCGTTAACCGACAGACGCAGGCGGGTAATGCAGTTATCGAGCGAAACGATATTTTCCGCGCCGCCGAGCGCCGCCAGAATCGCCGGAACGTTATAGCCTGATTTTCCGGTCACGCCGGTGACGGCCTTTTCGAAAGCGCTATTGGTTTCAATATCGCGTCCCGGGGTTTTCAGGTTAAAGCGGGTGATAGCGAAACGGAAGATACCGTAGTAAACCGCAAACCAGATGGCCGCGACTACCGGTACCAGATACCACTTGGTTGACAGACCGTGCAGAATGCCGAACACCACAAAGTCGATAACGTTGCCGTCGGTGTTGCCGATAGTCACCCCCAGAATGGCCATTATGGTAAAGCCCAGTCCGGTGAGGAGCGCGTGGATAACGTACAGCACCGGGGCGACGAACAGGAATAAAAATTCCAGCGGCTCGGTCGTGCCGCCTACCACGCAGGCGATAACGCCGGAAATCAGCAGCCCCTTAATTTTATGGCGGTTTTCCGGGCGAGCGCAGTGGTACATCGCCAGCGCCGCTCCCGGCAGGCCGCCGAGGAAGGCCGGCATTTTGCCTTGCGAGAGGAAACGGGTCGCGCTTTCGGAGAAGCCGTGGGTGGTTGGGCAACTGAGCTGGGCCTGGAAAATCGTCAGCGCGCCGCTGACGCTATGGCCGCAAACGTCCATGGTTCCCCCCGCCTCGGTAAAGCGGATCAGCGCCACCAGAATATGGTGCAGGCCGAAAGGCAGCAGCAGGCGCTCTCCGGTACCGAAAATCATCGGTCCGAAATCTCCCGCGCTATTGATGACGTGGCCGAGGGCATTGATCCCCATGGCGAAGACGGGCCAGATCAGCGGAATGACCAGACCGACCAGGCCGAGAACCACGGTTGTGATAATCGGTACAAAGCGGGTGCCGCCAAAAAAGGCCAGCGCGTCGGGCAGGCGGATATTGTGAAAACGCTCATGCAGCATCCAGACGATGATCCCGGCGATCACCGCGCCGAGGATCCCGGTGTCGATCGATTGAATGCCGATAATATTCTGGATGTTGTTCGCTTTGAGGACGGCGGCATCGGTGGTCGGCAGAATGCCTTTGGCCGTCAGCCAGAAGTTAACCGCCAGATTCATCACGGCATAGCCGACAAAACCGGCAAACGCGGCGACGCCTTTGTTTTCCCGGGCCAGTCCTAGCGGAATAGCGATACAGAACATCACCGGCAAAAAGCTGAAGGCGAAGGAGCCGACTTTGCCCATCCAGATGAATACGGCCTGCAGCAGCGGCACGTCCAGCCACGGCAGGAGCGTCAGGACATCATGGCTGCTCAGAGAGCTGCCGATCCCCAGCATGATCCCGCAAAAGGAGAGCAACGCCACGGGTAACATGAAGGTTTTCCCTAACTGCTGGAAAAACTCCCATAGGGTAATTTTGGTTGCTGTTTTCGCCGTCATAACACGAATCCTGGTTCTTTAAGTTATCGGTAGGATGTAACGCCACGGAAAGATAAAACGTTTTACCAAATTTTAGTGCGATAAAAATCACATATTCCGGCGATAATAACGTTTATAAAGAGAGTATCTTGATAAAACGTTTTATCGACAGCCAAAGGGAGTCGGCCTGCAGTTATGGCTATCGCGAAAAAAATCACCATTAATGATGTCGCCCAGGCGGCGGGCGTGTCGGTCAGTACGGTATCGCTGGTGCTGAGCGGCAAAGGGCGTATTTCGTCGGCCACCGGCGAGCGCGTCAATCATGCCATTGAACAGCTGGGCTTCGTGCGCAACCGCCAGGCGGCGTCGCTGCGCGGCGGCCAGAGCGGCGTTATTGGCCTGATCGTCAGCGACTTATCGAAGCCTTTCTACGCGGAGATGACCGCCGGATTGACCGACGCGCTTGAGTCGCAGGGCAGAATGGTGTTTCTCACCCTGGGGGGGCACAGCGGTGAAAAAATGCTCCAGCGTTTTGATACCCTGGTGGCGCAAGGGGTCGACGGCGTGGTGATTGCCGGGGCGATCGACCAGGGAGCGGAGCTGCGCGATCGCGCGGCGCAAGCTGGAATGCCGCTGGTGTTTGCTTCCCGCGCCAGCTATCTCGACGATGTCGACCTGATCCGCCCGGATAATATGCAGGCGGCGCAGATTGTCACCGAGCACCTGATCCGCCGCGGCCATCAGCGCATTGCCTGGCTGGGAGGGCAGAGCTCGTCCCTGACGCGCGCCGAACGGGTAGGCGGCTACTGCGCCACCCTGCTGAAGTATGGCCTGCCGTTTCATAGCGAGTGGGTGTTGGAGTGCGAGTCGAGCCAGAAGCAGGCGGCAGAGGCGATGGCGGCGCTGCTGCGGCAAAACCCAACGATTAGCGCGGTGCTGTGCTACAACAGCGTGATTGCCACCGGGGCGTGGTTTGGGCTGATGCGCGCCGGGCGCCAGAGCGGCGAAGCTGGCGTCGAAAGCTATTTTGAACAGCGGGTCGCGCTGGCGGCTTTTGCGGAGTTACCCGAGGAGGCGCTGGACGATCTGCCGCTGACCTGGGTGACGACGCCCGCCCGGGAGCTGGGACAAAGCCTCGCGGAGTGTATTTTACGGCGTATGGAAGAGGGACAGGGCGCGGCGAGAAACCAGATTATTTCTCCCCGGCTGATTACCCGAAAATAGCCCCTGGGCAGGGGCTATGTGCCGTTTATTGCTGCGGCGCGGCGGGTGGCACCACGTCTTGCGGCGCGTCATCTTGCGGCTGAGTTTCCTGCGGCGCTGCGGGTTCAGAGACGGCGGGAAGCGCTAAACCGAACATTCCGGCAAACTCATCCAGCGGCATTTTCTGTCCGTTCAGCGTAACCTGGCCGTCAGCGTACTGCAGACTTGAGGTAATGGCGTTATCTTCCATGGTGGTGATGCGGAACATCTGCCCCATCGCCGCCAGGCCTTTCACCTGCTGATCCGCAAGCTTAGCGGCGTCGGCGGGCTGATAGCCTTCCAGCCCGGCAATCTGGGTCATAAACGCCGTCGCCATATCCACCGGGATCACCAGTTTGCCGTCGAGCGATTTAACGCTACGATCCACTTCATCCGCCAGCGTCTGCGGCGGGGTGGTGGTCAGCGACGGGTCTTTGAGCAGAATCGAAAGATTCAGGGTGGTTTCCCCCTTCGCATTGCGCCAGCTCAGCGGCGAAATGGTCAGAGACGGGCTGCCTTTCAGCATCATCGGCAGCGCGCTAAAGAAGGTTTGCGTTAACGCCTGCTGATAGAGCTCAGGATTCTGCGCCAGCTGCGGATCCGCCATCAGCGCCTGCGCTTCAGCGTTGTATTTTTGGCTGAACTGATGGAAGGCTTCGCCATCGATATTGTCCAGCTTCAGCGTCAGCCGGCCGCTACCGATATCCTGATTTTGCAGCTTGAGGCTGTTGACCGTGTAGTCCAGCTGGCTGTTAATACCTTTACCGTCGGCAGTCAGCGACGAATTGCCGTCAATTTTCATCCCTTCGAACAGCGCCAGCTCTTTGCCTTCAACGCCAATCGCCAGCTTGTCCAGCGAGATAGCCTGTTTACCGATACGCTCGTTGAAGCTGGCCATTTCGGTAGAGCCGTCGGTTTTCAGGTTATTAAAGGTGAGCTGAACTTTCTGGTTGTACTCGTTAACCGCGTTAATCTGCCCGCTACCGGCTTCGCCGCTCAGGCTGAGGGTTTTTCCTTCGCGGTCAGCGTCCAGCTGGAACTGTCCGCCGCTGAAGGTCACCTTCTCATCGCCTTTCGCGTAATCAAGCGGGTTGAGCACAATAGCGGATGTGTTGTCGCCGCTATAAGCGATACGGGTATCAATGGTGAACGGCGTTTCGCCTTTAGCGATGTCGAACAGCGCCTTGCTGGCGTCGTTATTGGTCAGGGTGGTTTTGACGGACGCCATCGCCGGGGCGAGGTTAAAGGATTTGAGCGAAGCCAGCGGGAAAGGGCCGTGATCGACGACTTCATCAAACACCAGCGACTGTCCGGCGGCAAGCCAGCGGGGCGCTTTGCCGGCAGCAGGCTTCAGCACCAGCTGTAAATGGCTGCGGAACAGTCCGCGCTGATAGCCCTGATACGTCAGCTCCACGCCAGCCTGCGGCGCGCTGCTTTGCAGCTGAGCATTAGCCTGCTGCACCATGTCGGCAATGCGGCTTTCCAGCTGCTTCCCCGTATACCACGCGCCGCCCGTCCAGACGACGCCCAGCGCAATGATAACTCCTGCTGCGACCAGCGATTTTTTCATAGCATTTGTCCATAAATGAAACCAGGCGGATCGGGCCGCCTGGTTGTGTTGTCATGATGGGTGAAAGTCTAGCAACTGTGGCTAAAAAGTTCAGTAACTTACTGGAGCTTATTAAACACGCGCGCCACGCGGCCGCGGCCGCTAACCTGCACCGGTGATTCATTACAGCCGATAAACGCGGATTCACCCGGCTTCAGCGTCAGGCGCTGTTCGCCTTTGGCAATCGTCGCCTCACCCTCGACGCAGAACAGGATCGCCGCGCTCTGCTGGGCGATGGTTGACGCCTGCGCTGACAGGTCGTGCAGCGAGAAGGCAAAATCGTCAACCGGGATGGGGAAGTCCAGCTCCGCGCCGTGAATTACCGGCTGGGTCAGCAGTTGGCCCGCGGGTTTTGGCTCAAATTTGACGTTCGCCACCAGTTCCGGAATATCGATATATTTCGGCGTCAGGCCCGCGCGAAGCACGTTGTCAGAGTTGGCCATCACTTCCAGCGCCACGCCCTGCAGGTAGGCGTGCGGGGTTTCCGCAAACAGGAACATCGCCTCGCCGGGATTCAGTTTGACCACGTTGAGCAGCAGCGGAGAGAAGAGGCCGCTATCGTCCGGGTAGAACTCGGCGATCAGGCGGATAGTCTGCCAGGGCTCACCCTGCTCGCTGTCCAGCGCCGCCTGCAGCGCCCGTAAGGCGTGCGCTTTTTCATCGCCTTTCATATTCAGCAGGCTGGCGAACAGTTGGCTCAGATGCCCGGCATCAGGCTGCGCAAGGAACTGGGCAATCGCCGGATGCGCATCGGCAACCGGCTGCAGCAGGGTGACGATTTCGGCAAACTCGCGGAAGGCGTTCATGGCGAGGAACGGCGTTAAGGCGAAAACCAGCTCCGGCTTGTGGTTCGGATCTTTATAGTTACGTTCGGCGGCATCAAGCGGGATCCCGGCAGCGTTCTCTTTGGCAAAACCGATTTCCGAGGCCTGCTTGTTGGGGTGGACCTGGATAGAGAGCGGCTGCGCGGCGCACAGAACTTTGAACAGGAACGGCAGTTCGCCAAAACGCTCGGCGACTTTCGCGCCAAGCAGGGTTGCTTTATCGCTTTCGATCGCGTCGCGCAGAGAGCGCGGCGCCCCGCTATTATCCACAATCTGCGAGCTGCTCTTGGGATGGGCGCCCATCCACAGCTCCGCCATCGGCAGGTTGTCCGGGTTAGCAATCCCATAAAGTTCGGTTAAGGCGGTATGGCTTCCCCAGGCGTAGTTTTGCACTGAGTTAATGAGCTTTTGCATTCTCAATCCCTGTTTCCACTTAATAGTCATGGCACTATTAAACCAGCAATCGACCGATAAGCAACCGGCGCGAAGAAAAAGTCGTCCTTGTCTCAGTTTTTGTTAAAAAATTGTGTAAAATCGATCGACTCGCTTTTCCACGGGCAAATGGAGTGTCTGCCTGAAATATAATCAGCTAAGCAGTAAGTGAGAGCACAATGTCGAATAAACCGTTTGTATATCAGGATCCTTTTCCACTGAAAAAGGACGATACCGAGTACTACCTCCTCAGCAGCGATTACGTCTCCGTCGCCGAATTCGCCGGCCAGGAAGTTCTGAAAGTTGAACCTCAGGCGCTAACTTTACTGGCACAACACGCTTTCCACGACGCCTCCTTTATGCTTCGCCCGGCGCACCAGCAGCAGGTGGCCGATATTCTCAACGACCCGGAAGCCAGCGAAAACGATAAGTACGTGGCGCTGCAGTTTCTGCGCAACTCGGATATCGCCGCCAAAGGCGTGCTGCCGACCTGCCAGGATACCGGTACCGCGATTATTACCGGCAAAAAAGGCCAGCGCGTGTGGACCGGCGGCGGCGATGAAGCCGCGCTGGCGCAGGGCGTTTATAACACCTATATCCAGGATAACCTGCGCTATTCGCAGAACGCGCCGCTGGATATGTATAAAGAGGTCAACACCGGCACTAACCTGCCTGCGCAGATCGATCTTTACGCCACCGACGGCGAGGAGTACAAATTCCTCTGCATCGCCAAAGGCGGCGGCTCGGCGAATAAAACCTACCTGTACCAGGAAACCAAAGCGTTAATTACCCCGGCGAAGCTGAAAAACTATCTCGTCGAAAAGATGCGCACTCTGGGAACCGCCGCCTGCCCGCCGTACCATATTGCTTTCGTCATTGGCGGCACCTCGGCGGAGTCCACCCTGAAAACCGTTAAGCTGGCCTCAACCAAGTACTACGACGGCCTGCCGACCGAAGGCAACGAACACGGTCAGGCCTTCCGCGATATTCAGCTGGAACAGGAACTGCTGGTGGAGGCGCAAAACCTCGGTCTCGGCGCGCAGTTCGGCGGCAAATACTTCGCCCACGATATCCGCGTCGTGCGCCTGCCGCGCCACGGCGCCTCCTGCCCCGTGGGTATGGGCGTCTCCTGCTCGGCGGATCGCAATATCAAAGCCAAGATCAATCGCCAGGGGATCTGGATTGAGAAACTGGAGAGCAATCCGGGCAAATATATTCCCGAGCATCTTCGTCAGGCCGGCGAGGGCGAGGCGGTCAAGGTCAACCTCAACCAGCCGATGAGCGATATTCTGGCGCTGCTGTCGCAGTACCCGGTGTCGACCCGCCTGTCGCTGAGCGGGACGATTATCGTGGCCCGCGATATCGCCCACGCAAAGCTGAAAGAGCTCATCGACAGCGGTGAGGCGTTGCCGCAGTACGTCAAAGACCACCCGATCTACTACGCGGGCCCGGCGAAAACGCCGGACGGCTACGCGTCCGGCTCCCTTGGCCCGACTACCGCTGGCCGCATGGACTCCTACGTCGACCTGCTGCAGGCGCACGGGGCGAGTAAAATCATGTTAGCCAAAGGCAACCGCAGCCAGCAGGTGACCGACGCCTGTCATAAACACGGCGGTTTCTACCTCGGCAGCATCGGCGGCCCGGCGGCGGTACTGGCGCAGCAGAGTATCCGCAGCCTCGAGTGCGTGGCGTACCCGGAGCTGGGTATGGAAGCCATCTGGAAAATTGAAGTCGAAGACTTCCCGGCGTTTATCCTCGTGGATGACAAAGGCAACGACTTCTTCCAGCAAATCCAGAGCTCGCAGTGCGCCCGCTGCGTGAAATGATTTCAGCCGCCCTTCGGGGCGGTTTTTTTTATGCCGCTTAGCGGCACGAACCACCAAAACAACTTATAAATCTGACCCATACTTTACCCTTTGAGCAGGTGAGCTTTGTCGCTATTACGCACGTTGAATCCAAGGAGAAAGTCATGACAACGCATCGCAGTGAAAAAGACTCAATGGGCGCCATCGATGTGCCTGCCGACAAGCTATGGGGCGCGCAAACCCAGCGCTCGCTGGAGCATTTTCGTATTTCGACGGAAAAAATGCCGGCCGAGCTTATTTATGCGCTGGCGCTGACCAAGCGCGCAGCGGCGAAGGTGAATAACGATCTCGGCCTTCTGGCCGCGGAGAAAGCGCAAGCGATTATTCAGGCCGCGGACGAAGTGCTGGCAGGCAAACATCCGGACGAGTTTCCGCTGGCTATCTGGCAAACCGGCTCCGGCACGCAAAGCAACATGAATATGAATGAGGTACTGGCCAATCGCGCGAGTGAACTGCTGGGCGGGGCGCGCGGGATGGAGCGTAAGATTCACCCCAACGATGATGTCAACAAGAGCCAGAGCTCTAACGACGTGTTCCCGACGGCGATGCACGTGGCGGCGATGATTGCCCTGCGGGAGAAGCTGATCCCGCAGCTCAACGTGCTGAAGCAGACCCTGAACAATAAAGCCGTTGCCTTCAGCGATATTGTCAAAATCGGCCGCACCCATCTGCAGGATGCGACGCCGCTGACCCTCGGTCAGGAGATCTCCGGCTGGGTAGCCATGCTGGAGCACAATTTAAAACATCTCGACCATAGCCTGCCGCATCTGGCCGAGCTGGCGCTGGGCGGGACGGCGGTGGGAACCGGGCTCAATACCCATCCGGAATATGCGGTACGCGTCGCCGCCGAGCTGGCGGCCTTAAGCGGCCAGCCGTTTGTCACCGCGCCGAACAAGTTTGAAGCGCTGGCGACCGTTGATGCGCTGGTGCACGCGCACGGGGCGCTGAAAGGGCTGGCCGCTTCGCTGATGAAAATTGCCAACGATGTGCGCTGGCTGGCCTCCGGCCCGCGCTGTGGGATTGGCGAAATTGCGATCCCGGAAAATGAACCGGGTTCGTCGATTATGCCTGGCAAGGTGAACCCGACCCAGTGCGAAGCCCTGACCATGCTGTGCTGTCAGGTGATGGGCAACGATGTCGCGGTGAATATCGGCGGCGCATCGGGCAACTTTGAGCTCAACGTCTATCGCCCGATGGTGATCCACAACTTCCTGCAATCGGTGCGGCTGCTGGCTGACGGGATGGCGAGCTTTAACGAGCACTGCGCGGAAGGCATTGAGCCGAACCGTGAACGCATCAGCCAGTTGCTGAATGAGTCGCTGATGCTGGTAACCGCGCTGAATACCCATATCGGCTATGACAAAGCGGCGGAAATTGCCAAAAAGGCCCATAAAGAGGGGTTAACCCTGAAAGCGTCGGCGCTGGCGCTCGGCTACCTTACGGAAGCCGAGTTTGACCGCTGGGTGCGCCCGGAAGAGATGGTGGGCAGTATGTCTACTCGCTAGCCAGCCACAGGTGCAGCCGCGGAATCAGTAGCCTGAGCGACTGCGCCTGCGGTTTGTAGCGATACTGCACGTTATCGGCGTCATAGTTCAGGAGTTCACCGAGGTCCGGCACGCTGACGCCCTTGGTGCCGGATATCAGCGCAATCATCGGTCCCGGACAGGCGTATTGCACCTGTTTTTGTTCCCCGCTGTACCAGACCCTGGCGATGGGCTGCACCTTCACCGGCCGCTTTATTTTCAGCTTTGCCCGCTGCGGCAGGGCGGCAATATCCTGATACTCTCGCTCCAGCTTGCTTTGCCACTGCTCGCGGGTCCACGGCGGAACCGCCCGGGGCGACTGAAGGCTTTTTTCCAGCTGCATGAGTACCCGATCGCGGGTGAGATTTTTAATCACGTGCTTATTGGCCCAGCCGAAGCGGATGGTGCTCGGATCGAGGAGGGGAGTTAGCGTGCGATAGGCGCTCAGCGTAATCAGCCCCGGCAGGTGGCGATGGACCCACTCAAACCGCGCGGCGGCAGGCAGGCCGGAATCCACGGTGATAATCTTCTCGAAGCGCGCTTTGAGGGCGTTGATATGGGTGATTTTGTCTAAGAGTTCAGCCTGTTCGCGGGCGTCAGTTTGCAGACAAATCGCGCCGGGTAAACGCACGGCGGCTTTGCTGCTGCGGGTTTCCGACTGCTGCTGGATAAACAGATGACTATAGTGCCTGAGCGCCATCTCCAGCGCGGTTTTGCCGGTGTGCTGAACCACGTTGATGCTCTCCAGCGGCTGGTGTTCTGCGTCTTTACTCACCGGCGGCAGCTCAAAGACGCGGGCGGCCAGCAGGCGGCACTGGCTCAGGGCGTGTTTTAACGCCTGTAGTTCATGCTCGAGCTGGCGAAAGGTGTCGTTCAGACGTTCAACAAGGTCATAGCTGGCCATATTCCCCACCTTAGTTACAACATACTTAGCGATTTTTTAACTATAGCAGGCCTCAGCTTTTGCGCAAAGGCGTATCAGGCGGAGGTAAAATCCGGCAACTGATGATAGACCGGCCAGCTAAAGCAAAAACAGGCCCCGCCCAGCGAACTCGCTTCGCAATGCACTTCCCCGGCCATTGCCTGGGCGATGCTGTGGACGATAGCTAAACCGAGGCCACAGCCGCCGGTCGCGCGATCGCGGCTCGGGTCGAGGCGTACGAAAGGCTCGAACACTCGCTCACGTTCATCAGGCGCAATTCCGGGGCCATCATCTTCGACCCGCAGCGTCGCGCGCGAAGCCTGCAGCGTCAGGCTGATCTGAATACGCTGGTTACTGTAGCGCAGGGCATTATTCACCAGATTATCCAGCACCCGTTCCATTAAGCGCATATCCAGCGCGCCGTAACTCCCGGCCACGACGTCGGTTAGCGCAATCTCGCGCTGGGGATTAACCGTCTGAATATCTTCCACGTGATCGCGGATCCACGCCGGGAAATTGGGGGTCGTCAGCTTCAGTTCGTTCTGCGGGCGGTCAAGCCGCGCGTAGGTCAGAAGTTCTTCAATCAGCGCCTCCAACTGCCCGATATCGCGGTTCAACGCCTGCGATTCGGCTTCGGTGAGGTTCTCACTCATTTCCAGGCGATAGCGCAGGCGCACCAGCGGGGTCCGCAGTTCATGGGCGATGCCATCGATCAGCTGTTTTTTGCTGGCGATAAGCGCGTTGATGTTATCGGCCATCTGATTAAACGCCACCCCCAGCCGCGCGAAGCTGGACATGCTGTCGAAATGAATGCGTTCAGTAAGATGTCCGTCGCCGAAGCGCTGGGCGGCGGTCTCAATACGCAGCATCTCCTGCCAGTGAGGACGCATCCAGATAAAGACCGGAAAGGCCAGCGAGATGGCGATAAAAGCCATCAGGGCCAGATCGAGCAGGCGCATCTCATGCAAAAAATAGAGATACGGCACCGGACCGACGGAGAGCACGTAGTGGCTGCGCGGGATCCGCTGGATAAAGGTGTACTGATCGTCGAGGGCGACGATATCCCCGGCGCGCAGATGCTGCATCGAGTTTTCCGAGAGCTTGAATTTGCTGATGGGCTCGATATGCAGATCGAAAGAGAGATTGAGGTCCAGCTCTTTGAGCGTTTTGCTCCAGTCGCGCGGCGGGATCTCCCGCAGCTCGCTGCGCATCAGATACAGCGAACTTTTCATCAGGTCGTCCAGCGATTGACGCCCTGCGCGTTCGGCGGTGAATTTGTACACCAGGCCCACCATCATGGTCATGACCAGGAAGCAGACGAACAGCAGGAGGTAAAACTGCACAAACAGCTTTTTCATTAAATCTCACTCAAAATCAAAAGGTTAAATTCCTGCTTTTACCTGCAGGGGCACTGCGGGGGCATTTATCCAGGCGCAATCTACGTGAAAAACCCTTGTTGCGTTTTATGCCCATTTGATTTGCTATGAAAGCAGGGTTCGCTGCGGCTGACAACATCCAGCACGCATAAGTATGATGGTGTGGGTTGAAGCCAAATCAGAGAAGAATGTAATGTACCGCGGTCGGCGCCGATGTGCGAAGCGTTCTCTGTTTTAATCCGTTTTATTCCACCCTCATCCCGCCAGGCTGAACAGGCGTACTTAAAGGAGAATAAAAGCATGCATCTTGAACGACACAGCATTGAACGCGTCGGATGGTTAAGGGCTGCTGTACTCGGGGCTAACGATGGTATTGTTTCGACAGCGAGCCTTGTTCTTGGCGTTGCGTCTGCTAATACGGGCTCTTCCGGGGTTTTACTGGCGGGCATTGCCGGGCTGGTCGCGGGGGCGATGTCGATGGCCGCGGGGGAATATGTTTCCGTCTCATCTCAGGCCGACACGGAAAACGCGGCTCTCGCTCAGGAAAAGAGGGAACTGGAAACAGATTATCAGGGAGAAGTACGCGAGCTGACTTTACTTTATGTGCAACGCGGACTCGAGCCAGAGCTTGCCCAAAAGGTTGCCGAACAACTCATGGTGAAAGATGCTCTGGACACGCATGCCCGCGAGGAGCTGGGACTGACGGATACCAATTCTGCGCGCCCCCTGCAGGCTGCCGTTTTCTCGGCGCTGAGTTTTTCCGCTGGCGCAACGTTGCCTTTAGTCGTTGCATGGCTTTCTCCAGCAACGCTGGTTTTTCTCTTTGTTATTCTCTCCTCCCTTTTTTCACTGGCTGCTCTTGGCTATATATCTTCAATTGTCAGCAGAGCCTCCCCTCTCAGGGCGATCGGCAGAATTACTTCCTGGAGCACCCTGGCGATGTTTTCGTCTATAGGAATAGGTCATCTTGCCGGGCAGGTATTGTTTTAATAGATTGCTTAACTCGCAGAAAAGAGAAATATCTGGCGTGTGGTGGGCTGAAAAATGAGTGATTTGTATCGCGTGCGCGGGACTTATTCCTAACCCATTGTCATTTTTCCAGGCGCACTTCCGGCGCGGAACGAACATTCACTCGCGCACAGGCAGTGGTCAGGGAGGCAAAAGATTTAAATCTTTAGTGCGGCAAGGATGGCGGTCTCCATTTTCTCCGGGGTGGTGAACGGCGCGAAACGCGTGAGAGGGGTGCCGTCGCGACCGATCAAGAACTTCGTGAAGTTCCATTTGATCCGCCCGCCCAGCACGCCGGGTAACTCATCTTTCAGGTAACGAAACAGCGGGTGCGCGCCGGCACCGTTGACCTCCACTTTCTCGAACATCGGGAAGCTCACACCGTAATTGACCCTACAGGTCTGCTCGATGTCATCGACGCCGCCGGGCTCCTGCTTACCAAACTGGTTGCAGGGGAAACCAAGCACTATCAGCCCCTGAGCAGCGTATTTCGCGTAGAGCGCTTCCAGCCCTGCATATTGCGGCGTGAAGCCACAGTGGCTGGCGGTATTGACTACCAGAACGAGCTTGCCAGCATAGTCAGCCATTGAGATGGGCTGGCCGTGCAGGCTGGTGGCAGTCAATTGGTAAAAGGTAGTCATATCGTGTTCCTCAGTGCAGCGCCCGTTGCGCGTCTTTATCGCTGGATTGGTTCATATACTGAAAGAACATTGAAAAGAGTCGTTCGTCTCAGGATTTCTTTCCCAGGTCTGCCTTTCTGGCGCGATACCATGCGGCAAAATCAACGGAGACCATCGGCCGGGCAAAAAAATATCCCTGAACCTCATCGCAGCCCAGGCTGCGTAAAATCTCAACCGTTTCGAGATCCTCGACGCCTTCGGCAAGAACGACGTAATCGAGCTGCTTGAGGAGCCTGATAACGTTGTGCACAATAATGCGGCTGGCTTTCTCATGGACTATATGCCTCACAATAGACCGGTCGAGTTTGATGATGTCCAGCGGGATTTGCCGCAGGTAATTAATGTTGCTGTATCCCGATCCAAAGTCATCCAGAGAAATTTTAAACCCGCGTTTTTTGAGCATGTCCAGTCCGTTCAGCGCGGCCGGACTTTCAAGCATCTTCTCAGTCTCCAGACACTCCACCCCCAGCAGGGCTGGGTCAAGACACGCCTCCCGCAGTTTCTGCTCAAGCTCCTCAGCGAAATCGGGTCGAGAAAAATCGCTGGCGGCGAGATTAATTGAGACGGGAAGAGAAAGCCCCCGATCCCGCCAGTCACTCAACTGCGCGATAGTATGATCGATAACCCAGGCCGAGAGTTCGCGCATCAGGCTAGTCTTTTCGACCAGCGGAATAAATTCACCCGGCAGCACTTCGCCATTGATAGGATGCTTCCATCTTATCAAGGCTTCAGCGCCCGTCACGTCTCCCGTCGTCAGCGAAATTTTTGGCTGAAAGACCAGATATAACCCCTGGTTTCCCTGCAGCGTTTGCCTGAGTTCGGTGAGCAGGCTGAAATCTCGCTTCTTGCGGATGTCCAGTGCGTCATTATAGGTCGTAAAACGGAGCCCCTGGCTTATCGCTTCATGCAGTGCGCTCACCGCGCGCCGCAGAATTTCATTTGGCGTCATGTCGCTATCGCAAATACCGGAGTCACCCATGTGAATATTCAAATCCAGGGGAACGTCCGGGCCGATCCTGGCCTGGGTTCCCTGAAGCCGTAGTGCTATACCCTCCAATGACAGCGCCATGGGTTCCGGGGTGAAAAAGGCAAAGCGTCCCACCGCCACGGCGTAAAGTTTGCTCGCCATGGGCAGGCGCGCCTGCAGCGCGACGGTCATGTCACGAAGCAAATTCTCTACCGCCAGCATCCCCAATGAGCGGGCCATCTCGTAGGCAAATGGCATATCAATGCAGTCAATAATGACCAGCCTGAAAGTACCCTCCGCCGACACCTCAATGTCCTTGAGCAGGCGCTGCCGATTGGGTAAAAGCGTGACGACGTCGATATACCCCACTGAGTGCCAGGAGGCTAAGAAATCCGATATCAGCTCGGCCAGAGTCTTAAAAATAGCGATCTGCTCATCTGAAAGTGTCCTGGGTTGCGTATCTAAGATACTCAAGGTACCCACGGTCACTCCATCGCGGGTTTTCAGCGGGCATCCTGCATAAAAGCGAATGAATGGCGCTTCTCTGACCGCCCGATCGCGATGAAAGATCGGGTGCTGATGCGTATCAGGACAAAGGAGAGTCTCACCCTGTTTCAGGGTCTGTTCGCAAAATGCTCCGCCCAGGCTGGTGTCCGTGGGGGCGATATTCTGAGCGGATTTGATGTACTGCTTTTCATCGTCAAGGATTGACACAAAACTCATTGGCATTTTTAGCAACTGGCAGACCAGATGAGTGTATTTTTTTAACGCTTCGTCTCGCCCTTCGTCCGCGTTTTTTAACAGGTCAATCGCCGCGCGTCTTTTGCTTTCATCGCTGCTGAGATCGTTCAACATATAGATGCTCCCGTGCAGTAGATATTGCGGTCATCCCAACCCACTGAAGGTGTGAATCTCTATACTCACGACGGGTGTCGATACTGGCCAGGCGCCAGCGCTATCACTCCACAGTAGAATGTTTTCCGTTGATTGTCTGCAAAGAGTATCACCCGCCCGGCAAGTCGTGAGGCGCGCCGCGCGGTGAAGCGCGGGTTTTGCGTGGGAAAAGCAATTTCACCCCCTGTTTTAAAAATAATTAACAGGAGGTTGAATTGGCTCTGACGGCTAACTCCGCACAAACAGCTATTCCATCGCCATATGCCAAAATTAATTGTCCCAGGCGTGCGGGGCGAACAGGTAACCTTTATTGCGTACCGTTTTGATACGATATGGCTCAGTCGCATTATCGAGAAGCTTTTTACGCAGCCGCGAGATGGCGACATCGACGCTGCGGTCCATACCATCGTAGCTGACGCCGCGCAGATTTTTTAATAACGCGTCCCGATCCATAATTTGTCCAGCATGGGTCGCTAACTCCCACAGGAGATCGAAATCCGCAGTGGATAAGGCGACGCTTTCGCCGCCGAGCATCACCTGTCTATTCACCGGGTCGATACTCAGGGAGCCAAAAGCGATCGCTTTATGCGGGGTGAGCGAGGAGGGGACGCTGCCGTCCGGCACGGCGATATGCTGGCGCAAATGCAGGCGCAGGCGAGCTAACAGCACCGCGGGCGGCGTGGTTTTCAGGATATAATCGCTGGCGCCCATTTCGAGTGAGAGAATATGGTTCATATCGCTGTCCAGTGAAGTGAGCAATACGATTGGCCCCTGCCACTGGCCGCGTAAATCGCGGCACAGCGTCATACCGTCTTTACCCGGCAGCATGATATCCAGCAGCACCAGGTCCGGCTTTTCGCGCGCGATAACCTCTTCCGCCCGATCGCCGCGCGGTTCTACCACCACGTCCATATCGTGTTTGCCAAGGTAGGCCGCAATCAGTGCGCCGACCTCGGCATCATCCTCAACGAAAACAATTTTATTCATATTGTGTATGCTTGCACTCATCTTTTAATCGCTTGAATCTCTTTACCTGCATCGCGGCTGAGGTGGCGCATTCAGTATCTGAAGTCAGGTGCCTATTCATTCGCTACCGCCATTGTAAACCATCCGGACATTAATATGAGCTATATATTAGCCATGAAATTCGCTATGATTCCCGGAGCTGCGGTTCAGGACTATTTTTTGCGGAGCCAGACAATGATTCAGATACGAGCAGAAGCATTGCGCATTAAGGGAACAGGGTGCGGCACAATGTGGGCACGGGCTGTCAGGACAGCGCGTGCCCACATAGAAAATAAGTACCGGTACGCTAGCGCGAATGATGGGGAAGCCTTATTGCGGCCTCTTTTGCCTGGCGCCGTAGGGGCACAAGGCGAACTTGCAGAGGCTTCTTCGATTGCAGATGAGCAGCATAGGGTTCTGATTACCGGGGCATTCAATATTCTTTGAAAATGTTGACCATAAATTTTCCGTATAGGGGAATGCATGAATAACCTGTAAATCGCCGGGCACACCATTAATGAAAACTTCATTTTGTGTGATGTTAATAACCGAACCAATGCTCAAAAAATAATCCCCACTATACCAAATAATTAATTTCAGATTTTTGGCACTTGCCGCAACTGAAAAACCTGTTCCTGTTACAGGACATACAAGGCTATTTTCAATATTCCACTGCATGCTTGACGCTCTCCGGTAATTTACGAGCATTTTCGCGTTGATGAATATATTTTGATTAAGTTCATGGCCATTTTTACTTTGCGTGAAGCAGGTCCGAACATGGAGATTCCTTTAACTGGTTCTTATGCTGATTAATATAAAATAATAACAATTAGATGAGTGTCTAATACTAGTAATGATAATAGCAACAAGTAAAAGATTCGAAAAACTGGCATGAGCTGAACTAAATGGCTGCATTGAGGATTGTGAACAGAATAAAATTCTGTTCTGGATATCAGGAACAGATCGAAAGATTGTGAAATCATATAATTACGATCATATCTACTACCGCGCCTGTTATTAACGGCAAAGTATGCTTCCTTATGAAATCGGTTTTATATTGATGTAAATCAAAATAATTGGTTTTATTTAGCCATTTTGCTAAAAAATGGCTATGTGCGCTTATTCAGGATTTGCGCAAAAAGAATAATTTCAAAATAACCTCTTATGATAAAAATCAACCATATCAATTAACCACTTTCACTCTATTTTGCCAGTATTGATTTGAATCATTTAGTGCAAAACAATAGCTGCACTGAAGCGGTGCGGTTATTGAGCTGGGCATTTTGTAAATGCCCGTCAGGCAAGCGCGCCAGACTTTAAAATCTGTGTAAATACGTTAGGAAGAGATGCGCCGAAAATAGGCTAATTTGATTTGTATCTAAAAATACGAAAAATAATATGTTATACGTATAACTCAATAATCAGAAAAAACATTCTCTTTTTGATTTAATGAATGTATTTAGCCGAAGAGTTTTTAAGGCAGCAAAAACGGCCATCTAATAACGCGCTCCGCTTGCCAGGGATATCATCCATGCGAACGGTTATCGCCAGGAGCGGATATTCGGCATAGGGGGGGGCGGCAGTGATGAGACCGCTAAAAAATAGGTCTTTTGCTTCTACACGGTATCGGCCGCTCTTGCGCGTTTATAATTGTCGGCGCTTCCGTTATGCTGCGGGGTCTTGTTGTTTAAATGTTAAGGCTAAAGGAATGGGGTTGTTGATAAAAGCGCTGCTCGGCGCGCTGGTCGTTGTCCTGATTGGCGTGCTGTCTAAAACGAAGAACTACTATATCGCCGGGTTGATTCCGCTCTTTCCGACCTTCGCCCTGATCGCGAACTATATCGTTGCCAGCGAGCGGGGGATCGAAGCGCTGAGAACCACCATCGTATTCGGGATGTGGTCGATCATTCCGTACTTTATCTATTTGCTCTCGCTATGGTATTTCACCGGCGTTATGCGCCTGCCGTTCGCTCTGGCAGGCGCAGTGGGGTGCTGGAGCCTCTGCGCGTGGCTGTTAATTATCGGCTGGAGCCGTTTCCACTAGCGCAGATGGCGGCCGCCGTCGACGGCAAATGAGCGACCGGTCACGTAGCGGCTGCTGAACAGGTATTCGATCAGGTCGCTAATCTCTTTTTCACCTGGCGCGATTTTCATCAGCGATTTATCAAGCGCCTGCTTGCGGTATTCCGCGTCATCGCCTTCGTTAAATAAAATCAGCGAAGGGGCGATAGCATTGACCTTAATTTCCGGCGCCAGCTTGCGGGCGAACGAGCGGCTCATATTATCCAGCGCCGCTTTGCTGGCGGCGTAGGCAATGTGTTTGTCGCTGCCGCGCTCCACAACGTAGTCGGTGATATGGATAATGTCGCTGGCCGCATGGCCGTGGCCGCGCAGCAGGCTCTCCAGGGCATGGTTGAGCAAGTAGGGGGCGTTGACGTGAATTTGCATCATGCTGGCGAGCACCGTGGTTAACGGCACCCCGGGCTTTTCCGCCATCCAGCCGCTGGCGTTATGGATGATGGCGCGCAGACCGCTGCCGGCGTGCGCCTTCACCTCTTCGGCGAACGCCAGAATGCTATCGTCAGTGCTGAAATCCGCGTGCAGACAAACGGCGCCCGCTTCACGTAGCGCGTCGATGGCGGGATACCAGGTGCGGTAGCTGATAATAACGGGCTGCTGCCGGGCCAGAAAATGGCGGGCCAGGGCGAGGCCGATACGACGGCCCCCGCCGGTAATCAGGATTGGACGAGGCTGGATGTCAGCCATGGGTATCTCCTTTGAGTTCAGCGGCAGGGTAACCGCTTACCCTACCAACATCCACGTTGCCGGTACGGCGGCAACCAGCAAAAAACCAATTAATGCCAGGTCACGGCGTTTGAGCGGGCGATCGTGCTGGTGTGTACGACGGGCATACAGGAAAACCAGAAGACCCGGAGCGTAAAGTATCACTGACAACAATAAATGCACAGGGCCGGACGCATATAATAACCATAAGCCATAAATACAGGCACCGACACCGACGGCCTTGTGTAGCGGGCGCTCAGCAATCTTCAGCAAAAATGCGCCGACGAGAAAGTAGGGCACCAGGATCATCTCAGAGGCGATGGTCAGCAGCGTGTTGTAATCTGAGCCGGTAAGCCAAATCAATACCAGCGAAGCCTGTACGCTGACGTTGGTGAGCCACAGCGAAGCCGACGGGGCATTGTTTTTATTGGTCCGGGCAAACAGGCGCGGGAAGGCTTTATGCGTTGCTGCCAGATAGGGCACCTCCGCCGCCATAATGGTCCAGCTCAGATACGCGCCGCAGACGGAAATAATCAGCCCGGCGGCAATAACAATCTCCCCCCATGAGCCCATCATGTTGACCATCAGCCCGGCCATTGAGGGGTTGCGTATTTCCGCCAGCTCGCTACGCGGCACGACGCCTAACGAGAGAAGCGTCACCAGCAGATAGACCGCCAGCGCGGAGAGTACTGCCAGCAGCGTCGCGCGGCCAACATCCTGTTTATTACGCGCGCGTGCGGAAACAACCACCGCGCCTTCGACGCCGATAAAAACCCACAGGGTGATCAGCATGGTGTTTTTCACCTGCTCCCATACCGGTACGCCCAGCGCCAGGCCGCTGAAATCCAGGCGGAATGTCTCCATACGAAACGCGATGGCGGCCAGCGCGATAAACGCGCCGAGGGGCAGCAGTTTGGCCAGCGTCGCGGCCAGGTTGATACCCGCGGCCGTTTGTACACCGCGCAGCACCAGGAAATGGACAATCCACAGCAGGACGGAGGCGCCGACGATGGATTGCCAGGTGTTGCCGTCGCCAAACAGGCGCAGCTCGGGGGTATCGGTAAAGAAGCTTAGCGCAGAGAAGACGATAACCAGATAGGAGACATTGGCAACAACCGCGCACAGCCAGTAGCCCCAGGCGGAGCAGAAGCCTATCAACTCGCCAAAGCCTTCCCGGGCGTAGGTAAAAATACCGCCGTCGAGTTCGGGGCGAATGCGGGTGAGCAGCAGCATGGCAAAGGCGAGGAACAGGATCCCCACGCCGGTGATACCCCAGCCGATAAGCAGTGCGGAAGGGCTGGCGACGGCTGCCATATTTTGCGGCAGGCTGAATACGCCTGCACCCAGCATTGAGCTGAGAACCAGCGCGGTCAGGGCGCTAAGGCCCAGTTTCTTTTCCATTGCATTCCCGAGGTGACAATCATCAAACTAAGAATATTTATTTGGCGAAATCGCATAAAAATGGAGGATTGCGCTAAGGCGCGGGATTTTACGGAGTGTTTTGTATGCATGCAATGGCGAGAAATGAAAAAAAGAAAAAAGGCGGCAGATCGCCGCCTTTTTGTTCAGCTCAGACGCCGTTATTTATACAGGTCGGCGCTGATGGTGATGTTGCCACCGCGCTCCTGCCACTGGCGGGTAATATGGTAGTACTTCGCGCCTTTCTTCGCCGCGCGCTTAGCCGTCTGGTAGGAGATTTCCGTCATGTTACCGTAGTTACCGGTGAACTTGATGCTGTCGTATGGCACCATCTGCGCGGCGGTGATTTTGTTCACTTCCTCGACTTTGGTACCGTCCGGCAGAGTGACGGTGTAACGCCCGCCTTTAGAAGATTGCGTTTCAAAGAAGCGGCCTACGCCGGTGCCGGAACCGACCGCTGCGGTGGTCGCTACGCCCGGGATCTCCACTTTCTTCGCGGCTTCTCCGCCTTCAGCCAGCGCAGCGCGACCGGCTTCTGAATCTGCCGGGATAGCGTCCGGGCTTTGCAGAACGCGTTTTTTGGCATCGGCTTTGTAGATATAGGCGGTGATTCGCTGGTTGCCGCCCTGGTTGGCATCAACCTGGCGCACGATAAAGAAGGAGGCGGCGCCCTTGGCCTTAGCGGCTTTGGTGATGGCGTCGTTAACTTCCGGCTGGCTGCGGTAGAAGCCCTGTACGGTGACGGTATCAAACGGCTCCAGCTCGACGGCCTGGTCCTTCGGTAATTCCATTACGCCGTTAATCACACGATTTTTCGGCGCGTCGGCCTGCGGGGCATTTTCTTTATAAAAATCGGCCGTTACGCGCAGGTTGCCGCCGCTGCCAAAATCAGACGTGTCGACAACATAAAAGGATGCTGCGCCATCTTTGTCTGCTTTACGGGAAACGGCCTGCACCGCGTCGCCAATGGCGTTAAAACGGCCGGTAACCACTACGCGATCGTAGGGCTTCAGCGCTGCCGCCTGCTCCGGAGTCAGCTCGGTCGCTGCATGGGCAGACAACGCGGTTGTAGCCAGAAGAGCAGACGCCAGGAGTGAGTTCTTAAGCTTCATAAAAATAATCCTTTGCCTTGCGCAAACCATGTACTGGTATTGTTGTTGACTGAAAACATTTGATTATTGCATTTATCGTGAGTGACTGTCTGCGTCAATTTTCAGTTGTCGCCCTAAACGTATACTGCAGAAATATAACATTTTTCGATATGTTGAAAAAACAGCCGCTTGACCAGCAAAATCGATAATCGATATCACTTTCATAAGTTAACGTAATGTTAATGCGATGATCAAGACGGCGATAAATGGTGAATTAACCCCTCTGCCAAGCGGATTATCAGGCGCTGGCATAAAAATAAGGTAAATATTGCTGCCTGGCACGGTTAGCCGTGCGTTTTACCAATAAAATCAAAATTTCTGTTTTATTGCTGTAGATCACAATCGGTATTTTCAGTAGGTTATAAAAAGTTTGTTACTGTTTTATTTTTTCAGACATATGTTGGAAGGCACGTTCATCCGCCTTCGCGACGGTCGTTTGTAAGAAAAGTAAACCATCATCAAAAACCGATGGAAGGGAAAACTATGCGTATTGGTGTACCAAAAGAGAGACTAGCCCTGGAAACCCGGGCCGCCGCCACGCCGAAAACGGTGGAGCAGCTGCTGAAACTCGGGTTCAGCGTCGCGGTAGAAAGCGGAGCAGGTAAGCTGGCCAGTTTCGACGACGAGGCCTTCGTTCAGGCTGGAGCGGAGATCGTTAGCGGTGATGACGTCTGGCAGTCCGACGTCATTCTGAAAGTGAACGCGCCCGATGACGAAGAGATCCTGCTGCTTAATCCCGGCACGACGCTCATCAGCTTCATCTGGCCGGCGCAAAACCCGCAGCTGATGGAAAAACTGGCGGCGCGTAATATCAACGTGATGGCGATGGATTCAGTGCCGCGTATTTCGCGCGCTCAGTCGCTGGATGCGTTAAGTTCGATGGCTAACATCGCCGGCTATCGCGCAATCGTTGAAGCCGCCCACGAGTTTGGCCGCTTCTTCACCGGGCAGATCACCGCGGCAGGTAAGGTTCCTCCCGCGAAGGTGATGGTTATCGGAGCCGGGGTTGCCGGTCTGGCGGCCATCGGCGCGGCTAACAGCCTCGGCGCAATCGTCCGCGCGTTTGATACCCGTCCGGAAGTGAAAGAACAGGTGCAGAGTATGGGCGCCGAGTTCCTTGAGCTGGATTTTAAAGAGGAAGCGGGCAGCGGCGACGGCTATGCCAAAGTCATGTCTGAAGCCTTTATCAAAGCCGAGATGGCGCTCTTTGCCGCGCAGGCCAAAGATGTCGACATCATCGTTACCACCGCGCTGATTCCAGGTAAACCGGCGCCGAAGCTGATTACCCGCGAGATGGTTGACTCCATGAAGTCCGGCAGCGTGGTGGTTGACCTGGCGTCGCAAAACGGCGGCAACTGTGAATACACCGTGCCGGGCCAGGTGGTTACCACCGCCAACGGCGTGAAGATTATCGGTTATACCGATCTCCCTGGTCGTCTGCCGACGCAGTCCTCACAGCTGTATGGCACCAACCTGGTTAACCTGCTTAAGCTGCTGTGCAAAGAGAAAGACGGCAATGTCGTTATCGATTTTGATGATGTCGTTATCCGCGGCGTTACCGTGGTTCGCGAGGGTGAAATCACCTGGCCCGCTCCAGCCATTCAGGTATCTGCTCAGCCGCAGGCGGCAGCGAAAAAGGTTGAAGCGCCAAAAGCAGAGGCGAAACCGAGCTCGCCGCTGCGCAAGTATGCGCTGATGGCGCTGGCGATTATTCTGTTTGGCTGGCTGGCAAGCGTGGCGCCGAAAGAGTTCCTCGGCCACTTTACCGTTTTCGCGCTCTCCTGCGTGGTCGGTTACTACGTCGTATGGAACGTCTCCCATGCGCTGCATACGCCGCTGATGTCGGTCACTAACGCGATTTCCGGCATTATCGTGGTAGGGGCATTGTTACAGATAGGCCACGGCGGCTGGGTCAGCTTCCTGAGCTTTATCGCGGTGCTGATCGCCAGCATTAATATTTTTGGTGGTTTCACCGTCACTCAGCGCATGCTGAAAATGTTCCGCAAAGGATAAGGGGTAACAAATGTCTGGTGGATTAGTTACAGCTGCATACATTGTTGCCGCGATTCTGTTTATTTTTAGCCTGGCGGGGCTTTCCAAACACGAAACCTCCCAGCAGGGGAACTACTACGGCATTGCCGGGATGGCGATTGCGCTGGTGGCGACCATTCTGGGGCCGGATAGCAGCAACGTCGCGTGGATCCTGCTGGCGATGGTTATCGGCGGCGCGATCGGTATTCGCCTGGCGAAGAAAGTTGAAATGACCGAGATGCCGGAGCTGGTGGCGATTCTGCACAGCTTCGTGGGCCTGGCGGCGGTACTGGTTGGCTTTAACAGCTATCTGCAGCATGAAACCGGTATGGAACAGATTCTGGTCAATATTCATCTGACCGAAGTGTTCCTCGGTATCTTCATCGGCGCGGTGACCTTTACGGGTTCCGTTGTGGCGTTTGGCAAGCTGTGCGGCAAGATGTCTTCTAAGCCGCTGATGCTGCCGAACCGTCATAAGCTAAACCTGGCGGCGCTGGTCATTTCTTTCCTGCTGCTGATCGTTTTCGTGCGTACCGACAGCATCGGCATGCAGGTACTGTGCCTGCTGGTGATGACCGTGATTGCCCTGGCGTTTGGCTGGCACCTGGTGGCCTCCATCGGCGGCGCGGATATGCCGGTCGTGGTATCAATGCTGAACTCCTACTCCGGCTGGGCGGCAGCGGCGGCGGGCTTTATGCTCAGCAACGACCTGCTGATCGTAACCGGTGCGCTGGTAGGTTCTTCCGGTGCAATTCTGTCCTACATCATGTGTAAGGCGATGAACCGTTCGTTCTTCAGCGTGATTGCCGGCGGTTTTGGTTCTGACGGCACGGCGTCCACAGGTGATGAAGAAGTGGGCGAGCACCGTGAAATCAGCGCCGAAGAAACCGCTGAGATGCTGAAAGGTTCTCAGTCGGTCATCATCACCCCGGGCTACGGCATGGCGGTTGCGCAGGCTCAGTATCCGGTCGCGGAAATCACTGAGAGACTGCGCGCGCGCGGAATCAAAGTGCGTTTCGGTATTCATCCGGTTGCCGGGCGTCTGCCGGGCCATATGAACGTCCTGCTGGCGGAAGCGAAAGTCCCGTATGACATCGTGCTGGAAATGGATGAGATCAACGATGATTTCTCCGATACCGACACCGTACTGGTCATCGGCGCTAACGACACGGTGAACCCGGCCGCGCAGGACGATCCGGGCAGCCCGATCGCCGGTATGCCGGTGCTGGAAGTGTGGAAAGCGCAGAACGTCATTGTATTTAAACGTTCAATGAACACCGGCTACGCTGGCGTACAAAACCCGCTGTTCTTTAAAGAGAACACCCACATGCTGTTTGGCGATGCCAAAGCCAGCGTCGATGCGATTCTGAAAGCGTTGTAAGGCCTGGTCGTTTAAAACCTGTGCTTCTTAAGCCGTCTCTTCTGAGACGGCTTTTTTATATAGGTGACGAAGGGGTTATTTGCTCATAAAATAATCAGGCGAAGGTGTTACAATAGGCTGTTTTTCACCCAAACTGAGGATATTATGGATACCGAGTTAACCCCCACGCAACTGGCCATCGAATTTCTGCGCCGTGACCCCGCTGCTTTAACCCCCGCGCAGTATCTGAAAAAGCTGAAATTGCTGGAACTTGAGTTCGCCGATTTAATGGCGCTTTCGTCCATGGAGCTTAAAGAAGAGATCGATCACGCCTGGCGCTTAGGTATCCACTAACGTTTTCGTTACCCACAAAGCTGTTGAAATCGGGGCCAAATGGCCCTTTATTTTTGTTAATGGGATGCTAAAAAATCCCCCGCGCGGGCGGGGGATGACGTCTTATTACCACGAATGAAGTCAACGGACTAATCGCCTTCTTCGTCGTCCAGCTCAACCGGCGTCTGGTACTGGTCCGGCTTCAGAGCCAGCAGGTCGCAGCGCAGGTGGTCAATAACCTGTTCAGCGGTATTGCCGAGGAAGGCTGCCGAGAGTCCGGTTCGACCAATCGTACCCAGTACCACGATCCCCGCCTGAAGATGCTCTGACAGGTCGGGAATGACCTCCTCAGGTAACCCTTTTTCAACGTGGGTGCGGCCTTCATCGATGCCGAATTTTTGCCGCAGCGCTTTCATGGCAAGCAGATGCTGACCGCGAATGGCGTCGTTATAGACGCTGGGGTCAAAATCAGGGAGCTCAATCGCGATATTGATGGGCGTGACGGGATAGGCGCCCACCAGGTGAACCTCTGTATGGTTAACCTGTTCCGCCAGCTCAATGGTTTCTCTGACCAGTTTTTCATTGAGCGCGTTGTGGTAGTTCTCTTCACTGGCGAGATTGACCGCCACCAGCGCTTTACCGCCTTCCGGCCACGGCTGATCTTTGACCATCCAGACCGGACATGGGCATTTACGCAGCAGGTGCCAGTCCGTTGGGGTGAAAATCACCGCTTCCAGCTTGTCGTGCTGGTGCGCCATCTTCAGCACTAAATCATGCTTGTCGCTGATGATTTCCTGAATAATGGCTTCGAAGGGACGATTGTGCCACACCACTTTAATATCAATGGGCACGCCGGACTCTATATAGAATTTTGCCTGCTCGCGGATCCAGGCGGTACGCTGCCCGATGACGCCCTGGCGCATGGCCGTGCGTTCGTCGGGGGAGAGCAGGGTGGTCATTTCATAAGAAAAATCATAGATCGGCAAAAAGGCTTTGATGCGGCCACCAATCCGTTGGTGCAGATACACCGCGCGCCGCAATGCAGGCTGGTCGTCCTGATTGGGGTCGATTACTACCAGCATGTTCTGATACTTCGCCATACAGGGTCTCCTTACAACTGTAACTACAGTCTGTATTAAAAAGATAACCTATATGGATGAAATGAAACAGGGGATGAGCCTGGCCAGATCAACAAATTAGAAAAAAATTCGCGATCCGGCCGGATACGGGAGGACTATCAGGCGACGTTGCGGGCCTGGCCAGCAAGCTGCGCCAGCAGGTCGCTGTTTTCGATGGTGATATATTTGCCTTTAACCGCCAGCATACCGCTTTTCTGGAAACGTCCCAGCAGGCGGCTGATGGTTTCAACCGTCAGGCCCAGATAGTTGCCGATATCGCCACGGGTCATGGTGAGGCGGAACTCACGCGGCGAGAAGCCGCGCTGCGCGAAACGGCGGGACAGATTGTAGATAAAGGCCGCCAGGCGCTCCTCTGCGTTCTTTTTAGAAAGCAGCAGGATCATATCCTGATCGCCTTTGATCTCGCCGCTCATCAGACGCATCATCTGCTGACGCAGGTTCGGCATCTTACCGGAGAGGTCGTCCAGCGTTTCAAACGGAATCTCGCAGACCATTGAGGTTTCCAGCGCCTGGGCAAAGCTCGGGTGGTGGGCGGTGCCGATAGCGTCAAAGCCGACCAAATCGCCGGCCAGATGAAAACCGGTGATCTGCTCATCGCCCTGTTCGGTGATGGTGTAGCTTTTAATGGTGCCAGAACGAATTGCATACAGCGATTTCAGCTCATCACCGGCTTTGAACAAGGTCTGTCCTTTCTGGATAGGCTTTTTCCGCTCGATGATGTTATCAAGCTGGTCAAGCTCATGCTCGTTCAGAGTAAAAGGGATGCAAAGCTGGCTAATGCTGCAATCCTGGCAATGGATTGCACAACCGCCAGACTGAATGCGTCGTATAATTCGCTTTTCCGGGATCATAAGTCTGCTCAGGCTTTAATTGATATTGGTCAATTTTAACATCTTTTTGGTGAGCAGGTAAGTCTCGAACCCCTGAAACACGTAATATTAAAAGGGTAAATCAGTTACCCATTTTATCTCATTGATTATGAATAAGTTATCTGGCGATGTTGGATTGTAAAATTACCGGAAGATTCCAGAAAAGGCACTTACGGTCAAAGGAGCAGATAGCCTTCGTGACGCAATAGCCACTCTTTTCGCTGCACGCCGCCGGCGTAACCCGTCATGGTGCCGTTACGCCCGATCACCCGGTGGCAGGGCACCACAATACTGACAGGATTTGAACCGTTGGCGGCACCCACGGCGCGCGCCGCGCCCGGACGTCCCAGCGCCTCCGCGAGCTGACCGTAGTGCATGACCTGGCCGCAGGGGATGGTGCGCAGCGTTTGCCAGACTTCCCGCTGAAACGGCGTCCCGCCGGTGGCGGTAGGTAAGGTGTCGATAACGGCGAGATCGCCCGCGAAGTAATCGCTAAGCTTACGGCTCAGGTTACCGGGATTACGCGAATCAACGCGTTGGTAGCCTTCACGGCGATAATGAACATCCAGCAGTTGTTCCATGCGGTCGCGGTGCTGATCCCACTCAACGGCCCGCAGGTTAAACTGCTCATCGCAAATCACCCACAGCGGCCCCAGCGGGGTGTCAATTTTATCTTGCAACAGCGTGAGCATCGGTCCTCCTTCAGCGAG
Organism: Klebsiella sp. GW_Kp182; assembly: GCF_040062275.1. Lineage (NCBI taxonomy): Bacteria > Pseudomonadati > Pseudomonadota > Gammaproteobacteria > Enterobacterales > Enterobacteriaceae > Klebsiella > Klebsiella sp. GW_Kp182. The sequence goes on along the minus strand of NZ_JBEAFQ010000004.1, from coordinate 155,700 downwards.
GTTATTTTGGCAGGGCATCACCATAGCACGACGCGATGTGGGCAAACCATACTCCGAAAAGGTCAACAAACAGGGTCAGCATGGACTATTAATTATGAGGTGAGGAAAGCGATGTTTATTTTTACATTCACTCGCAGACGCGTTGGCAAGGCGATTTTGCTACCTTTATCCGGCGGCGAATTCACCGGCAACCATCCGGCGCGGCAGATAAACAGACTGGCTTTCCTTGAGTCCATGATTTCCCGGCGTTTCTGCGCGGGTTTTTACCAACAAAGGTGGTGATATGCAATATATGATGACTGGCGTTGTAATTGTGATTATCAGCGGCTTAGTAATTCATCTGATCGCTTTGGCGATTGAAGGACTGTATAAAGTCATCAGTAACCGCACGACCTGGCGTTAACGTTTTTGTGGCCTTCCCTGGCCTGTCGCGACGTTAAGGTAATCGCGGATAAATACCCGGTCCGATGGGCAGCCCCACGAGGTACCAGCCAACCAGCAGCAGTAGCCAGACGGCAAGGAATATTAATGGATAAGGCAAGACCAGCGAGTAGTAGGTTCCAAGCTTAGCGTCGGGCCGGTAGCGCTGTAAGAAGCCGAGAAATAGCGGCACAAACGGCGATACCGGCGCCAGCGGCAGCACCGATGAGTCGGCGATGCGAAACAGAATCTGCGCGAATGCCGGGTGAAAGCCCAGCAGCATAAACATCGGCACGAAAATCGGCGCCAGAATCGACCAGATTGCCGAACCGCTGGCGATAAACATACACAAAAAGGCGGATAGCAGCGCCAGGCCGACAAACGCCGGTACGCCGTTCATTCCCGCGCTCTCCAGCAGATCCGTCAAGCCGACGGCCATAAATTTCCCCATATTGCTCCAGTTGAACATGGCGACGAACTGGGCCAGCGGGAAGACCATCACGATAAAACCTGCCATCTCTTTCATCGGCTCAATCATCAGCTGAGGCAGATCGGCCTGGCGGCGAATTTTGCCGGTGGCGATGCCGTAGGCCAGTGAAACGACGAAGAAGAAAAAGATAATGAGCGGGACGATCCCTTTTATAAACGGCGAAGGCATCACGGTATGCTTGATGGGATCGCGCAGGATACCGTTTTCCGGCACGACCATCAGCGCGATCGCCGCCACGAATAACAGCGCGGCCACGCCGGCCACGCGCAGGCCGAAGCGCTGTTCCGGCGTCAACGTCTGCAGCGTTTCATCGCTGTTGCCTTGCCATTGCCCTAACCGCGGTTCCACCAGTTTATCGGTAATCAATCCGCCAACCAGAGTGAGAACGATCACTGAGGTTGCCATAAAATACCAGTTATCAATCACGCTGACGTGGAGCGAGGCGTCAAGGGTTTTTGCCGCTTCGGTGCTGATGCCAGAGAGCAGGACATCGGTGGTGACGATGAGCAGATTGGCCGTGAAGCCGCAGCCGACGCCGGCGATGGCCGCCAGCAGCCCGGCAACCGGGTGGCGGCCGACGGCGAGGAACATCAGGGCGCCCAGCGGCGGCATAATCACCAGCGCGGCATCGGAAGAGATGTGGCTAAAGAAGGCGATAAAAAGCACCATATAGCTGGCGTAACGGGCGCTAACGTGGGATGACATTTTCACCATCAGCGAAGGCAGCAGGCCCACTCGTTCCGCAAAACCGGCCCCCAGCACCAGAGCCAGAATGGCCCCCAGCGGCGCGAAACCGCTGAAGTTCTTAATGACGTTCGGCAAAAACCAGTGCAATCCTTCAACGCTAAGCAAATTTTTCACCACCACTCGCGAGCCGTCGGTGGGGTTCTGTACCCCGACGTTCAGCGCCGACAGGATGGCGGTGGCGACCATTAACGCCACAATCAGATAGATAAACAGTAAAAACGGATGCGGGACCTTGTTACCTATTTTTTCAACCCAGCCATAAAGCTTACCGGTGGGGGAAGGCGACGGTATGGATGACATACTCATGGGCGTTCCTCAGTTGTCGTTGTTGTGTTGGTTGTCTCTTTACCCCTGGGCGTGTCAGCCGTTATTTTTTTGGCGATTACCGCGTTGCCGTACTCCATCCAGGGGGCTTTTATTATTTTAAAATCGAAGGGTTGATCTCCTGTGGAATGGGGCACCGGTAGGGCCTTTCGGCTAAGACCTGCGCCAGTTCCTGCTGGCTGGCGGTCAGTAACGCCCTGTCGCTGAACAGACGAATGGCCGTCGCGCCCAGCACTTTCCCCGCCAGCAGCATCCCTTTGTGGGCGATGGAGGTTCTGCCCTGGCTCACCAGTTGCCAGGAGTGCAGCGGCGTCCCGACGGCAAAACAGGGGCTGAAGCACTGGGCCACGGGGGCCTTCCAGCTCACGTCGCCGACGTCGGTAGAGCCCGCAAGGATGTTGTCCGTTGCCGCCCACGGCGCCACTTCATCGATCAGGCGCGTTTCGCGGTGGCGGCGGGCGAACGCTTTCCCGTCCTCGCCGCCGGTGTCGGCAATGTTTTTCAGGCTGTTATTGATATCGTTCGCGCTCAAGGTTGCGCGAATTTCGGCGGCGAATGCGCGCTCTTCCGCGCTCCAGGGCGGCGTGCCGTAATGGCAAACCGCCTGATACATCGCCGCTTCCAGCGTGCGGTTGGGCAGATAGCTGGAACAGGCTTTTTCGAAGCGACAGCTGACGCGGGTCTCGGTCATCAACGCCGCGCCCTGGGCGATTTTCTCGATCCGGGCGAAGATTTGCTGCGCGTCGGCCATTTCCGGCGCGCGAATGAGATACAGCACCTCCGCCTGCGCCTGGACAACGTTGGGGGAGACGCCGCCGGTATCGGTGATGGCGTAGTGCACCCGCGCCTTTTCGATAATATGTTCGTTAAGGAAGTTGCTGCCGGTGGTCATCAGCGTCACGGCATCCAGCGCGCTGCGGCCCAAATGCGGCGAGTTTGCCGCGTGCGCCGCGGTGCCGGTAAACCGCCACGCCGCCTGAATGTTGGCAAGGGTGCGGGTGCTGAACATCCCGGCCCAGGCTTCCGGATGCCAGGTCAGAGCGGCATCGATGTCATCGAATAACCCCTCGCGGACCATGAAGGTTTTCCCCGAGCCGCCTTCCTCGCCGGGACAGCCATAGAAGCGAAGCGTGCCGGCGCCGCCCTGTTGCTGCAGCCAGTTCCTGGCGGCGACCGCGGCGGCGAACGCCGCCGTACCAAGCAGATTATGCCCGCACCCGTGACCGTTTTCTCCCGGCGTCGAAGACGCGGGTTCCGCGCAGTGGGCCTGCTGGCTGAGCCCCGCCAGGGCGTCAAATTCGCCGAGGAGGGCAATCACCGGTTGGCCCGCGCCGAAGCTGGCGATAAAGGCGTTGGGGATCCCGCCGGCATTGCGGGTCAATTGAAAGCCTTCCGCTTCCAGCGCATCGGCCAAACGCGCAGCGGACCAGAATTCCTGAAAGCGGGTTTCCGGATGGTCCCAGATATCATCGGCAATGGCGCAAAAATCGTTGCGCCGCCCCTCAATAACGTCATCGACAAATTGATAAACGTGTTCCATTACACACCTCGCTGCCAGGGAAAGTTCAGGGCGACGCGTGCTAACGTTTCGACGGCCAGGGTCATCACGTTCTCGTCGAAATCGAATTTTTCATTGTGGTGACCGGCGCTCAGTTCCGTGCCGAATATCATGTATGAGGCGAGACCGCCGCGCTCCTGGACCCGGGCCATCATCAGGGTGGCATCCTCGGAACCCGCCGGGGCAGCGATACGATCGACAGCCTGTTTAACGCCGGGGACCTGGGCCGTCTGCTGGCGCAGATAGTCCACCCACGCCGGCGACGGGGCGCTGGAGGTGGCCGCGCCCATCAGCTGCAGCTGGTAACTGGTTTCATACATGATCGCCGCGCCGGCGATCGCCTGTTTAGCCCGCTCAAAGACGTACTGGTTAATGGCATCGGTTTCGCCACGGGTTTCGACTTTTAATAGCGCGGAGGAGGGAACCACGTTACGCCCGGTACCGGCCTGCATGACGCCGACATTAACCCTTGATGCCCCGGCGCTGTGCGGCGCGATGCTGTGCAGGGCAAGGGCGGCCTGGGCCGCCGCCAGTAGCGCGTTACGGCCATCTTCCGGTTTACCACCAGCGTGGGCGGCGACGCCGCTGAACTGCACATCGAATTTGGTGGTGGCCATAAAGTTATCGCCGCCGCAGACGACGGTGCCGGCAGGGACGCCGGTACCGATATGAATGGCGGTAAAGTAATCCACCTCATCAAGTACGCCCGCCGCGACCATGGCGCGCGCGCCGCGGGTACCTTCTTCCGCCGGCTGGAAAATCAGCACCATCGTCCCGTTGAGCTGCGCGGCATACTCCTTCAGAACGTGCGCCAGACCCAGCCCGATTGCGGTGTGACCGTCGTGGCCGCAGGCATGCATCATGCCGTCGTTGCAGGAGGCAAAACGATCGCGATGCGGACGGTGACTATCGTCATGCTGCTCGTTGAGATCGAGCGCATCCATGTCGACGCGAAACGCCAGCGTCGGCCCCGGCCGCCCGGTATCGAGGGTCGCCACCACTCCGGCGAAGCCGCCTTCAAACGCCGGTAGCCAGCGTTCAGGCGCACCCTGCGCGCGGGCGCGCTGGAACGCCTGCGCCAGCGTCTCTTCATCAGGCAGGCCCATACGGCTATCGGCATCGATAACGTCGCGCCCCAGCGCCAGCTGATAACCCAGACCGTCTAATACTTCCGCCACTTTGCTGGCGGTGCGGAACTCCAGCCAGCCGGATTCCGCATGCAGGTGAAAATCGCGACGCCATTCGGTCATTTTTGGCGCCAGCTGGTTGATGAAATCATAAAGTTGCGGCATAACCTTTCCCGTTATAAGCAAAAACTGTGATGGTGTTCACGAAGTGATAGCCTTTACTTATCACCCATCACTTTCATGCACTCTCATCCTTAACCTGCCACAGCACAATCGATTACAGTAGATGTCATTTTCTTCTGTCTGATAAACACTGGTTATCACTCACAACATGTCATTTCAGATTAAATTTCACCACATTCGCGCCTTCGTTGAGGTCGCGCGCGAAGGAAGTATTCGCGGCGCCAGCCGGGCGTTGGCGATTTCGCAGCCGGCGTTGACCAAAGCGATTAAAGAGCTGGAAGAGGGGCTCTCCGCGCAGCTGTTTGTGCGCCGTAGCCAGGGGGTGGCGTTGACCGAAAATGGCGAAAGTTTTTATCAACATGCGAGCCTGATCCTGGAAGAGCTGCGGGTGGCGCAGGATGAATTGCTGCAACGTCAGGGCGAGCAGGCCGGGCAGATTAATATCGGCCTTGGCGCCAGCGTAGCGCGTTCGCTGATGCCTTCGGTTATTTGCCGCTTTCATCAGCAGCATCCGCTGGTGAAGGTGCGGATTATGGAAGGACAGCTGCTGGCGATGATTAATGAACTGCGTCAGGGTGAGCTGGATTTCACCATCAATACTTACTATCCCGGCCCCTACGATCATGAATTCAGCTTTGAGAAGCTATTTGAGAAACCCTTCGCGGTATTCGCCCGCGCCGGTCACCCGGCGGCACACGTCACTTCACTTACCGAGCTGCTCGATCACCACTGGACGATGCCGACGCCGCGCGGTAGCTACTTCAAACAGCTGCAGGAGATGTTTAACCAGGCCGGACTGGCGCCAAAGGTGGATATCGTTTGTGAGACCTTCTCTTCGTGCATTAGCCTGGTGGTGAAAAGCGATTTTCTCAGCATTCTGCCGGTCGAACTTGGCAACGACCCGATGATGGCGGATAAGCTGGTGATGATCCCCATTCGAGAAGCGTTACCCAAAGCCACCTATTTTCTGATTCAGCGCCGCGATACGCGGCAAACGCCCTTAACCGCGTCATTAATCACGCTGTTTCGTCGTCAGAGCCGACAACTATTTCCATAATCGCGCAGAGGTGGCTAAACGCGTTGAGGAGGCGCCGCGAGACGGCTATAGTAACCACCCGGTAGTAGCTGGAGGAGCGCGCATGAACCTTGACGACAAATCCCTATTTCTTGGCGCCATGGAGGACGTTCAGCCTCTGAAACATAATCACGACGTTCACTGGCACCCCGCGCGCAATACTCGCGCCGCGCTGCGGATTGATCCCCTGCAGCTGGATAACTTTCTGACCACCGGCTATCTCGATATTGTGCCGCTGGCAACCGCCCTTGAGTTTAAGCGGGAAGGTCTGCAAAGTGGCGTCCTGGAGAAGCTCCGGCGCGGCAAATACGGCCAGCAGGCAAGCCTCAATCTGCTGCGCCAGCCGGTGGAGAAGTGCCGACAGAATCTGTTTGCTTTTGTGGTCCAGGCGCAAAAAGAGGGGCTGCGTAATGTGCTGATCGTGCATGGCAAAGGGCGCGACGATAACGCGCACGCCAATATTATTCGCAGCTACCTGGCGCGCTGGCTGGTGGAACTCCCGGAAGTCCAGGCGTTCTGCGCGGCGTTACCGCACCACGGCGGCAGCGGCGCCTGCTACGTGGCCCTGCGGAAATCGGCGGAGGCAAAGCAGGAAAACTGGGAGCGCCACGCCAAGCATAGCCGCTAGCGCATCAACAGCGTCAGTTCCCGGGCTGCTTTCTGTAGCTCGGGTAACACCCGCTCCAGCATCTCGTGCATGGAGACCTGCCCGGCGTGTACGCCGACGTTCAGCGCCGCCTGAATCTGCCCCTGAGGGTTAAAGAGCGGCACCGCCAGCGAGCGCAGCCCCATCTCGAGCTCCTGATCGTTAAGCGCGTAGCCCTGCTGGTGCACGCGCTTAAGTTCGGTACGCAGCTTTGCAACCGAATCAACGGTTTGCGGGGTATAGCGAATCATCGTGACCCGGCCCAGCATATCGTTCAGCTTCTCCTCCGGCTGATAGCTCAGCAGCACGCGTCCCATGGAGGTCGCCCAGGCGGGCAGGCGGCTGCCGATGTCGAGATCGATGGTCATAATGCGCGAACTCGACGCGCGAGCGATATAAAGAATGTCGTCGCCGTCGAGAGTGGCGATGGAGCAGGACTCATTGAGCATTTCGCTTAAATGCTTCAGCACCGGCTGCGCCGAACGCGCCAGCGGCGTGGAGGCAAGCCAGGCGTGGCCCAGCGCCAGAATTTTCGGTCGCAGCTGGAAATTTTTACCATCTTCGGCGTAAACAAAGCCCAGTTTGCTCAGCGTATACAGGCAGCGGCGCACCGCCGCGCGCGGAATGCCGGTCTTTTGGCTGATCTGCGAAATTGAGAGCAGCGGGCGCTGCGGAGTAAACGCCTGGATCACCTCCAGCCCGCGCGCCAGCGAAGCCATAAAGTTCGGATCGCCCTTAAACGGATCGCTATCGCCCGTCAGTAAATCATCTGGATGCTTCTCCATTTTCTTCTCCGTATTTGCCGTCGATCACATTCTTTCGCTAAACATACACGATGTTCGATTATCGCACCATATTTCGATTATCGCCCTTGACCAGCATCGTTAAGCGGGTCACATTTTGTGCGAACAACGAATAAAAGTGCGATTACCGCACATACAGGAGCGACCTGATGATTGATAAAAGCGTGTCGACGCTACGTGATGCCATCGCCGGGATCCACGACGGGGCGACCATAATGATTGGCGGTTTTGGCCCTGCCGGGCAGCCGACGTACCTGATAGATGCTCTGATAGAACAGGGGGCCCGTGATTTAACCATTATCAATAACAATGCGGGCAACGGCGAAGCCGGCCTGGCGGCGCTGCTGAAGGCCGGTCGGGTGCGAAAAATGATCTGTTCGTTCCCACGTCAGGTTGATTCGCAGATTTTCGATGAGCTTTATCGCCGCGGCAAAGTTGAGCTGGAGCTGGTACCGCAGGGCAACCTCGCGGCGCGGATCCAGGCGGCAGGCGCTGGCCTCGGCGCGGTGTTTACCCCCACCGGCTACGGTACGCCGCTGGCAGAGGGGAAAGAGACCCGCGAAATCGACGGGCGTCATTACGTGCTCGAATACCCCATCAGGGCCGACTTCGCGTTGATCAAAGCCCACCAGGGCGACCGCTGGGGAAACCTGGTTTATCGCAAAGCGGCGCGCAATTTTGGCCCGATTATGGCGACCGCCGCGAAAACCACCATTGTAGAAGTTTCGCAGCTGGTGCCCTTGGGCGATCTCGACCCGGAAAGCATCATTACCCCGGGCATTTTTGTGCAGCGCGTCTACTCCCTGGAAAACCTGATTGCCGCTAAAAGCGCCTGAGGAACTCTTAATGCAAAAACTGACTCGCGATGAGATGGCCCAGCGCGTGGCCCGCGATATTCCCGAAGGCGCTTACGTCAATCTGGGGATCGGCTTGCCCACCCGCATCGCCAACTATCTTCCTGCCGATAAAGAAATCTTCCTGCACAGCGAAAACGGCCTGCTGGGGATGGGGCCGAAACCGCTGCCGGGGGAAGAGGATCCGGAGCTGATTAACGCCGGGAAAGAGTATGTGACTCTGCTCAACGGCGGCTGCTACTTTCACCACGGCGACTCCTTCGCCATGATGCGCGGCGGGCACCTCGATATCTGCGTGCTTGGCGCCTACCAGGTTTCCGCCAGCGGCGATCTGGCGAACTGGAGCACCGGCGCGCCCGACGCCATTCCTGCCGTCGGCGGAGCGATGGATCTGGCCATTGGCGCTCGTCAGGTCTTCGTGATGATGGATCACCTGACCCGCGAAGGGGAGTGCAAGCTGGTAGAGCACTGCACCTATCCGCTGACCGGCGTCGGCTGCGTCAGCCGTATCTACACCGACCTGGCGGTCATCGATATCAGCGAAAGCGGCCCGGTGGTGCGGGAAATCTTTAACGGCCTCTCTTTTGAGGAACTGCAGCGCATCACGCCGGTGGCGCTGACTTTTGCACAACTGGCGGAAAGCGCGTAAGGAACCTATGATGAATCAGGCATTTATCTGTGATGCGGTGCGGACGCCGTTCGGCCGCTTTGGCGGTACCCTGGCCACCCTGCGCGCCGACGATCTGGCGGCGCTGCCGCTGAAAGCGTTGCTGGAGCGCAACCCGGGACTCGATCCGGCGCGTATTGACGATGTGATTTACGGCTGCGCTAACCAGGCGGGGGAAGATAACCGCAACGTCGCGCGCATGGCGCTGCTGCTGGCCGGTCTGCCGGAAAGCGTACCGGGCAGTACCGTAAACCGCCTGTGCGGTTCCAGCCTTGATGCGATCGGTATCGCAGCGCGCGCGATTAAAAGCGGCGAAACTCAGCTGATGATCGCCGGCGGCGTGGAGAGCATGTCGCGCGCGCCGTTTGTGATGGGCAAGGCCGAAAGCGCCTTTAGCCGTACGATGCGGATGGAAGATACCACCATCGGCTGGCGCTTCATTAACCCGCAGATGAAAGCGCTGTACGGCGTGGATTCGATGCCGGAAACGGCGGAAAACGTGGCGGACGATTTCGCCATTTCGCGGGAGGACCAGGATGCGTTTGCGCTGCGTAGCCAGCTGCGTACGGCGGCGGCGCAGGAGGCCGGACGCTTTGCCGACGAGCTGATTGCCGTCTCGGTGCCGCAGCGTAAGGGCGAACCGCTACTCTTTAGCCGCGATGAGCACCCGCGCAGTACCACGGCGGAGGCGCTGGCCAGGCTGCGCGGCGTTGTGCGCGCCGACGGTACGGTGACGGCAGGTAACGCTTCCGGAGTCAACGACGGCGCCTGCGCGCTGCTGCTTGCCAGCGAGCAGGCGCTGGCCGCCAATGATTTACAGCCGCTCGCCCGCGTGGTGGGCGTCGCGACGGCAGGGGTGGCGCCGCGTATTATGGGATTTGGCCCGGCGCCGGCGGTACGTAAGGTGCTGGCGCAAACCGGGCTAACGCTTGGGCAGATGGACGTCATTGAACTGAATGAGGCCTTTGCCGCTCAGGCGCTGGCGGTCACGCGCGATCTGGGTCTGCCCGACGATGCGGCGCACGTCAACCCTAACGGCGGCGCGATAGCCCTCGGACATCCGCTTGGCGCCTCCGGCGGCCGTCTGGCAATGACCGCGGCGTACCAGCTGCGCCGTACCGGCGGGCGCTATGCGCTGTGCACCATGTGTATCGGCGTCGGTCAGGGGATCGCGCTGATTATAGAACGCGTTTAAGGAGCCATAATGAGTTTGTTGACCCCGATGATGCGCACCAGTCCGCTGACCGCCTGGTTCAGCGATGCGCAGCGGGTACAGGGGATGCTGGATTTTGAAGCCGCGCTGGCTCGCGCTCAGGTCGAATGCGGCCTCGTGCCGCAGGCGGCGCTTAATCCCATTATTGAGAGTTGCCGGTACGAAAACATCGACTTCTCCGCGCTGGGGCAGGCCGCCGCCAGCGCCGGGAATCTGGCGATCCCGCTGGTCAAACAGCTGACCGCGCGGGTTAAACAACGGGATGACGCGGCGGCGCGCTACGTACACTGGGGGGCGACCAGCCAGGATGCTATCGACACCGGCTTTATCCTGCAACTGCGCGGCGCGCTGGCGGAAACGGACTCCCTGCTGCAGCAACTGCTCGACGCGTTAGCCCATCAGGCGGCGCGCTATCAGGATACGGTGATGCCCGGGCGTACCTGGATGCAGCATGCGCTGCCGGTCACCTTCGGTCTGAAACTGGCCGGGACGCTGGATGCGCTGCTGCGCTGGCAGGTGCGTCTGCGAGAGATGCGCTCAAGGGTGCTGGCGCTGCAGTTTGGCGGCGCGGCGGGCACCCTCGATTCCCTTAAAACGCAGGCGCCGCGGATCGCCGGCGCGCTGGCGAAAACCCTCGACCTGCAGCTTCCGGACGCGCCGTGGCACAGCCAGCGCGACCGGCTGCTGGAGGTGGGGGCATGGTACGCGGGCGTCTGCGGCACGCTGGGTAAATTCGCCAATGATTTTTCTCTGCTGATGCAAACCGAGGTTGCAGAGGTGGGTGAACCGGTCGCCGAAGGACGCGGCGGATCGTCTACCATGCCGCACAAACGCAATCCCATCTCCTGCGCCGCTATTTTGACCGCCGCCCAGCGTACGCCCGGACTGGTGGCAACGCTCTATGCCGGGCAGATCCAGCAGCACGAGCGGGCGCTGGGCGGCTGGCAGGCGGAGTGGGAAACGCTGCCGGAGCTGATAACCCTCGCCGGCGGCGCGCTGGCGCAGAGCGAAACGCTGGTCCGCGACATGCAGGTCTTCCCGCATAAGATGCGCGCCGACCTCGATATCACCCATGGCCTGATTATGGCCGAGGCCGTCACTCTGGCGCTGGCGGAGTTTGTCGGCAAAGCCGAGGCTCATCACCGGGTTGAGGCGCTGTGTCGCCAGGCGCTGGATGCGTCACGTTCGCTGTTAAGCGTGCTGGAAACCGATCCGCTGGTCAGCGAGCATCTCTCCGCCAGCCGCTTAACCCAACTGCTGGACCCGACAACGGCGACCGGCAGCTCAGCACTCTTCGTGCGCCAGGTTGTGGCGCGCTATAAGGAGCAACGTTATGAATGTTGATTATCAGATAGATGGGCCGCAAGACGCGCCGGTCATCGTTCTCTCTAACTCGCTGGGCACTACCCGGGCGATGTGGCAGCCGCAGCTTGAGTCGTTAACGCAGCATTTTCGCGTGCTGCGCTACGATACCCACGGCCATGGCGCCACCCGTAAAAACGGTAAAGTGACGCTGGCGCAGCTCGGCGAAGATGTGATTGCGCTGCTCGATCATCTTAATATCGCTAAAGCCTGGTTCTGCGGGATTTCAATGGGCGGCCTGACCGGCCTGTGGCTGGGGCGCTTTGCCCCTGAACGTTTTCAGGGGCTGGTCGTTGCCAACACCGCTGCGCGTATTGGCGACCAGGCCGGCTGGCTGTCGCGTGCCCGCACGGTGCGTCAGGAAGGGATGGCAGTGGTCGCCGCAGGCGCCGCGGACCGCTGGTTTACCCACGCATTTCGCCAGAAGACGCCGGAAGTGGTGGAAGCATTGTGTCACCAGCTGACCCATATCGATGCTGAAGGCTATGCGGCCTGCTGCGAAGCGCTGGCCGCCGCCGATCTGCGTGGAGAGGTCGCGCAGATCGCGATTCCGGTGCTGATCGTCGCCGGAGAAAGTGACCCTGTCACAACGGTGGCGGACGCCAACTTCCTGCATCAGCAGATCCCGGTCTCTGAAGTCGTCGTGCTGGCGGCTTCGCATTTATCGAATATCGAAGCGCCGCAGGCGTTCAGCTCGGCGCTGCTGGGTTTTGTTCAGGGGGAAAAGCATGGACGATAAACAGCGGTATCAGCGGGGAATGGAGGTCCGGCGCAAGGTGCTCGGCGATGCTCACGTCGATAAGACGCTGGAAAAGCTGACGCCGCTGAATGAAGAGTTCCAGGATTTTATTACCCGCTACGCCTGGGGAGAGACCTGGACCCGGCCGGGGCTCGATCATCATACCCGCAGCATGATCACCATCGCCATGCTGATTGCGCTGAACCGCGAAGCAGAGCTGAAAATGCATCTGCGCGCGGCGTTTAATAACGGCGTCACCCGCGATGAGCTGAAAGAGCTGATTATGCACTCCGCGCTCTACTGCGGCCTGCCCGCCGCCAACGCCACGATGCATCTGGCGCAGCAGGTATTTGAAGAGATGGATGCCGTTTAGCCGCCAGGCAGGTTTGTCGCTCATCTCAGGCCGTCATGCGACGGCATTCGACGGTTACCCGCCGCCAGGGGCGGGTAATATCATCCTCTTTGCTGCGAACAGCCTGCGCACTGCTTATTCTGGATCTGCTGGAAGAAGTCATTGCCTTTGTCATCCACCAGAATAAACGCCGGGAAGTTTTCCACTTCGATTTTCCAGATGGCTTCCATCCCCAGTTCAGGATAGGCCACGCACTCCAGGCTCTTGATGCTCTGCTGCGCCAGCACCGCCGCCGGACCGCCGATGCTGCCGAGGTAAAAACCGCCGTGCTTGTGACAGGCATCGGTGACCTGCTGGCTGCGGTTGCCTTTGGCCAGCATCACCATGCTTGCGCCGTGGGATTGCAGCAGGTCGACGTAAGAGTCCATGCGGCCTGCGGTGGTGGGGCCAAGGGAGCCGGACGCATAGCCTTCCGGGGTTTTCGCCGGGCCGGCGTAGTAGATCGGGTGATCTTTGACGTACTGCGGCAGTTCCTCACCGTTATCGATAAGCTCTTTCAGCTTCGCGTGGGCGATATCGCGGGCCACAATAATGGTGCCGTTGAGCGTCAGACGCGTCGAGACCGGATGGGCGGAAAGCTGGGCCAGAATCTCGCTCATCGGCTGATTAAGATCGATGCTGACGACCTTGCCTTCGCCCTGCTGGCGCAGATGTTCGGGAATATACTGACCCGGGTTGCTCTCCAGTTTCTCAATCCAGATACCGTGGCGGTTGATTTTGGCTTTGATATTGCGATCAGCCGAACAGGAGACGCCCATGCCCACCGGGCAGGAGGCGCCGTGGCGCGGCAGGCGGATGACGCGGATATCGTGGGCGAAGTATTTGCCGCCGAACTGCGCGCCGAGACCGAGGTTTTGCGCCTCCACCAGCAGTTCCTGCTCCAGCTGAATATCGCGGAAGGCCTGGCCGTGTTCGTTGCCTTCGGTCGGCAGTTCGTCGTAATAGTGGGTAGAGGCCAGCTTCACCGTTTTTAGCGTCGCTTCTGCCGAGGTACCGCCAATCACAAAGGCGATATGGTACGGCGGGCAGGCGGCGGTACCGAGCGTGCGCATCTTCTCAACGAGATAGTTTTTCAGCTTCGCCGGAGTGATTAACGCTTTGGTTTCCTGATACAGATAGGTTTTGTTGGCCGAGCCGCCCCCTTTGGCCATACAGAGGAATTTATATTCATCGCCGTCGACGCTGTAGAGGTCGATTTGCGCAGGCAGGTTAGTCCCGGTATTGACCTCTTTGTACATATCCAGCGCGGCGTTCTGCGAATAGCGCAGGTTATCCTCGGTATAGGTGTTATAGACGCCGCGGGCGAGGGCCGCTTCATCACCGCCGCCGGTCCACACGCGCTGGCCTTTCTTACCCATAATAATCGCCGTGCCGGTATCCTGGCAGGTGGGCAGCACGCCTTTAGCCGCGATTTCAGAGTTGCGCAGGAACTGCAGCGCCACGTACTTATCGTTATCGCTGGCTTCAGGGTCGAGAAGGATCTGCGCGACCTGTTTTTGGTGGGAAACGCGCAGCATAAACGCCGCATCGTGGAAGGCCTGCTGTGCCAGAAGGGTGAGGGCCTGAGGGTCTACTTTGAGGATCTCCTGGCCTTCAAATTCGGCCACGGACACGTGCTCTTTGCTCAGCAGATAGTATTCAGTCTTATCTTTTGCTAGCGGAAAGGCTTCCTGATAGACAAATGGTTTAGTCGACATTGCTTTGCTCCCTAAGAGTAAAACCGCCGGGGTTCGGCCCGACGGTTATGAATCAGAACATCATGGACATCCACGGATAGCCAATCAGCAGCAGGGCGGCCAGGAAGATGGCGCCGAAAATGGTGCCGAGACGCCAGTAGTCTTTGGTCGGCAGATAGCCGCTGCCGTAGTAGATTGGGCTGGGGCCGGTACCGTAGGGGGTGATAATCCCCATCACGCCGAGCGAGGTCACCATCAGCAGTACGAACACCTGCATATTCATCCCCGGAATGGTGGAGGCGATAGTCAGCATGGCCGGCAGCAGCGCGGTGGTGTGCGCGGTGGTGCTGGCGAACAAGTAGTGCAGCAGATAGAACGCCAGCAGCAGGACGACGGTCGCGACGCCCGGGGAGATGCCGCTCATCAGCGCGCCGCCTTCTTTACCCAGCCAGGCGATAAAACCGGTGGAGGAGAGGCCGTCGGCCAGCGCCACCAGGGTCGCGAACCAGGCAAAGGTATTCCACGCCGCTTTGTTGCTGGTGATATCGTTCCACGAAAGTACGCCGGTCCACAGCATCAGCACGATAACCAGCAGAGCGGCCAGCGCCGGTTCAATCCATTCGGCGGCGAAGATCCACATCATCAGCGCAAAGCAGACGAAGACCAGCAGCAGAATTTCATTGCGCGACAGGCGGCCAAGTTTTTCCAGCTCGCGGGCGGCCCACAGCGGTACTTCATCGTTGACTTTCACTTCCGGCGGGTAGAACCAGTAGGCCAGCAGCGGCATTGCCAGAATCAGCAGGATACCCAGCGGCAGGAAGGCGATAAACCAGGTGCCCCAGGAGATATTAATGCCGACGATGCTTTTCACCAGCGCCAGCGCCAGCAGGTTCGGCGCCAGTGCGGAGAGAAACATCGAGCTGGTGATACAGGCGGCGGTAATGGCCACCCACATCAGGTAGGAGCCGATACGGCGCGCGCTCGGGTCGTTGGGCTTAGAGCCGTACAGCGGCGGCAGGTTAGCGATAATCGGGTAGATAGTCCCCCCGCTGCGCGCGGTGTTGGAGGGGGTAAACGGCGCCAGCAGCAGGTCGGCGAAGGTGATGGCGTAGCCCAGCGTCAGGCTGCGGCGGCCGAGGTACTTCACCAGAATAAGCGCCAGACGGCGGCCAAACTGGGTCTTATCGTAGCCGGCGGCAAACATAAAGGCGCCGAAGATAAGCCAGACGGTGGAGTTACCGAAACCGCTCACCGCCCATTTAAAGGAGGCGCCGGCAAGCTTGAACCCTGGCGCGGCCAGCTGTTCAGGGCTGAACAGCAGCCACTGGCTGCACAGCGCAATCACCACCACGCCGGTAATACCGATGACCGCGCCGGGCAGCGGTTCGAAGATCAGACCGACGATCACGCCGACAAAAATGGCAAAGTAGTGCCAGGCGTAAGGGGGAAGGCCGTCGGGCACCGGGACGAATAAGAGTAAGACGGCAACGATAATGGGCATCGCCATCATCAGCAGACGTTTATAAGCAGCATTTGTTGCTGCACCGGCAGGCGGTATGGTTGTCTTTTTCTCTTTCATAATGAGTATCTGCAAGTAGTTAAAAATAGGGTTTGGTCATCGCTTAACCGTTCGATTTCTTTAGTTGCAAAACTTTCTTTAATTATTAATTGTCGGTTTTGGTTATTGCGCTGACTGTTATTTAACGCGCTTCGTTGGGCGTTAAATTAAAATATTGGGTTATTTATATATTGCGCTTTCATGCGTCGTTGCAATTGATTTAGATCAAAAAAAGCGGGTTGTTAGCCACTTTTTTATTATTACGAATAACCCTGTTTAGTGAGGTGTTTATTTGTCTGAAATTTGGCTTAATGTTAAATCACGAATGATTCCATGAACTGATAATGTATTTATCTTATTGAATTTTATCATTTTATATTGATATCCTCCTGGCGGTGCATGTTAAAAATGGTTTCAGATTTGTTATTGGCTATATCCACTATGTGAACGAATTATATTTAATTAATAATACAAAGGAGGTATCGATGTTATTGTTGGTATTAAATAGTTTTTTAACTAACGTAATTATTTTGGTAACTAAAAAAAGCGCTATATTATTGGCATGACTTAAGGGATTACCAAATACAAACAAAAACAATTCCGTCACCCAATTCTCAATTTTCAATATTTAAAATCTGGAGCGTCATTATGACCAGTCATCCACGAATTTTGCGTCCTTTTACTTTACCGAACGGTACTGAGCTTAAAAACCGCCTGTTAATGGCGCCGATGACCACCTGCACCGGTTATTTTGACGGTACCGTGACCAGCGAACTGGTTGAGTACTACCGCGCTCGCGCAGGCAGTATCGGCACCATTATCGTTGAATGCTGCTTTATTGATGACTACGGTCTGGCGTTCCCCGGCGCCATCGGTATCGATAATGATGAAAAAGTGGCTGGCCTGGCGAAAATTGCCGCCGCCATCAAGGCGGAAGGGTCAAAAGCGATTCTGCAGATCTACCACGGCGGCCGGATGGTCGACCCGCAGCTTATCGGCGGACGCCAGCCGGTTGCCCCGAGCGCGATTGCCGCGCCGCGCGATGGCGCAGCAACCCCCCGCGCGCTGAGCGGCGCTGAAGTCGAGGGCATGATCGCGAAGTTTGGCGAAGGCGTACGCCGCGCCATTCAGGCCGGTTTCGACGGCGTCGAGATTCACGGCGCGAACACCTATCTGATCCAGCAGTTTTATTCGCCAAATTCTAACCAGCGCGACGATGAATGGGGCGGCAGCCGCGATAATCGTGCGAAATTCCCGCTGGCGGTACTGGACATCACCCACAAAATGGCCCGCCAGTACGCCGACGATGCCTTTATTATCGGCTACCGGTTCTCCCCGGAAGAGATGGAAGTCCCCGGTATCCGTTTTGCTGACACCATGTATCTGCTGGAAAAGCTGGCCGCCCGCGGCGTCGACTATCTCCACTTCTCGGTTGGCGCCACGCTGCGCCCGTCGATTGTCGATATCACCGATCCCACGCCGCTGATTGAAAAATATTGCGCCATGCGCTCTGAAACCCTGGCTCAGGTGCCGGTGATGGGCGTGGGCGGGGTAGTGAACGCGGCCGATGCCGAGCAGGGTCTGGATCACGGCTACGACCTGATGGCGGTGGGCCGCGCCTGTATCGCGTATCCTGACTGGACGGCGCGCATTGCCGCCGGCGAAGAGCTGGAGCTGTATATTGACAGCACCCAGCGCGAAGCGCTGAACATCCCGGAACCGCTGTGGCGCTTCTCGCTGGTGGAGGCGATGATCCGCGATATGAGCATGGGCGATGCCAAATTCAAACCGGGGATGTTCGTCGAAACCGTTCAGGACGACGCTAACGAGCTGGTGATCAACGTCAGCCTTGAAAACGACCGCATTGCCGATATCGCACTGGCGGCAAGCCCGGTACAGACCGTCGAGTTCACCACCAGCTTTGAAGAGATCCGCGAGCGGATCCTCAGCGCCAACACCCCACACGTGGATGCGATTTCCGGCGCAACCAGCCAGAGCGAAGCGGTGAAAAAGGCGGTTTCCAAAGCGATGTTGAAGTCCAGTAAAGCGCTGGCCGCCGAAGAGGGCGCGGGCGATGCGGCGCCGAAAAGCTACGATGTGGTGGTGGTCGGCAGCGGCGGAGCCGGTCTGGCGGCCGCGATTCAGGCGCACGATGAAGGCGCGAGCGTTCTGATCGTTGAAAAAATGCCGACCATCGGCGGTAACACCATTAAAGCTTCTGCCGGGATGAACGCCGCAGAGACCCGCTTCCAGCGCGTGAAAGGTATTGAAGACAGCAAAGAGCTGTTTTACCAGGAAACGCTGAAAGGCGGTAAGAACAAAAACGACCCGCAGCTGCTGCGCCGCTTCGTGGAGAATGCGCCGGAGGCCATTGAGTGGCTGGCGCGTCGCGGCATTATGCTTAACGATATCACCACTACCGGCGGGATGAGCATCGACCGCACCCACCGTCCGCGCGACGGGTCGGCGGTCGGCGGCTACCTGATCAGCGGCCTGGTGCGTAACATCACCAAACGCGGTATCGATGTCCTGCTGGATACGTCGGTGGAAGAGATCCTGATGACCGACGATGAGGTGAGCGGCGTGCGCCTGCTCACCGATGAAAACGAATCCGTAGTGGTACAGACGAAGAGCATTGTGGTGGCTACCGGCGGCTTCAGCGCCAACAGCGCGATGGTGGTGAAATACCGCCCGGATCTGGCGGGCTTTGTGACCACCAACCATAAAGGGGCGACCGGCGGCGGTATCGCGCTGCTTGAACGCATCGGCGCGGGCACCGTGGATATGGGTGAAATTCAGATTCACCCGACCGTCGAGCAGCAAACCTCGTACCTGATTTCCGAGTCGATTCGCGGCGGCGGGGCGATACTGGTGAACCCGCAGGGCAACCGCTTCTTCAACGAAATGGAGACCCGCGATAAGGTTTCCGCCGCGATTATCGCGCTGCCTGAGCACTTCGCCTATATCGTCTTTGACGAGCACGTCCGGGCGAAAAACAAAGCCGCCGATGAGTACATCGCTAAAGGTTTCGTCACCAGCGCCAGCTCGCCGCGTCAGCTGGCGGAGAAACTGGGGATGGATTACCATGCTTTTCTCAATACGCTGGAACGCTACAACGGCTTTGTTGAAAAACAGCATGACGATGACTTTGGTCGTACCACCGCGCTGCGTGCGCCGATCAATGAAGGCCCTTACCATGCGATTCGTATCGCCCCGGGGGTTCACCACACGATGGGCGGCGTGACCATTAACACCGATACCGCGGTGCTGAATGCCGGTCATCAGGTGATTGCGGGCGCGTTTGCCGCGGGCGAAGTGGTTGGCGGCATTCACGGCGGTAACCGTATCGGCGGTAACGCGGTGGCCGATATCATTATCTTCGGGACCCTCGCGGGCCATCAGGCGGCGAAACGCGCCAGAGGTTAAACGTCAGCGACACCCGCCGGGCTGGCAAATAGACGGCCCGGCTTCTTATCTCTCTGAGGAGTGCGATATGTCCGACAACCGCGTCTACAGCTACTCCGCCGTACTGATGGGTTCGCCCATTCTCCTCAAGCTCTACGTTCATGATGAACCGCTCGCCTCCCGCGTCTTTCAGCTGATTAAAGGCTATGAAGATCTTTTCACCGTTAACCGCGCGCACTCCCAGGTGATGGATATCAACCATGCCGCCGGGCGCCATCCGGTGACGGTGAGCCGCCCGGTGTATGCGCTGATTAAATGCGCCAAAGCCGCCAGCATGGTGCGGGACAGCGCGTTTAACCTGGCGATCGGCCCGCTGGTGAAGCTGTGGCGCGTTGGTTTTCAGGGCCAGAGCGTGCCCGCCCCGCAGGATATTGCCGCTCGCCTGACGTTAACGCGTGCGCAGGATGTGATCCTCGATGACGCCGCCAGCAGCGTCTACCTTGCGCGGACGGGAATGGAGATCGATCTTGGTGCCATCGCGAAAGGCTATATCGCCGACCGGGTGCGCGACTATTTGCGGCAGCAGGGCGTGAACGCCGCGCTGATTAATCTCGGCGGCAATGTCCATACCCTGGGCGAATGGTCAATTGGGCTGAAAAAACCGTACTCAGCGGCGGATGCGCTGATTGGCAGCATTGCGGTGGCGGGGCAATCGGTGGTGACCTCGGGCATTTACGAACGCTACTTCGAGCAGGACGGCAAACGCTGGCACCATATTCTCGACCCGCGCAGCGGCTACCCGCTGGATAACGAGCTGGAGAGCGTAACGATTATTTCCGCCGACTCGCTGGACGGCGATATCTGGACCACCCTGATCTACGGTCTTGGCGTAGAGAAAGGCTGCGCGGCGCTGCGCCAGCGCGAGGATATCGAAGCGATTTTCGTCACTAAAAATCGCGACGTTATCCTCTCTTCACAGCGTCGTTTCCGCTTTCAGCTGCTGGATGACGGCTACCGGCTTACTGGCTGTACTGCTTAAGCAGGCCGTACTGTTCCGCTATCAGGTGGTAGCGGTACACCGGACGTCCCGTGGCGCCGTAGTGGATACTGGTGTACAAAATATTAATTTGCGCCAGCCAAATCAGGTATTTGCGGCACGAAACCCGGGATATATTTACCGCTGCCGCCAGCTCGTCGGTGGAGAACTCCACGTCCGGATGGGCATCAATCCACTGACAGAGGGTGCGCAGCGTCTGGGGCGTCAGGCCTTTCGGCAACTTGCGGGCGTCAGCGGCTTCCGGTACGCCGCCGTGCAGCAGCCGGTCGACATCCGCTTGTTCATAATAGGGTTGACCGGTCATCAGCTTACGCTTTTCGCGCCAGGCGGTGAGCGCCTCTTCAAACCGTGGAAACTGGAAGGGTTTGATCAGATAGTCCACCACGCCGTAGCGCATCGAGGCCTGAACCGTCGCGGCATCCGCGGCGGAAGTAATCATAATCACGTCGATGGCCCGTCCGGACGCGCGAATGGCGGGCAGCAGATCCAGACCGCTGTCCTGCTGCATATAGACATCCAGCAGCACCAGGTCTATCTCCAGATCCTTGTCGTTAATCATCTCCCTGGCTTTACTCAACGTAGACGCCGTGCCGCTGCAGCGGAAGCCGCTGACCCGTCCCACGTACAGGCGGTTCAGTTCGGCAACCATGGCATCATCGTCAACAATTAATACATTTATCACGCACTTTTCCTTTTACTGTCCCACGGGAGATGAACAAAAAATTGAGTAAATACGCCGGGTTCGGATTCCACGGCCAGCGATCCGCCCAGTTCGCGAAGCTGCTGGCTGGCGAGAAACAGCCCGACGCCGCGGTTTTCGCCTTTGGTGGAGAAGCCTTTATTAAAAATATCATCGATAAACGCTTCCGGGATACCGGGACCATCATCGCTGACTTCGCCGCTTAACCAGCCGTTCTGGTAATGCAGCAGCAGGCCGACTTCGCCTTCGGCCTGGCCGCTCATGGCATCCAGCGCGTTCTCGATTAAATTACCCAGAACCGTAACCAGTACGGTGACCTGTTTTTCATTCGGGCAGTCCGGCACCAGGCTCTCATCGGCGAGAGTGAGGGTAAAACCCCGCTCCTTAGCGCGCTGAATTTTACCGATCAAAAAGCCTGCCACTACCGGTGATTTAATCCGGTGCTGGATTTCGCCGATATCCGCCTGATAGGTGTGGGCGGTCTGCAGCACGTACTCTTCCAGCTTATCGTAGCTTTTCATATTCAACAGGCCGAGGATCACGTGCAGCTTATTCATAAATTCATGGGATGTGGTACGCAGGGCGTCCACATAGTTCACCATCCCGTCAAGCCGCTGCAGCAGCTGGCTGACTTCGGTTTTGTCACGGAAGGTGCTGATGGCGCCGACCACGTCATCCTCGTCGCGGACGGGGACCGTGTTGCTGATCAGCAGCAGACCGTTACAGCCCAGCTCCCGATCGTAAATCGGCTCGCCGGTTTGCAGCACTTCCTGCAAATCCGCCAGCAGCGGCGTTTGCGCGATATCGTTCCCGGGGCCGTTAAACAGAATATCGCGCGCGGCGGGGTTAATCAGCGTCACCTGGCCGTCGCTATCCACCGCCACCACGCCCTCTTTTAATGAGTGCAGCATCGCCTGGCGCTGCTGGAACTGCGTTGAGATCTCCTGCGGCTCAAGGCCCAGCAGGACGCGCTTCAGGCCGCGAACCAGGCTCCATGTACCGACGGCGCACACGAGCGCGCTGAACAGCACGGTCAGAATCACATCCCAGCGGCTGGCGGCGATCTGCGTATCGACTTTGCTCAGCGAAATGCCAATCGCCACCACGCCGATTTGCCGGCGGCTATCGTCAAACACCGGGGTGAAGACGCGCAGCGCCGGAGCCAGCACGCCGTGGTTGACGGCAACGTTCTCTTTGCCCGCCAGCGTGGGCCGGATGTCATCGCCGATAAAAGGTTTGCCGATAATCTGGCTATTGGGATGCGAGTAGCGAATGCCGTCCATATTGGTGACGACGGCAAACAGCAGGCCATTGCGCCGGGTGACGGCCAGCGCCAGCGGCTGAATAATGCCGCTGTCCGGCGGCAGCGTCAGGCCGCGCTTGACTTCCGGGGTGTCGGCCAGCGTCCGCGCCACCGCCAGCGCCGTATCTTTCACGCCGTCGCGGGTGGCGCCGCTAATCTGCATAAACCACAGGGCATAGACCAGAATCAGTACTGAACCGATGACGCTGCCGATCATTAAGGTCACGGCGGTGCTCAGCTTCATGCTCATTGCGCGTTTACGCGCGGGCTGCTGCGCGAATTCATTCATACCGACCCCAGGAGAAAACGGATAGAGGCGTATTATCGCTGAATGCGCGGTTTTCATAAAGCCGCGTAATAAAAGCAAAATCAGCCAGACGGCAATTCTGGCGGACGCGATTTGCCGCCGACGGCCAGCAGATAGTCAATAAACGCCCGCAGCGGCGATGCCATCTGCTTACGGCTGGGGTAGTAAACGTAAAACCCGGGAAAAGCCGGGGTCCACTCTTTCAATAGCTGGACTAGCTGGCCTGTCTCCAGCCAGGGATCGACCTGATGGGCAAACTGATAGGCAATACCGGTGCCCTTGAGGGCTAACGGCGTCAGCATGGCCGGTTCATCGACGACGATCGGCCCTTTGACCGCAATCTCGTAGCGTTCGCCGTCGCGCTGAAACTCCCAACGATAAACGCTGCCGTCGCTGGGCCTGCGATAAGTCAGACAGGGGTGCTGCAGCAAATCCTGCGGCTTTCGCGGATGCGGCGCTTGCGCCAGATAGTGCGGAGAGGCGACGACTTTCATTTCAAGGTCGCCGCTTAGCCCGACGGCAACCATATCCTGATGGAGCTTTTCACCGAGACGAATTCCGGCGTCAAAACCGGAAGAAACGATATCGACTAAAGCATCGTCGGTAACAATATCCAGCTCAACGTTGGGATAGCGTTGCATAAATCCGCCCAGCAGCGGCGCCAGATAATGAATCGCGGCGATGCGCGACACATTGAGGCGCAGGCGGCCCGCGGGCGCGCTGGCCGTCCGGGCATCGGTAACCGCGTCTTCCAGCGCCGCCAGCGCAGGAGCCAGCCGCTGCATCATGCGCTTGCCGGCCTCGCTCGGCGCGACGCTGCGCGTTGTCCGGTGTAATAAACGTACGCCGATGCGCTCCTCGAGACGCCGGATGGTTGCGCTTAAGGTGGAGGTCGTGACGCCGAGATGCGCCGCCGCCCGGGTAAAACTGCCTTGCTCAACGACCATCGCGAAGGCTCTTAATTCCGCAAAATCACTTCCGCGCATTATGGCTATTACCCCAAACAGTCATATTGATAATACTGGTATTATCAAACGGTTCTTCGCTGGTTACCATCCTGATAAATGTGATTACGCAGAGAGGGGCAATGACCATGGCGAGATTTAGCGCAAAAAGAGTTCTTATCACCGGTGCGACAAGCGGAATCGGGCTTGCCGGGGCAAAGCGCATCGATAGCGAAGGCGGTTGGGTGATCGCCACCGGGCGCGATCCCGGACGGCTGGCGTCTCTTCGCCGGCAGCTATCGGATCGGGCGCGGGTCATTGACAATGATGCCAGCGATCCGCTGACCGGCGCGGCGTTGGCCGAGGCGATCGATTCATCCGGCGGGCTTGATGGCCTCTGGCTCAACGCCGGATACGCAGCGGTTGGGGAGCTGTCGCAGGTGGATGCCGCGGCCTTTGATCGCATGATGGCGACCAACGTGCGCGGGCCGGTTCTCCAGATGGCGGCGCTCGCCGGAAAGCTTAATGCGGGAGCCTCGGTGGTGGTGACGGCGTCCACTTCCGCTCATGAAGGGGCCGCGGCGGCAAGCCTCTATTCGGCGACCAAAGGCGCGCTGATTTCGTTAACCCGCTGCTGGGCCTCGGCGTTAGGGGAACGAAATATCCGCGTTAACGCGCTGGTTCCCGGCCCGATTGACACCCCATTTCGCCATTTTATGCGCGACGAGGTGCGCCGCGAATTTGAAGCCTCGGTGGTGAGCCGCCTGGCGCTTCACCGCCAGGGGACGGCGGCTGAAGCGGCTGATGTGGCGCTGTTTCTGCTTTCCGACGCGGCGTCCTTCGTGAGCGGTAGCCAGTATGTCGTGGATGGCGGCCTGACGTTGCGCTAATAGCGCATTGGCCTCGCCTCGCAACCTCGGCGCGCCGAACGCGCCGCTGGTTGGATAACGACCAATCGGCAGCTGAATGGCTTCAGGGGGATGAAAACTGTGACTCCGGTGGCGGTAAAGCGCGTCGCTTAAGCTTTACACTGCCATTAATAGCCATGGTCAATGAAAGGGTTTGCCTCAGGCCTGCGCTTTCGTCCCGGAAGGTTCTTTCGCGTTTAAATGGAGGTTTTTATGAGCAGTAAGCCAACCGCTTCAATGATGGAACGACGCCACCCTGAAACCACCCATATTGATAGTCTTGCCACCCTCGATATGCTGACGCTGCTGCATAAGGATGATAAGCGGATTGCCGATGCCGTTGAGGCCTGTTTGCCGGCGATCGCGCGCCTAATGGATAACGCGACGGCGACGCTCAGCCGGGGAGGGCGGCTGGTGATTGTGGGGGCCGGGGCATCGGGTCAAGCCGCCGCGCAGGCGGTGAATGAATTTACCCCGGAGGGAAAACATTCGCTTGTCGCCCTTATCGCCGGAGGAGCGACCGCCGCGCGGCAGGAGATGGAAACCGCCGCGAGTCATTACGATCTTGGGGCTTTCGAACTTGAGGCTCTACGATTCAGCAACCAGGATATGCTGCTGGCGCTGACGGTTAGCGGCAAAACGCCGTGGGTCTGGGGCGCGATGCGCCACGCCTGGTCGCTGGGGGCGCCGATTGCGGTTGTGACGCAGCAGCCCACCAGTGAAGCCGCGCAGCTGGCGGATATCATTATCGCCCCGCAAACCGGGCCGGAAGCGGTGGCGGGTTTCGGGAATCCGAAAGCGCGCATCGCGCAGCGGCAGATCCTGACGATGCTGACCACCGGGCTGGCGATTCGCGAAGGACGGGTTTATGAAAACCTGCGCGTCGATCTGCAGGCCAATACGCCGCACGAGGCCGAGCGGCAGATAGCGATCGTGATGGCGGCGACGGGGGGCTCGCGCAGCGAGGCCAAAGCCGCGCTGGCCAGCTGCAATCAGCACTGCCGGACGGCAATACTCATGCTCCTCAGCGGGCTGGATGCCTGGCAGGCGCGCGAGCTGCTGGCAGAGCATAACGATCATCTGCGGATTGCGCTACGCGCGGCGCAGACGGTTGCCTGAACTTAACCCGACGGCGCGTATTTCCACAATACGCGCCGGATAACGCAAAATAATCTGGTCATACACAGCATCGTTATTCCATACTCTTCATCCGCTTACCCGGGTTTAATTCCCCTTCTGAAAATGGCCATCGCAAGGCGTATTTATTGCTGCTGGCGAGGAATTTACTTTTTTAAGTTAAAAAACCAGGTTAACAATAATTAGCTATGTGTGCGGATGTGTAAATGATATTTTAAAATAAAGTAAAAGTGCGTTAATATGCACGCTCTTATTACACTTGTGCTATGTGATATTTCTATTATGCCTGCAATTAAAAATACGATTATATCTATGACCGCATTAGCGATGTTCGTCAGCTCGGCGACCTTCGCAAATGACGATACCTCGAAAAAAACCGATTTCCTGCTGATTGGCGGCGGTATTATGAGCGCGTCGCTGGGGACCTGGCTGCAGGAATTACAGCCGGACTGGAAACAGGTGATGGTTGAGAAGCTGGATGGCGTCGCGCTGGAATCCTCTAACGGCTGGAACAACGCCGGTACCGGGCACTCCGCGAATATGGAGCTGAACTATACGCCGGAACGCCCGGACGGCACCATCGACGTCAGCAAAGCGCTGGATATTAACGAACAGTTTATGATCTCCCGCCAGTTCTGGACGGCGCAGGTCAAACGCGGCATTTTGCACGATCCGCACTCTTTTATTAACTCCACGCCGCACATGAGTTTCGTCTGGGGAGATAACGTTGATTATCTGCAAAAACGCTACGCCGCGCTGCAGCAAACGACCTTATTCCAGGGGATGAAATTCTCCACCGATCACGCGCAAATAAAACAGTGGGCGCCGCTGGTGATGGAAGGGCGCGATCCGCAGCAGCGCGTTGCGGCAACCTGGACTCCGGTGGGTACCGACGTTAACTATGGGGAAATAACCCGCCAGCTGATCGGTAGCCTGAAGAAAAATAATAACTTCACGCTGCAGACCTCTTCAGAAGTCACCGATTTTAAACGCAATGCCGATAATTCCTGGCACGTGACGATTAAAAACGTTAATAGCGGTGAAGAGCAGGCGATCGATGCGAAATACGTATTTATCGGCGCCGGCGGCGGCGCGCTGAAATTACTGCAAAAAACCGGTATTCCGGAAGCGGATAACTATGCGGGTTTCCCGGTAGGCGGCTCTTTCCTGATGACCGAAAACCCGGCGGTGACCAATGCGCACCAGCAAAAAGTTTACGGTCAGGCCTCTGTAGGCGCACCGCCGATGTCGGTCCCGCATCTTGATGCCCGTTTCCTCGACGGCAAGCGCGTGGTGCTGTTTGGGCCATTCGCCACCTTCTCGACGAAATTCCTGAAAAACGGTTCGTTCTTCGACCTGCTTAGCACCACCACCACCGATAACGTTCTGCCGATGACCCACGTAGGTCTGGACAACTTCGATCTGGTGAAATACCTCATCAGCCAGGTGATGCTGAGCGACGACGACCGTTTTGCGGCGCTGAAGGAGTATTATCCTGGCGCGCGTAAAGAGGACTGGAAGCTGATTCAGGCCGGTCAGCGCGTGCAGATCATCAAAAAAGATGCAGAGAAGGGTGGCGTACTGAAGCTGGGTACCGAAGTGGTGGTCGATCAGCAGAAAACCCTCTCCGCGCTGCTGGGCGCTTCGCCGGGGGCTTCTACCGCCGCGCCGATTACCCTGAACGTTCTTAAGCAGATGTTCCCTGAGCAGTTCCATTCAGCGGAATGGCAGCGCCGTATTCACGATATCGTCCCGAGCTACGGCCAGAAGCTGAACGGCAACGTCGCGCTGACCCAGCAGGTTTGGGATGATACCGCGGCGGCGCTGCAGCTGACCAAACCGCCGGTGATTGAGATGAACGCCACCGCGCCGGTGATGACCGCCAAACCGGCAGAGCCGAAGGCGGAAACGTCGCCGCAGCACGATATGGCGCTGTAAGCCCACGTCGTTGACATTGCCCGGTGGCGGCTGACGCTTCACCGGGCCTACTGGCCTCTCTTCGCTGCCCCGGCGAAAACGTGACATTGCTCTAATCTCTCCCCCCGCGCTGATATCCCCCTTCCGGCTAATCCTTCATTCGTTAATTGTGGTTATACTGTCTTGAAATCACGAAAGAAAATGCTAAGAAGACCGAAACGCGGAGCCCAGGGCAATGAAAGACGACATTAATCAGGACATCACCTTCCGCAAGCTGTCGGTATTTATGATGTTTATGGCGAAAGGGAACATCGCCAGAACCGCTGAGGCTATGCAGCTGAGCGGCGTCAGCGTCCACCGGGCGCTGCATACGCTGGAAGAGGGCGTCGGCTGCCCGCTGTTTATTCATAAAGGGCGCAACCTGCTGCCGCTCCCGGCGGCGTGGACGCTGCTGGAGTACTGCCAGGACGTCATGAGCCTGATGACCCGCGGCCTGGAAGCGACGCGTAAAGTAGCCGGCGTCGGGCAGGGCCGGCTGCGCATCGGCACGCTTTATTCCCTGACCCTTGAAACCGTGCCGCGCATTATTATGGGCATGAAGCTGCGTCGGCCGGAGCTGGAGCTGGATCTCACCATGGGCTCCAATCAGATGCTGCTGGATATGCTGGAAGATGACGCGCTTGATGCGATCCTGATCGCCACCAACGAAGGTGAATTCAATAATTCGGCTTTTGATGTGGTCCCGCTGTTTGAGGACGATATCTTCCTCGCCGCCCCGGCGACGGAACAGCTGGATACCACCGCTCCCGCCGAGCTGCGCGATTACGCCAGGCGCAAGTTTGTTTCGCTGGCGGAAGGGTTTGCCACCTATGCCGGATTTCAGGACGCCTTCCAGGTGGCCGGATTCGAGCCTGAAATCGTCACCCGGGTTAACGATATCTTTTCGATGATTAGCCTGGTGCAGGCGGGCGTAGGCTTTGCGCTGCTGCCGGGACGAATGAAAAAGGTGTATGAAAACGACGTACAGCTGCTGAAGCTGGCGGAGCCGTATCAGATGCGCCAGCTGATCTCCATTGTCTACTCACACCATCGCGAGCGCGACGCCGACCTGCTGGCGCTGGCGGCAGAAGGGCGGATGTACGCCCGCAGCCTCAGCCGTTAAGCCGGTTCGCCAGGTGACGGGCAACGTCGATACCGCTGCGCTCCAGCGCAATACACTCCCCCTGCCAGCCCGCCTGGCGGGTGAGACAGGTCAGCACGCCGCCGGGCGGCATCTCGATCGCCAGCCGCGCGTCCCGTTCGTCAGCGGCGATCATCGCTTCCTGCCAGCGCACGGTTCGCGCCATATTCCGCGCCAAATCGTCGGCAATGCTTAACGGGTCCCATAAAACGCGCGCCGTGGAACCGCTCAGATAGGCGCAGCGCGGGCGCTGCAGCGTGACGTCAGAGAACGCTTTTGCCAGCTTAGCCGCCGGTTCATCCAGCAGCGCGCAGTGGGAAGGTACGCTGACCGCCAGCCGCTGTGCTTTACCGGCGCCAGCCGCCAGCGCCAGCCGGGCCACGCGGGCCATCTCGTCGTCGCGTCCGGCAATGACAATCTGCGTTTCCGCGTTCAGGTTGGCAATATAGAGGTCGCTGTCGGCAATCAGCTTTTCCACGCGGTCGAGCGTCAGGCCCATAATCGCCGTCAGCCCGTAGCCGTGAGGATAAGCCTGCTCCATTAAATCGCCGCGCAGCGCCACCAGCCGCAGGGCGTCGGTGAAATCCAGCGCGCCGGCCATCACCGCCGCCGGGAAAGCCCCTATCGACAGGCCGCTGACCATGTCCGGATTTACTCCCTGACGCTGCAGCTCCCGCGCCCAGGCTGTGCCTGCGATCAGCAGGCACAGCTGCACCGCACGGGTATGTTTTAACGCGGCGGCGGTATCTATATGGTCTACTTCATCGCCGAGCACGGTTCGCGCTTCAGCGAGGATATTCTGGCGGTCGGGAAGCGCGGCGAGCATATCCGGCCGCTGGTTTCCCTGACCGGGAAAGGTAAAGAGAATTTTCATGCTTCCTCCCTGTTCCACGGCGCAGCGGTCAGGCGCGCGCCGCGGGACGTTTTCAGCAGGACGCGGCCATCGCGCAGCCACTCATTTAGCGCGAAAGCCCCTGCGGGCGTTTCGACCTGGGTATCCGCCCGGCAGGGCAGCTGCGCGACGCGGGACTGCCAGGCGAGCAGCGCTTCGCGAGCGATCGGCTGCGGCGCGCGGATCAGCAGATCGAGATCGCTGGCGGCGTGAAGCACCGGAATCTCGGTGGCCAGCGCGTAGCCGGTGCTGCCGGTAATGCCCCAGCGCCACGGCCAGGGGTGTAAGGTCAGTGATATCGCCGCCTGTACCGGCGGCTGGGAGACAAACGGCGAGCGCAGGAGCTGTTGGCGATCGGCGAGGGTTTCCGGGCTGACGGTACGGACGATATTTTCCCTCTGTACCCAGCCTGCGGCCCGCTGATCGCGCTTCATCCCCCGTACGCCCACCGGAATGCGGGCGTTAGCATCAACGTCGCGTCGTACCACCACCGGCAGGCTAATACGCCAGTGCTGCGCGACCCAGGACTCCTCAATCGCCTCCAGCGCGGCGGCATTATTCAACCAGACTAAATCATGAGGACGCGGCGTTGATGACATCGTTAGATTCCTGACGTTAAGGTGATAAACAGCGGCAGCGACAGAATACACAGAACCGAGCTTAACAGCAGCACCGCTTCCGCATCCGGCGACTGCACGCCAAAGCGGTTGCCGAAGACCACGCCAAAGAAACCGGCCGCCAGCGCAATCATCAGAATGGCGGTAATGGCGATAGAGCCGTGCAGCCCCAGCAGCATCACCAGACCCCAGGCGATAAACGGCTGCACCAGCAGTTTGACGATAGTGGAAGTGGCAATCAGCGCATTGAGCTGCAGCTTACGCGCCGACAGAATCACCCCGGTCAGGAACAGCGCGGCGGCGGTCGCCGCCAGGCCCAGCGGTTTGATAGAGGCGAGCAGCAGATCCGGCATTTTGATACCGATGGCCGAAAGCACGACCCCCAGCAGCGGACCCCAGACAATCGGTTTTTTCACCGAACGCCACATCAGAACCGGCAGCATTGCCAGCGTCGAGCCGCTGTTCTCTCCGGCGGCGAGCGCTTTTTCACGTTCCAGAATCAGCAGGCAGAACGGCGTCATCAGTACCGATCCGCAGGCGATGGAAACGGCGACGGAAAGGGAGGTGGATGCGCCTTCGCCGAGCACGCTGCCCAGAATCGGCAGGCCAAGCGCGGCGTAGTTAGGCAGCGCGACGGTCAGGGTCAGCACGGCGGCATCCTGCGGCGAGCGCTTGAAGACGCGGGTCGCGAGGAAGTAGATGGCCGCATAGGTAATCCACATCGCCCCGGTCAGCACCAGCACCAGCGGCGATTGCGCGACAATACCGCTCCACGGCGTTTGTACCGTGGCGCTGAACAGCGTGGCGGGCAGGGCGAAGTCCATCACGAAGATGTTGAGTAAAGAGACGTTTTTGTTATCGACCATTTTGGCCTTGCCGGCCCAGAAGCCCAGCAGCATGATGACAAAAATCGGCGCGAGGGCATGAATAATCACATAAGTCATAAATCACCTGTAAATGAAAATAGAGTACTGGCGCGATTGTTATAATTTCTAAAAGCGGTTTATTTCCGGGGCGCGCGATGGCGCCCCGGGCGGCCGCTTCCGGCAGGTTTTCTTCTACTTAGGGACTGACTACCAGCTGGCGCGCATGCGATCGCGCACCTGTTGGGAACTACGGCGGTTCTCCGCGCCAAGGCGGCACTTCAGCGAGACATCCCGGCGGGCGTCAGCGATGGCGTCGCGCAGGGTGTCGGTGACCAGCGTCAGATCGCGGGCGTCCGGCGCGTCAGGATTGCTGATATCCAGCAGGGCGGAGAGCAGGCCGAGCGTTGCGTAGTTGCTGACGTCATAGGCCATCGGCGGAATGGTTGCCGCCAGTTTCTCCAGCGCCTCAACGGTGCGCAGGGTGATCCGCGCGGCGGACTCTTTACCCATCGCATGCACCAGTACCCCGGCGTCGTTAAAGGCGATCAGACGATTGGCCTGGTAGCCGTGGGCGAGAAACGCCCCGGACATCGCTTTGCCGACGATCAGGCCAATCACCGGATGTCCGGCAAGCCGCGCCTTGGCGTAGGCGCCCGCGGCGCCCGCCAGCGCCTGATGAATACCGAACGCTTCTTCGCGACGGCCATAGGCCTGGCTGGGGACATCGATAACCGCGATAATCGGGCGCTTCACCGCGTTATTGGCATCGGCGTCGATGGTTTCGTTGACCACTTTGGCCAGCGTCCAGCCTTCGAGCAGGCCGACTTCACCCTGAGCGGCGCGTGGATAATGGTTATTAGCATCCGGCACCACGGCGATAAAACGGGCGGTTTCACCGTTAAAATCGGCATCGGCAACCTGCACCGAGGGGCACAGACCGGTCATTAGCGGGGCGTTCGGCGCCAGCTGGTTTAGCCACAGCGCGGCGCGGTTTGTGAACTGGCTCATTATTTCTCCTCCCGGGCGAATAGCTGTTTGATCTGAGCGGTATCCGCCTGCTGGCGGGTATCGAAATGGGTCAAACGGGTCAGGAAATCTTCATATTTGTCGCTGCGATGCTGCGCGGGCACGCCTTTGGCAATGGCTTCGTTCATCGCGCTTTTCACCGCGTTGATGCCATCGCCCACCAGGGCATCCACCAGACCGCTGGCGTAGCGAATTTCGCCGCCGGTCATGCTCCAGATAAACGGACGGTCGCGGGAGTCGTACTCTTCAATCCCCGCTTCCTGTTCAATCACCTGCGGTCCGTTGAGGCCCAGACGCGCTTCACGGGTGACAATCAGGTAGCTGCACAGCGCCGCGGCGATGGACATCCCGCCGAAGCAGCCGACGGTACCGGCGACAATGCCGATTACCGGGGTGTAGCGGCGCAGGTCGACAATCGCGGCGTGAATATCGGCGATGGCGGCAAGGCCCAGATTGGCTTCCTGCAGGCGCACGCCGCCGGTTTCCAGGCACAGAACCGCCTGGGTAGGAATGCCGTTGCGGTTATCTTCCGCCGCCAGCTCAAGGGCGGCGGCCATTTTCGCGCCGGAGACTTCGCCCATGCTGCCGCCCTGGAAGGTACCTTCGATGGCAATGACTACCGCCGGCTGGCCGTTAATGGTGCCTTTTGCGACGACCATACCGTCGTCGGACTGCGGGACGATGCCCTGCGCGCCGAGCCACGGGGACATAATGCCGTCAAAGGGATCCAGCAGTTCGCGATAGCTGCCGTCATCCAGCAGGGTGCGGGCGCGTTCACGGGCGCGGAGTTCAATAAAGCTGCGATCGTTACGCATGAGCCACCTCCTCAAAAACCTGTTCAATACGGATCCGCGCGACGCCGGGCGTGGCGCCGAAATCGTGGATGATCAGCTGTCCGCCGGGCAGGCCGTTAATCAGGCTCAGTCGTTCGAACAGCGCGTTCCAGCGCGCCTGGCTGTTGTCCACGGAGGTGGTGATTTCGACGTTGAGCGTATCGCTCTGTCCGGCGGTATAGAGCACTTCCATATCGCCGGAGCCGACAACGCCTGCCAGCGCTTTGCCGCTGAGGGCGCGGTTGGCAGGGAATGACAATTTAATCTGTTCCATAACATCCTCTGAATGCGTTAAGCGGAAACCCGGTCGAGAAACAGGGTGGCGGCAAGAAGATCCGCCGCGCCACCCGGCGAGGCGTTCTGCGCCAGCATCTGCACGTCGAGCCGCGCCAGCGCGGCGCGCCCCCTGGCTGTCGCACATCCTCCTGCCGCCAGCACCTCGCCTGCGCCTTGCCGCATCGCCTCAAGGCCCGCCATTCCGGCGCGGGAGAGCACGCAGGTATCGCTAAGCGAGGTCATAATCGCCATCAGCGCGTCAAGCCGGGCCTGATCCTCGCTGGCTCCCGCGGCCCGACTGCGCAATAGCTGCGGCAGCGCCAGGGTGGTGATGTGCGGAAAAGCGCGCTGCGCTTCTTCCCGCGCGCCGGGAACCTGCCAGCGGCGGCTGGCGCGCAGACCTTTACTGAAGGTCTTTGGCGCGCAGGCGTCCGGCAGACGGGCCAGGGCGGCGGCGGTTTCCGTAATTCTCTGTGCCTGACCCTCCTCCCCGAGCATCGCCGTCGCGCTGACCAGCAGGCCCAGCGCCCAGATAGCGCCGCGATGGGTATTGACCCCGGCGGTCGCCTGCATCATCCGCGCTTCGCCTTCGCGGCCAAGCCGGCCAACGGTTTCGCGCAGGGCAACGTCGGCCGGACGCCGCCAGCTCTGCTGAGCCAGCGCGTGAAACGTCGGCTGCAGGCTGTGGGCCGAACGCTCCATCAGGGCCAGGTTCAGGTCCTGATGCGCGCCGTTGCCGCGGCTATCCACCAGGCCCGGCTTGGGGCTGAGTCGCGCTTCGTCAACCAGGCAGGCGCTGGCGGTCTGGGCCAGCCAGCGGGCCCGGGTTTCAGCAACGTGGGGAGAGAGTTTTTTCATTACCAGCTCCGGAATTTTGCCGGTGGGTTGTACAGACCGTCGGACCACTCCACCAGATCGGCTACGCTGCCGGCGGCGAGCAGAGAGCGGGTGGCGTCGCTGCGGCGGATACCGATATCTTCCGGATAGACAACTTTGCCGCTTTGGCGCAGTGCGGCCACGCGTTTGGCGTCAACGCCGAGCCCGATATCGGTGATCCCGGCCACGGCCGCCACCATTGCCCGGCGCTCTTCCAGGCTTTCCGCCCGATAGAGATAGGCGATGCCTTCTTCGGTCAGCACGTGGGTGACGTCATCGCCGTAAATCATCACCGGCGCCAGCGGCATTCCGGAGGTTTTGGCGACCTCAACGGCGTCGAGTTTTTCCACGAAGGTCGGTTTCACGCCCGCCTGGAAGGTTTCCACCATCTGAACGACCAGCTTTTTACCGCGCTGCATCGGATCCGGTTCGGTGATCATGTTGAGCCATGCCGGCGTAGCGTGGCGGCGACCGTGCGGGTCGTGGCCCATATTCGGCGCGCCGCCGAAGCCGGAGAGGCGGCCGCGGGTCACCGTCGAGGAGTTGGCGTAGCCGTCAACCTGTAAGGTCGAGCCGATAAACATATCTACCGCATACTGTCCCGCCAGCTGGCAGAACGCGCGGTTGGAGCGCATGGAGCCGTCGGCGCCGGTGAAGAAGATATCCGGACGCGCGCGAATGTACTCTTCCATTCCCAGCTCTCCGCCGAAGCAGTGCACGCTCTCGACCCAACCGCTTTCAATTGCCGGAATAAGGGTGGGGTGCGGGTTCAGCGTCCAGTGTTTACAGATTTTGCCCTTCAGGCCGAGCTGTTCGCCGTAGGTCGGCAGCAGCAGTTCGATGGCGGCGGTGTTAAAGCCGATCCCGTGGTTCAGGGATTGCACCTGATGCTCGGCGTAGATTCCTTTAATCGCCATCATTGCCATCAGGATATGTTCCTGCTTAATCAGGCGCGGATCGCGGGTAAACAGCGGCTCGATAAAGAACGGTTTATCCGCGACGACCACGTAGTCAATCCACGAACCGGGGATATCTACGCGCGGCAGATCGCACTCGTCATCGACCAGTTCGTTAACCTGCGCAATAACGATGCCGTCATGGAACGCGGCGGCTTCCACCAGCGCCGGGGTATCTTCGGTGCTCGGCCCGGTGTACAGGTTGCCCTTGCGGTCGGCTTTGTAACCGGCGATCAGCGCGACGTTTGGCGACAGGTCGACGTACAGGCGAGAGTAAAGTTCGATGTAGGTGTGGATAGCGCCGATTTCCAGCAGGCCATCTTCCAGCAGCTGCGAAATACGCAGGCTTTGGGTACCGGAGAAGGAGAAATCAAGCTTGCGGGCGATACCTTTTTCGAAGAGGTCCAGATGCTCGCTGCGCCCGACGCTCGGCATAATCATATGCAGGTCGTGAATTTTTTGTGGGTTAACTTCCGCCAGCATCCGCGAGAGGAAATCAGCCTGTTTCTGGTTGTTGCCTTCCAGCACCACCCGGTCGCCGGGGGCCAGCAGTTGCTCAAGAACGGCGACCAGCTGGTCGGTGGGGATCACTTTGCCCGAGACCTTCGCCTCGGTCAGTCGCCGCTGTTTTTCCGTACGGCGACGGTTCCAGACGCGTCCCGTCGTTTGTTCGGCACTCATTATTAACCTCCTGATTCGACGAATCGTTTTGATTGTCCTGGTGTGGAAGTAAGTGTGCGTCGCGAGGTGGCGGGCATCAATTAAGGCCGATGGCGAATCGTTAGCGTAAGAGTAATGATTGGCGGGGCAGAGATGTGATGACGATCAATAATGATTGCGAATGATTGGTCTACGAGCAGGGGACGTACCGGGTTGAGGCATTGGCACGGCTTCCCGGCTCGCACTGCGTTTAGCCGGGCTACGGGTTAAGGGCGTCTGCGGGCCGGTAGCCCGGACAGATGCGCCGCATCGCCTCCGGGGAAGTTCAGCGGCTCCGCGCTCTGCTCCCGGGGGCGGCGCAAAGCGCCTGCCCGGGCTACAGTTAAGGGCGTCTGCGGGCCGGTAGCCCGGACAGATGCGCCGCATCGCCTCCGGGGAAGTTCAGCGGCTCCGCGCTCTGCTCCCGGGGGCGGCGCAAAGCGCCTGCCCGGGCTACAGGTTAAGGGTCGTCTGCGGGCCGGTAGCCCGGACAGATGCGTCAGCATCGCCTCCGGGGAAGCGTGCGCAATGGCGTTAGTTTTTACTCAAATCACTCAGCAGAAAGGCAATACTTTGCCCGGCCACCGTCTGTTCGAGGGCGATTTTGACGATAATCGTCAACGGTACCGAGAGTAGCATACCCACCGGGCCCAGCAGCCAGCCCCAGAAGATCAATGACAGGAAGACCACCAGCGTCGACAGCCCCAGCCCGCGGCCCATAATGCGCGGTTCAAGAATATTGCCGAACACCAGGTTAATCACCAGATAGCCTGCCAGGACCACCAGCGCTTCGTACAGACCGCCAAACACCAGCACCTGCAGGATCGGCGGGATCGCCGCGAGCACCGAACCAATGTTGGGAATGTAGTTGAGCGCAAAGGCCAGCAGTCCCCACATAAAAGCAAAGCGGACGTCCAGCAGCACCAGCATTCCCCAGACCACCAGGCCGGTCACCAGGCTGATGGCGGTTTTTAACACCAGGTAGTGGGAGACGCTATCCAGCGCGCGCTGAATCGCGCCCATTCCCTCCACCGGCCGCGACATCAGCTGCTGCAGCTTCGCGGGAAGCTGCGGCACTTCCAGCAGCATAAAGACCACCGTCAGCAGCAGCAGGAAGATAGAGGACATCGCGTTGGAAAGCTGGGTGAGCAGGCCGGTCACCAGCGTCATCACCGCGTTGGGGTCAATATACTTGTTCAGCTCCACCACCGACACGGTAAAGCCGAAGCGCTGTAGCCAGGGCGCAACGGTCTGCATCGGTTCATAGAGATAATTACGGTACTGCGGCAGGGTGCGCGCAAGCTCGTTAAGCGACGTGCCGAGCGAGGCCAGCAGCACAACGGCCAGCAGGACAATCACGCCGACCAGGAGCGAAATAGCCAGCACCCGCGGTACCCGGCAGCGCACCATGAGCTGAACCAGCGGGTTTATCACCACCGCCAGAAAGATCGCCAGAACAAAAGGAACGATAATATCCGCCGCGAAGCGAATGCCTGTCAGGATGATAACCAGCATGCCGAGCATGATGACTATTTTTAAGCCGTTAAGCGTGATGATGGGTTTGGCCATACCGCTCCCTGCGAGAGAAAAAATGGGGTCTAATGTGAGTCATTGTAGACGTTGGCAAAGTCGGCGTCTCAGCGCGTCGCGTCCGCTAAAATGAAAAAAAACGACCAATTAATCAATAATGGCCGGAACGATATCATAATGGTGATTGCGATCGGAAAAAACTAATCCAAATCAAATACCAGAGGTAAAGAACTGCAAAGACTTTGAGTTAAATGTGGCGTTATGGTACAAATCTGCGTGTGTATAACTACAGAGGACAATTTTGATCCGCAAATGACGAGAAGCAATACCGCGGATAATTGTAATTTTATGGACAATCAGTTCAGGATGTATATTTCTTTTCACCCTGCAGTATCCCTCTCTCACTCCCGCTTTCTCGGCGAGCAGCACTGGCGCTCGGCGCTTTAGTCTTCTTCTCTCTGCCTGAGCTGGCGCGCTGCGCACGGCTAATTTAACGTCAGAATTTTTCCGGTTTACTTCTCTGTAAGCCGCCATGGATTATATTCTCAAGCAGGAGAAGGGATCATGTTTTATTGGATTTTATTAGCTTTAGCTATCGTTGCTGAAATTACCGGCACGTTGTCGATGAAATGGGCAAGCGTAAGCGGCGGCCATACTGGTTTTATTTTAATGCTGGTCATGATCGCGCTTTCTTATATTTTTCTGGCTTTCGCGGTGAAAAAAATCGCCCTCGGCGTGGCCTATGCCCTCTGGGAGGGGATCGGCATTTTACTGATCACTATCTTCAGCGTCCTGCTGTTTGATGAGACGCTGTCGACGATAAAAATCGCCGGCCTGGTGACCCTGGTCGCCGGGATTGTTTTGATTAAATCGGGGACGCAGAAAGCGGTGAAGCCGGGCAAGGAGAAAGCGCATGCAACAGTTTGAGTGGGTCCACGCCGCCTGGCTGGCGCTGGCGATTGCGCTGGAAATTTTGGCCAACGTTTTTCTGAAATTTTCCGACGGCTTTCGACGTAAATTCTACGGCATTATGTCGCTGGCGGCGGTCCTGGGCGCCTTTAGCGCGCTTTCGCAGGCGGTCAAAGGAATTGACCTGTCGGTGGCCTATGCGCTGTGGGGCGGTTTCGGTATCGCGGCGACCATTGCCGCCGGCTGGGTGCTGTTTGGCCAGCGGCTGAATCATAAAGGCTGGGCCGGTCTGCTTCTGCTGGTGGTCGGCATGGTGTTAATTAAACTCGCCTGATATGATGCCGCCTGTGAATGCGGGCGGCAAATTCTGCTCTCTGTATTACGCTTAAAAAAGAGCCAGTTCGGCGTATTTTGCTGCCGGCCGATATGAGGGCAGAACATGATTCATTTGCCAGGCTGGCGCAATATTCCCTCCGCCAGAACGCTGTCCATCATGATTGTCCTCGCCGGGATCGGCTTAATCGTGTCCATTGTTTCGCTTCTTTATCTCACCCAACACCTGATCGGCCTGAAAGCAAACGAAATTGATAAGCATCGTTCCGTGCTATCGGTGGATGGGGCGGTGCAGACCTCGGTGAACCGCGTGCTGTCGCTGGTGATGGATAACGCTATCTGGGATGATGCGGTGCATCAGACCTATGCCGACAGGCTCGATCCGCAATGGCTCTACAACTCATGGGGATCGGGTTTTAAAATCAATAATCTCTATGACGGCACTTTCGTACTCGACCAGCACTATCGGGTGCTGTGGGGATCGTTTCGCAGTGAGAGCTTTACCGAGCAGGATGCCCAATTCCTCGGCAACGGTTTTCGTGCGCTTATCTCGCAGCATGCCGCCGCGCTGCGCAGCGGTAAAAGCGCTTATGCCGGCATCACGCGAACCCGCGCCGGTATTGCGTTTATTGGTATTGGCCTGATTCGCCCGACGGCAGGGCGGCTACAGGTGCATGATGATACGCGTCGCTATCTGGCGATCACCCGCCATATCAACTCGCAAATGCTTGAGCGCCTGGGCGACACGTTTCAGATTCGCAACCTGCACGTCACGCCAGGCGGCGGTGAATACAGTATTCCGCTACGCACCCAGGCCGGGGAGATCGTGGGTTACCTGAGCTGGCAGCCGGGGCTTCCCGGCGCGGAAGCCGCGCGGGCGGCCTCCGACAGTATGCGGCTGATTGCCGCCGTGGCGGCTGGGCTGATCCTGCTGTTTATTCTCTTCAGCTACCTCGGGCTTTACAAGCTGGCGCGCGGCGAAAAGCTGGCGCGCGACAGTGCCATGACCGACTGGCTGAGCCGCCTGCCAAACCGACGGGCGCTGATCGAACGCCTTAACCAGGTGTGCGAAACCTCCCAACACCAAATGCAAAGCGTGGTATTTATCGATCTCGACGGCTTTAAGGATGTTAATGATAACTACGGCCATGACGTTGGCGATGCGCTGATTATTCATATCGCTAAAGAACTTCGGGAGCGCGTTCCGCCTGAAGGGATGCTGGCGCGTATGGGCGGCGATGAGTTCGCGATGACGGTAAGCGGCGAACAGGCGGTAAATCAGGCGCTGGCTTTTGCCTGGGCGGTACTGGAACTGTTAAAAGCGCCCGTTATCCTCAACGAGCGAAAAATTTATATCAGCGCCAGTATCGGTATCGCCAGCGGCCTCCCGGCAAGCTGCTCCAGCACCGAGCTTTTTCGCCGCGCTGATATTGCCATGTACCATTCGAAGAAAACCGGCAAAGGGCGCACGACCTGGTATGACGAAGCGCTCAGCGACGCGCGGCAGTATCAGCTGAATATCGAAAATGGCATTCGTCAGGGACTGGAGAACGAAGAGTTTGATGTCTGGTATCAGCCGATTGTCAACGCCGATACGCTGGTTATGGAAGGCGTGGAAGCGCTGCTGCGCTGGCCGCGGCGTCCTCAGGGGGCACTGCCGCCGGATGCGTTTATCGGTATCGCCGAAAGTAGCGGTTTGATCTACGCGCTTGGCCAGTTTGTGCTTGAACGCGCCTGTAGCGAACTGCAGCCACTGGACGATCTGCTGCTGTCGGTGAATATCTCCCCGGCGCAGTTCCGCGATCCGGAGTTTGAGTCGCGGGTGGTGCAGGTGCTGGGCCGCTGTCATTTCCCGGCCCGTCGGTTACAGCTCGAAGTCACGGAGAGCTACGTTCTGGAGAATCCCGAGCGGGCGAAGTCGGCCATTGAGAACTTAAGGGCGCTTGGCATCGCGGTGGCGCTCGATGATTTTGGCACCGGCTATTCCAGCATCGGCTATTTACGCAGCTTCAGCTTCGACAGTCTTAAAATCGACAAATCCCTGGCCGGGCTGGTGGATGTGGATACCCAGGCGGCGGAGCTGGTGCGCGGGACCGTCCGTATTGCCGGAGCGTTAGGCATCACGGTGGTGGCGGAGGGCGTTGAGAATCAGCAACAGCTGGCGCTGCTGCGGCGGGCGGGATGCGACAGATTGCAGGGTTTCTTCTTCAGTGAGCCGATGCCCGTCGCGTCGTTATTGCAGCTGCGCCAGCAGCAAGGCTGACCGCTTACTGGGCAGCCAGCGCTTCAAGCTTATCGCGAAAGCCGGTGACGGAGATGGCGCGGTTGTCCGCCCGCCAGCGATCTTTTGGTCCAGGCGCCGAACTCTGCACCGCAATCACCTGCCAGCCGTCGTCGGTTTTCAGCAGCAGCGGCGAGCCGCTATCCCCCGGCAGCGTATCGCACTGATGAGAGAGCACCGATGTCTGCGCCCAGCCGGTGACTACGCAATCCTGGTGGGTATAGAGATTATCCAGATGATCTTCCGGATAGCCAGACTGAGTCACTTTTCGTTCTGCGGTTTTTAGCGCGGCGGTCAGATCGGCTTTGCTGCCGCTAAAAATCGGCACCGGCGTAATGCCGGAAGGGGCGTAGCGCAGCACGATAAGGCCAAAATCCCACGGCGCCGCGGCGCTGGGAACTATCCAGCCATCGCCGTCCGCCTTAAGCCGTTTCCCCAGCGAAGGATCTACGCGGCCTTCAATACCGTGAATTTCGTACACCCAGCCGCCTTTACGCGAGATAAAACGCAGCGCGACGGGTTTATCCGGTTTGCCTTTGGGCGGCGTGAGCAGGCAGTGCCCGGCGGTGAGCGCCAGATTGGGGGCGATAAGCGTGGCGGTACAGAGATTACCGCTGGCGGTTTCCAGTTGCCCAATCGCATCCCAGGGATCGTCCGTGGGGTTGCTGACCGGTTTTCGGTCGTCGTGACCAAAAAACAGCGTCTTAATATCTTTTGCACTCATGCCATCATCGTCGGC
This sequence comes from Klebsiella sp. GW_Kp182, assembly GCF_040062275.1. Lineage (NCBI taxonomy): Bacteria > Pseudomonadati > Pseudomonadota > Gammaproteobacteria > Enterobacterales > Enterobacteriaceae > Klebsiella > Klebsiella sp. GW_Kp182. The sequence continues at coordinate 114,155 of NZ_JBEAFQ010000004.1, read as the reverse complement.
CTGGACCAGCGCTGGAAACAGGGAAATTGAACACAGTAATAACAGGACGTCTCTACGCATATCACTCTCTGGGGAGATAATTATGTATATTGAAAGTAGCAGCAGATTTAAGTTTATGAAAGTTAAGAATAATTTTAATTAAGCCAGGCGGCAGGCGAAATCAGCAAAAAACGCCAGTCGCTTACGGATGAATGGCGTGAATTCAATATGTTAACGCCATTTTCCTGCGGCGTTATTTCCGCAGAAAAGGGCAGCGGAAGCAACATAAATCGTGTATCCGAACGTACAACCGGCGGGTGCCGAATAAAGGATTTGCGGTTCAGCTTTTTCTCAAGGCAGTTAATGGCGAAAACGGCCAATATCACGCAAAAAAAGAGATATCTTCACAGGAAAATCGGACTTCTTTACCTGTTTATCACTTACTTTCAAAGCGAAACATTTTCTCACCGAAAACGTTGTTATTGCTATCACCTTGTTGAGCAAACAGAGATGTTATCCCGGCGATGATATCTGCAATGTCAAACACCCGATGTACGGGAGGATTTATGTCTAAACAAGGTATTCGCGCATTGGTTTACGTTTCGCTGGTATCAGCAATGATTTGGGGCGCGACGGGCTATCTGCTGGTGACGGCGGTTCACGTTCTTTAATCCGCGGCCTCATCGTGGCGGAACCAGGCAGGTTTAAGCGGCGGGCTGAGCGCGTTTTGCGGCCAGCGCCGCCCGTACCGGCGTTTGATTGATAGATAAATCCCCGGGCAGGCCGCCGGTGTTCTCGTCAGCAAAATCTTCGTCCCTTACATTTTATCTTCCGGGCGCTAACGCTGCCGGTAATGTTGCGTGAAGGTGCCGTTGCGCAGCAGGTAACAACAAAGCGTAGCGGGGTGATGGCAGGTTTGGCGACCGCATTAAGCGACCCCAACGATATTCTCTTTTTTTCGCAGTCTATTCATATCGCCGACGGTATCGGCTGCTGTCTGGGGCTGTTGACGGCGGTGTGGGTGCGTATCGACCGGAGCGTGCTTTCGCTTGATATTCTGGCGGTTCGTCGTTGGCTAGCGGCGCGTTACGTCAAACGTTTGACGACGGTCTCGGCGACAACCTGTGGCAGCAATAGGTTTAGTAAAGAAAAAAACGGCTGGCGACCAGCGCGCAGATAATCAGCAGGATCAGGATGAGCTCAAAACGATAGCGCCGCAGCATGGTGCTCTCCAGAAAAAAACGGCGCTGAAGCCAGCGCCGATATCATATCACATCGCTTAACCCGGGAGATTAAGCAGCCGGTTGTGCAGCTGGTTTAGCGGTATGATGTTTGGTGGTTTTGTGGTGTTTTTTCGCTGCCTGTGCTTTCTGAGCTACTGGTTTAGCAGCGGCTTTTTTGTGTTTCTTAGCGGCCTGAGCTTTCTGGGTGGCAGCCGGTTTAGCTTCTGCTTTTTTGTGCTTTTTAGCGGCCTGCGCTTTCTGGGTGGCAGCGGGTTTAGCGGCTGCTTTTTTGTGCTTTTTCGCAGCCTGTGCTTTCTGCTCAGCAGCCGGTTTCGCAGCGGCGGTATGGTGTTTCTTGTTGTGGGTCGCTTTAGCGGTGGTGCTGTGAGTTGCAGCAGCCGGCGCCGGAGTCGTGGTGGTGGCAGCATCGGCAGCGAAAGCAACAGAAGACAGACCCATTGCAGCGGCAACGACCAGAGCTAATACTTTTTTCATTCTGATATCCTCGAAAAGGTTTCTTGTTTCAACCCCACTGCGGGGCCGTTGAAAGAACTATATGCCTGTCTTATCGAGGTTTCCGTGAGTGTTTGGTATCGGCGTGTAACCATATGTACAACGCGCTGCTACAACAATGGGACACGGCGTCGGGCGCGGCCCGACGCCGGTGATTTACAGATAACGCGAGGTAAGGTGCTGGCGGAAATAGTCGCTGTTAAGGTCTTCTCCGGTTGCATGCTGAATCAGCTGCGAGGTGGTAAAACGGCTACCGTGCTGCCAGATATTTTGCCGCAGCCAGTCAAACAGGGCGCTGAAGTTACCGTTGGCGATATCGCTTTCCAGCTGCGGCAGCGCCCGTCTGGCGGAAGCCATCAGCTGAGCGGCGTACATCGCGCCAAGCGTGTAGGAAGGGAAATAGGCAAAACCGCCGTCGGTCCAGTGGATATCCTGCATACAGCCGTCGCGATAGTTGCCGAGGGTGGAAAGTCCCAGCCAGTGCTGCATTTTTTCATCCCACAGCGCCGGAATATCCTCGACCTCAATATCGCCATCAATCAGCGCGCGTTCAATTTCGTAGCGCAGAATAACGTGTGCCGGATAGCTCACTTCGTCAGCGTCGACGCGGATAAAGCCCGGCTTGACGCGCTGATTCCATGCGATGAAGTTTTCGCGGCTAAAGGCCGGCTGTTCGCCAAAGTACTGGCGTACCGTTGGCAGCAGACGCTGCAGGAAGGCGTCGCTACGGCCAAGCTGCATCTCGAAAAACAGGCTTTGCGATTCATGGATCGCCGTGGAGCGGGCGAGGGCAATGGGCTGATCGAGCCAGTTGCGCGGCAGGTTTTGTTCATAGCGCGCGTGGCCGGTTTCGTGAATGACGCCAAACAGCGCGCTGAGCAGGTCGTTTTCGTTGTAGCGCGTGGTGATACGGACGTCCTGGGGCACGCCGCCACAGAACGGGTGGGCGCTGATATCCAGGCGTCCGCCGTCAAAATCAAATCCCAGCACGCGCATCGCCTCCAGCCCCAGCTCGCGCTGGTCGGCAATCGGAAACGGCCCTTGAGGTTCGATGAGCGGCGTTTGCGCCTGCTTCTCAACCACCTTCTCCAGCAGCGAAGGAAGCCAGGATTTCAGGTCCGCGAACAGCACGTCAAGACGGGCGCTGGTCATATCGGGTTCAAAAATATCCAGCAGCGCGTCGTAGCGGGAACCGCCTTTTGCCGCAGCCCGAATCTGCGCCTCTTCGCGACTCAGTTTGACGACGTCACGCAGGTTCTCGGCAAAACCCTGCCAGTCGTTCGCCGGACGCTGGCTGCGCCAGGCGTGCTCGCAGCGGCTACCTGCCAGCGATTTCGCTTCCACCAGGCTTTCCGGCAGCAGCGCCGCCTGTTCGTACTGGCGGGTCATTTCGCGCAGGTTGGCCTGTTCCACATCATTTAGCTCTTCCTGAAGCGCATTCTGCAGCCATTCACCCACTTTTTTATCGGTCAGGATCTGATGCTGCAAAACGCCAAGCTCGGCCAGCGCTTCGCCGCGGGCCGCGCTGCCGCCGGGGGGCATCATGGCGAACATATCCCAGCCGGCGATGGCGGAAAGATGCGAAAAGCGGGAGAGTCGCTGGAAGGTGCGGGTAAGCTGATGATAATTTTTATTTTCGGTCATGTTTACACTCTGACGGTGGCAAGTGAACAAAAGCTTTTTCGTGGGCCTACACTATCGCGATCCGCCGGTGGGGTCGAGGGATGCGGGCGCTTTCGACATAAATCACCCCGACGTTAATGGGAAATTGCCCACAGCGTCGGCTTGCCCGCTCGACGCAAGCATCAGCATAATGTAGTGATTAATCGATTGCGTATTTTATGTTTGGCTCGAAATAATCCAGATGTGCGTAAAGTAGCAGACGCTTTCTCTGAACTACGGCTAAACTTAATGCAGGCACAGGCCGCCGATGCGAGGTGGATTATGAATCCGTTTACCTGGCTGTTTATAGCACTGCTTTCCGTCGATGCCGTTAGAGAACTGTTGGGAATGTCGTCGGTACTGGGGATGTGGTGAAGAGCGTGGCCCGTTTCAGGCCACGTTAATCTGCGTTATTTCAGTCGCTTGTGTAAACACGCGCCGGTGAGCAGCGCCGCCAGCAGCATCAGCGCGATAAACCCACCTACGCCGTTCCAGCCGTAGTTATGCCAGAATACGCCGCCTAACGTCCCCGCCATGCTGGAACCCAGATAGTAGCTGAATAAATAGAGCGATGACGCCTGGCCGCGGGCACGACGCGCGCGCGGGCCAATCCAGCTGCTGGCCACCGAGTGGGCCGCGAAGAAACCCGCGGAAAACAGCAGCATGCCGATAAAAATCAGCCACAGCGACGAGAACAGGGTCAGCAGCAGGCCACCGAGCATCACCGCAGTCGAGAACAGCAGCACCGGGCCGCGACCGTAGCGAACGGTCATGGCCCCGGCTTTCGGCGAACTCCAGGTACCGGTCAAATAGGCCACCGATAGCAGGCCAACGACCGCCTGGCTGAGGGACCACGGCGAAAGCATCAGGCGGTAACCGATATAGTTAAACAGCGTCACGAATGACCCCATTAACAAGAAACCCTCAAGAAACAGCAGCGGCAGCCCGCGATCGCGCCAGTGCAGGCGGAAGTTGATCAGCAGCGATTTTGGCCGCAGCGAGGTTGGACGGAAGTGGCGCGATTCCGGCAGGATGCGCCAGAACATCAGCGCGGCCGCCAGCGCGAAGCCGCTAATGACCGCCAGCGCTATCCGCCAGCCGAAGAAATCGGTAAATACCCCCGTCAGCAGACGGCCGCTCATGCCGCCAATGGAGTTTCCGCTGATATAAAGACCCATTGAGAACGCCACCACGCTGGGGTGAATCTCTTCGCTCAGATAGGTCATGCCGACCGCCGCCACGCCGCTCAGCGACAGGCCGATCAGGGCGCGCATCATCAGGATCCCATGCCAGCTGGACATCATCGTCGACAGCAGTGAGCAGCAGGAGGCTAGCACCAGCGCGGTAACCATCACCTGTTTGCGGCCAATGGCGTCGGACAGCGGACCGGTAAACAGCAGGCCGACCGCCAGCATCGCCGTGGAAATCGACAGCGAGATACTGCTGCTGGCCGGTGAGACGCCGAATTCACTGGAGAGCACCGGGAGGATCGGCTGGACGCAATAAAGCAGCGCGAACGTCGCCAGTCCGGCAGAAAAGAGGGCGAGAGTGACGCGAATAAATTGCGGAGTACCGCGTTTGATAAACTGGTTTGGCTGAGGAGCGATGATGTCGCTGACGTCGTTTGCCGGGGCGGTGTCAACGGTAGTTGTACGACTCACGGAAAAATCCTTGCTGATATACAGAGAGTTAAGTGACCGCAATGGCCACTTATTCAGGGTATGAAAATGTAAATATTCTGTCTAATATATTAATAATCTCAAATAAGACGTTTTAAATATGAATATTGAACTGCGCCATCTGCGCTATTTTATTGCCGTGGCGGAAGAGCTCCATTTTGGCCATGCGGCGGCGCGGTTAAATATCTCTCAGCCGCCGCTTAGCCAGCAGATTCAAATCCTTGAACAGCAAATTGGCGCGCGTCTGTTTGCTCGTACTAATCGCAGCGTCAGCCTGACCGAAGCCGGAAGGCAGTTTCTCGCCGATAGCCGGCAGATCCTCTCGCAGGTCGATGATGCTGCCGCGCGCGCGGCTCGGCTTCACCACGGCGAAACCGGCGAGCTGCGCATTGGATTTACCTCATCGGCCCCCTTTATCAAGGCGGTTTCCGACACGCTGTCGACCTTTCGCCGCCGCTATCCCGATGTACATATTCAGACGCGGGAAACCAACACGCGCGAGCAGATTGTGCCGCTGAACGAGGGCGCGCTGGATCTGGGACTGATGCGTAATACCCAGCTGCCGGATACCCTGGTCTGGGAAAGAGTGCTGCGCGAACCGCTGCTGGCGATGGTGCCCCGCGATCATCCGCTGGCCAGCAAGCCGCGCGTAAGCCTGCGGGAACTGGCGCGGGAGCCGTTCGTGTTTTTCGATCCCCATGTGGGTACCGGGCTGTATGACGACATTCTGGGCTTGATGCGCCGCTACGACCTGACGCCAGCCATCACCCAGGAGGTGGGGGAGGCAATGACGATTATCGGCCTGGTGGCCGCCGGGCTTGGCGTGTCGATTTTACCGGCGTCCTTCAGGCGGGTCCAGCTGTTGGAAATGTGCTGGCTGCCGATCGAAGAGCAGGACGCGGTGTCGGAAATGTGGCTGGTGTGGTCGAAGCATCACGAACAGGGGCAAGCGGCCCGGCGTTTTCGTGAATCGCTGCTTGCCAGCGCCACATGAGACATTTAGGACAAATAACGGCTAAAAATGTGCGGTAAATCACAAGGCTAAGCAAAAATTTGACGAGTACCGTTGAAGTGCTTCACCATAGCCATCAGTTTATTTCGAAGCGCGAAAATAAAGGGAGTCAACGGTGGTAGCGGACAGTCAGCCAGGCCATATCGATCAAATTAAGCAGACCAACGCGGGCGCGGTTTATCGCCTGATTGATCAGCTTGGCCCGGTGTCGCGCATCGACCTCTCGCGCTTCGCGCAGCTGGCCCCTGCCAGCATCACCAAAATCGTCCGCGAAATGCTGGAAGCGCATCTGGTCCAGGAGACGGAAATCCAGGAGCCAGGGAGCCGGGGAAGGCCTGCCGTTGGCTTGATGGTGGAAACCGAAGCCTGGCACTACCTCTCTATCCGCATCAGCCGCGGCGAGATCCACCTCGCGCTACGGGATTTAAGCAGCGCGCTGGTGGTGGAAGAGCAGCTGGAACTGGCGTTACAGCACGTTCAGCCCTTCGCGAGCCGGCTGCTCGATCAGGTTGACCAGTTCTTTATTCGTCACCAAAAGAAGCTGGAGCGTTTAACCGCCATCGCCGTCACCATGCCGGGGATCATCGATACCGAGCACGGTATCATCCACCGGATGCCGTTTTATGAAGACGTTAAGGACATGCCGCTGGGCGAAATCTTAGCCAATCATACCGGCGTATCGGTTTACATTCAGCACGATATCAGCGCCTGGACCATGGCCGAATCGCTGTTTGGCGCCTCCCGGGGAGCGCGAGATGTGATTCAGGTGGTGATCGACCATAACGTTGGCGCGGGCGTGATCACCGACGGTCGTCTGCTGCACGCGGGCAGCAGCAGTCTGGTCGAAATCGGCCACACCCAGGTCGACCCGTATGGTAAACGCTGCTATTGCGGTAACCATGGCTGTCTGGAAACCATTGCCAGCGTGGAGAGCGTGCTGGAACTGGCGCAGATCCGCATGGCAAAGTCGATGAGCTCAATGCTGCATCAGCAGCCGCTGAGCGTTGAATGGCTATGTCAGGCCGCGCTGCAGGGGGATTTACTGGCGCGGGACATTATCAGCGGCGTCGGGAACCACGTTGGACGGATTCTGGCGATTATGGTTAACCTCTTTAACCCGCAGAAAATCCTTATCGGCTCTCCCTTCAATCTCGCCGCGGATATTCTGTTTCCGGCAATATCTGATTGTATTCGACAACAATCGTTACCAGCCTACAGCCGACATATTGCCGTGGAAAGCACCCAGTTTTCTAACCGGGGAACGATGGCTGGCGCGGCCCTGGTAAAGGATGCCCTCTATAACGGATCGCTGCTGATACGACTGTTACAGGGTTAACATTTTTTCATATTCACACCAAAAATTGCGCTATCTCAAGCTGGCTTCCGGCAGCATCGCGTAGACTTTTTCCACAGTTGATTATTTCTCTCCCGTATATTTCATCAACATAACTGTGGGGTTAGTGATGTTTAAGCGTTTCTTCATAACAGGTACTGACACCGCTGTCGGCAAGACGGTGGTTTCCCGTGCGCTGTTGCAGGCACTGGCTGCCAGCGGCAAAAGCGTCGCCGGGTACAAGCCTGTGGCGAAGGGCAGTAAAGAGACGCCGGACGGACTGCGGAACAAAGATGCGCTGGTCTTACAGAGCGTGTCATCGCTGGTGTTACCGTATGAAGCTGTCAATCCCATCGCGTTAAGCGAAGATGAAAGCAGCGTGGCGCACAGTTGCCCGATCAACTACGGACTGCTGTCGGATGGTCTCCAGCGCCTCAGCGGCCAGGTTGAACATGTGGTGGTTGAAGGTACCGGCGGCTGGCGCAGCCTGATGAACGACCTGCGTCCGCTTTCGGAATGGGTGGTGCAGGAACAGCTGCCGGTGTTAATGGTCGTCGGCATTCAGGAAGGCTGTATCAATCATGCTCTGCTGACCGCGCAGGCGATTGCCAACGACGGCCTGCCGCTGATCGGCTGGGTGGCCAACCGGATTAACCCAGGCCTGGCGCATTATGCTGAAATCATCGAGGTGCTGAGCAAAAAGCTGCCGGCGCCGCTGATCGGTGAACTGCCTTACTTACCGCGCGCGGAGCAGCGTGAACTGAGCCAGTATATCGACTTATCGATACTCGGCGAGGTGATGGCGGTAGATAGAATCCCGGCGTAACGTCCGCGACAGCACCGACGCCAGTACGCTGGCAATCAGTAAACCGGGCAGTAAAACGTATTGTCCGGTCATTTCACAAATCATCAGCGTGGACATAATCGGCGCGTGGGTGGTGGCTGCCAGAAACGCCGCCATGCCGGTTAAGCCAACCACTATCGCGATAGCCTGGTAATCAGGTAGCCATAGTCCGGTCAGGCTGGCGAACAGCATGCCAATCCCCAGCCCAACAAACAGCGTTGGGGTAAAAACGCCGCCCGGCGCGCCGGAACCGCTGCTGGCCAGCACGGCGAGCAGCTTGCAGACAAACACCACAATCATGGCGCTGAAGAGCGGCGGCGAAAGAAGATAGCTTTGCACAACGCTATAGCCATTTCCCCAGACGGCCGGCGCGAGCAGCGACAGCAGACCGACGATAAGTCCGCCCAGCGCCAGCTGCCACGGAGGCGACAGGCGCAGCCGGACAAAGCACCGGTGGCTATAGCTCATCAGCCAGATAAACAGCGGCCCGCAAAGCCCGGCCAGCAGCGCCGTCGCCAGCATCAGCGCATAGTGCGTCGCGCTCAGGGTTTCGTGGAATTCAACGTGATACAGCGGAGCCGAATCGCCGTTCAGCAGATTGGTCAGCAGCAGGGCCACCACCGCGGCAATCACCACCGGGCCAAGCGAAGCCAGCATCAGGGTACCGAATAAGATCTCGGCGATAAACAGGCTCCCGGCCAGCGGAGCGTGGTAAGCGCTGGCCATCCCGGCGGCGGCACCGCAGGCTACCCATAGCTTCCACTCTTCTTTTGGCGTAAAGCGGCGGGCGAACAGCGACGCGGCCAGCGCCGCCAGCAGGATCATCGCCCCCTCGCGACCGATGGCGCTGCCGGTCGTCACCACCAGCAGAGAGGCCAGCGATTTTACCAGGCTGGCTGGCGTATCAAACACACCGTCGCCGGTCTCGAGCGCTTCCATATAGTCGGTTGGCGCACGGGGCCGCGCAAGGGTGCGGCGCTGCCAGAGCCAGAGCAGGGCGCCAGCCGCAAGGCCGCCAAGCGCGGGCGTCAGCAACCGACGCCATGGTGGCAACGACTCGGCGGCGTTCACCAGGCTTCCGCTGTCATTGCTCAGAAACAGGCTTTCCAGACCGGTCATCGCATGGCGAAACAGGGCAACCGCGAGCGCGGCGAGGACGCCGACCAGCATGGCGATAATCATGCGGCGAAACATAACCTGAACATCAGGATAAGCGTGAAGACGATGCATCAGCGAATTCGGTTAACGGGGAATGGGGCTTATTTTTACCGGGAATAAGCATAGACGCAAAAGCGATAAGTGCGAAAGAGGCTAAAGGTGACGTTGTCACGAAATGCGTTATGCCCGGCGGGCGGGCATAACGTCAGGGCATTAGCGGTAGAGCGGCTTATCCGCGACCGCGCAGGGCAGCCGCGCCTGCCATCGCGTCAGCGTTTCTTGCGCCAGCTGACCAAGAGCCTGATAAAAAGGGTTTCCCGCCCCGGCAATAAACACGCTCAGAAAGCGGCCCGACCACGGGAGAAGATGCCAGGCCAGAAGCTGGTTAAATGCCTCATCCTGACCGGATTCACAAAGCCAGGCCGCCAGCAGCAGCAGCGTACCGAAGTGGTCTTCCGGTTCAGCGCGTTGCTCAGACAAACCGATGCCGTTAGCCCGCATCCACTCGCGCAGCGCCAGCGTAGAGTCGCCAAACAGCACGCTTTCTTTATCCAGCCAGACGGAGCCCCACGGCGGCGCAGGCAGCGCCCACGGGCCGATGAACAGCCGCTGCCAGGCGTCCGCCAGCGGTTCATCGTCTTCGAGAGCGAACTGCGCCGCCAGGCCGTTCGCGACCGGCCAGGGCCACTGACTTTGCCAGCTGCCGTCGCGCAGGGCGGCAACCAGCGGAGCAGCCTGCTCGCTGCCCGGAGCATAAGAGAACAACGCCCCCAGCGTACGGGCGCTGAGTGCGACGGCATCGCGGTCTTGCGATTGCATCATATCTATTCCTTACTGCAGAGGGTACCGCGGCACCCATTCATTAACCGGCAATCGCCGTACCGACGGTCATATGTAGGCCATAAAACAGGCCGCGACCGATAAACTCGCCGAGTAATACCAGTATCAGTCCGAGCAGCAGGCTGGCGATGCGCGGGTTTTTCTTTCTTGCCAGCGGGCAGATCCAGCAGCCAAGGCCCAGCGCCAAAAATGCTAAACGCAGGATTTGTAGCCAGCCGTAGTTTGGCAGCAGGGCGCTGGCCTGCTGCACGGAACTGCGGATCTCCGCCAGTTCGCTGTTCTGCAAAATGACCACGGCCAGGCTTGCCAGCAGCGCGAGGACGCTCATCGACGCGAAGACCGTGCCGTTAAAAGGCACGTTGGCTACCCGCAGCAGCAGGGCGGCGAAAAGCGGCCCGCACAGCACCATCGTCAGGAAGAAGGCGGCGGTGGTGTAGGCATTATACCAGGTCGGCACGGTATTAATTTGATAGACCAGGGTCATCTCCAGGACGAACAGGCAGCCGAGCAGCATGGTGAGCAGAAGCCAGGCCTTGGCCAGGATTGCCGGCATTTTGCCGAGAAACGTCAGCAGCCACCAGACTCCTCCGACGGCGAAAAACAGCGCGCCGCTGGCGATTTCATTACTTAACGCCGATGCGCCGACCCGGGTAAGAGAGTTAAATGCCCGCAGCGGCGAGCCGAGGTGGATAATCGACGCCAGAAAGCCAATCCCCATGACCAGCCAGATAAAAAACATGCAGCGCACCAGGCGCTGCCGGGCTTCGGAGTTATTATTCAGCGAAAGCCAGCCGAGCCCGCTGACGATTATCGCCCCTGCAACGCTTTGCCCCAGCACCGTAAACAGCACCAGCGGCCATTCATGCCATCCATTTCCCATTTTACACCTCCTTCGGATTGGCCAGATAGCCGGTGGTATCACCGCACGGACGCGAGTTGGCGTTCGGTTTGATCGCGATACTCGGCCTGGTGAAGTGCGCGGACGGCAGCGGGGCGACGGCGGCAAGCTGACCGTGCTTTTCGCGCAGTTCTTCGATGGGACCAAAGTCGAGCGCCCGCAGCGGGCAGGACTCGACGCAAATCGGCTTTTTACCCTCGGCGACCCGGTCATAGCAGCCGTCGCATTTGGTCATATGGCCCTTTGCCGAGTTGTACTGCGGCGCGCCGTACGGGCAGGCCATATGGCAGTAGCGACAGCCGATGCATACCTCTTCGTTCACCACCACAAAGCCGTCATCGCGCTTGTGCATGGCGCCGCTGGGGCACACTTTCGTGCAGGCCGGGTCTTCGCAGTGGTTGCAGGCGATGGACAGGTAATAGGCGAAGACGTTTTGCTGCCACACGCCGTTGTCCTCCTGCCAGTCGCCGCCCGCGTATTCGTAGATGCGGCGAAAGCTCACGTCAGGCGTGAGGTTTTTATAATCCTTGCAGGCCAGCTCGCAGGTTTTACAGCCGGTGCAGCGGGCGGAATCGATAAAAAATCCATACTGAGCGCTCATGGTTTACTCCTTAAACCTTCTCGATTTCGACCAGATTGGTGTGCTGCGGATTGCCTTTAGCCAGCGGCGAAGGACGGTGCGTCGTCAGCGTATTAATACAGGAGCCGCGATCGATACGATCGCCATTCATGTTGGCGTCATGCCAGGCGCCCTGGCCCATCGCCGACACGCCGGGCATGATGCGCGGGGTCACCTTAGCCGGAATGCGCAGCTCGCCGCGGGCGTTGAATACGCGCACCATATCGCCGTTCTTAATCCCGCGCTTTTCGGCGTCCAGCGGATTTAGCCACACCTCCTGACGACAGGCCGCCTGCAGGACATCCACGTTGCCGTAGCTGGAGTGGGTACGTGCTTTATAGTGGAAGCCGAACATTTGCAGCGGGAATTTCTCGCGCAGAGGATCGTCCCAGCCTTCGAAAGTAGAAGCGTATACCGGTAATGGACTGATGGTTTCGTCTTTTTCCAGCTGCCATTTGGCGGCGATATCCGCCAGACGGCTGGAGTAGATCTCGATTTTACCCGACGGTGTTTTTAGCGGATTGGCGACCGGGTCTTTGCGGAAGTCGCGGTAGGCCACAAAGTGACCGTTGGGGTCTTTACGTTTGTAAATTCCCATATTTTTCAGTTCATCGTAGCTCGGGAGCGCCGGGTCTTTCGCCAGCATCTTCGCGTACAAATGCTGCAGCCACTGCTCCTGGGTACGGCCTTCGGTAAACTTCTGGTGGACATCCTCGCCAAGCCGTTTTGCCACTTCGCTGAGGATCCAGTAGATAGGTTTGCGCTCGAATTTAGCGGAGGTAACTGGCTGAATAAAGATGAGATAGCCCATATTGCCGGCGTAGTCGTTGGGAATAATGTCTTCCTGCTCGACGGTCATCAGGTCCGGCAGCAGGATATCGGCGTATTTGGCCGAGGAGGTCATAAAGTTTTCGATAACCACGATCGTCTCGCACTTGCTTTCGTCCTGCAGGATCTCGTGGGTCTTATTGATATCGGAGTGCTGGTTAATGATGGTATTGCCGGCGTAGTTCCAGATGAATTTAATCGGCACGTCCAGCTTCTCTTTCCCTCGAACGCCGTCGCGGGTGGCGGTCATCTCCGGGCCGCGATCGATGGCGTCGGTCCAGCTAAAGCAGGAGATGGCGGTTTTGACCGGGTTGGTCAGTACCGGCAGGCGTTCAATGGTGATGGTATAGGTGGATTCGCGGGCGCCGCTGTTGCCGCCGTTAATGCCGACGTTGCCGGTCAAAATAGGCAGCATGGCGATCGCCCGGGAGGTCAGCTCGCCGTTAGCCTGGCGCTGTGGTCCCCATCCCTGGCAAATGTAAGCCGGCCTGGTGCTGCCGATTTCCCGGGCCAGCTTGATGATGCGGTCGACGGGAATGCCGGTGATCCGCGAGGCCCATTGCGGCGTTTTCGCCACGCCGTCATCGCCCTGTCCAAGAATATACGCTTTATAATGCCCGTTCTTCGGGGCATCTGCCGGCAGCGTTTTTTCATCGTAGCCGACGCAGTACGTATCGAGGAACGCCTGATCGACCAGATTTTCATTAATCAGCACCCAGGCGATACCTGCCACCAGCGCGGCGTCGGTGCCGGGGCGAATCGGGATCCACTCATCCTCCCGCCCGGCGGCGGTGTCCGTGTAGCGCGGGTCGATAACGATCATCCGCGCACTGGAGCGCTCGCGCGCCTGTTCTAAATAATAAGTAATACCGCCGCCGCTCATGCGGGTTTCCGCCGGGTTATTGCCGAACATCACCACCAGCTTGCTGTTTTCGATATCGGAGGTGCTGTTGCCGTCATTGCTGCCGTAGGTGTAGGGCATGGCGCAGGCAATTTGCGCGGTACTGTAGGTCCCGTACTGGTTTAACGAACCGCCGTAGCAGTTCATCAGGCGCATAACCGGTGAGGCGGTGGGCGACGATCGCGTCATATTGCCGCCGACAATCCCGGAGGAGTAGTTAATATAAACCGCTTCGTTGCCATACTCTTTGACGATGCGTTTGAGATTGTCGGCGATCGTATCCAGCGCCTCCTCCCAGCTAATGCGGACAAACTTGCCTTCGCCGCGTTTGCCGACGCGCTTCATGGGATAGTTAAGGCGGTCGGGATGATTAATGCGGCGGCGGATGGATCGGCCGCGCAGGCAGGCGCGCACCTGGTGATCGCCATAAATATCCGCGCCGGTATTGTCGGTTTCGACCCAGACGACTTCATCGTCACGCACGTGTGAACGCAGGGCGCAGCGGCTGCCGCAGTTGACCGAACAGGCGCCCCAGACGATACGCTCCTCGCCGTGAGCGGCGTCTTGCACCGCGGCAGCGGCGTGACTCAGGCTGAACGGCAGCGATAAACCGCCGGCGGCGAGAGCCAGCGAACCAAGGGCGGTTGATTTGATTAGCGTTCGACGGGTAAGGCCGTCGGTATGTTCCTGGTTAGACATTGCTCACTCCATGATTTTGTTATAATGGCGTAATGCCAACGCCTTCGTAAGGTCGGCGTGGAGAGTGAGGAATCATACTTAAAATGGAGTAGAGAGATCTTATCCCTGGTCAACCGAGGGATAAGACTTCTCCAGACATTCGGCGAGGTTACTGCGCACCGCTGTCGCGGGTATAGATGATTTTAAAGGTGTCGTTGGCGCAGTGGCCGACAACCTGTGCGCCGGGCTGATCGGGCTGGTCGTTCGGGACTATCGTCAGGCTGAAGCCCGATTCCGGGACGCCGTTGTTGATGATTTTTTGCTGAATATCGCTTTTTACCCGCTCGCAGGAATCCGGCGCCGCGAAAGCAGCTGTCGAACCCAGCAGCAGAGCCGCACATAGCCAGGGTGATAGTTTCATCATAAACTCCTTATTAACGTTATCCAGATTTAAGCATAGCAGAAGTGGTGTAAACAATTGTATTTGCTAATATGATTGAACTATGCACAAAAGGAATCGCGCGTGAAAAAACGGTTGTTGCTGTTACTGGCTGTCGGGGCTCTTAGCGCCTGCGATGAAAAGGGCGCGCCGCAGGCCTTCACCCCGGAAATGGCCAGCTTTTCTAACGAATTTGAGTTCGATCCGCTGCGCGGGCCGGTGAAAGCGTTTAGCCAGACGCTGTATGACGAACACGATCAGGTGGTGAAGTGGGTTAAAGGGCGTTTATCCAGCGAAGGATGCTTTGACCTGCTGGCATTTGAGGATCGGGAGAATAAAACCGGCGCGGCGTTGGTGCTGGACGCTAACTACTACCTGGATGCGCAAAGCCACGAAAAGCGCCTGCGTTTACAAGGCAAATGTCAGCTGGCGGAAATGCCCTCGGCGGGGGTCTCCTGGGAAACCGATGATAACGGGTTTGTCGTCACCGCTCGCGGCAAGGAGAGTACAGCGACGTACCGCTACGATAGAGAAGGCTATCCGCTGGGCAAAACCACCATAGCCAAAGGTGAACAATTTACGGTGGCCTCAACGCCGTCATCCGATCCGCGCAAAAAAATGGACTACACCGCAGTGAGCACCTTCAATGACCGCGCGCTGGGCAACGTAAGCCAGACCTGCGATTACGACAGTCACGACAACCCGGTAAGCTGCGAGCTTAAGGTTGTCGACGACAGCGTGCAGCCTGCGTTAACCCGCCACTACACCATCAAAAGCACTATTGACTATTACTGAGCCGTCGGTTTCAGCAGCGTCTGGCCCTGCGGTTTATGCTCGGCCAGATACTGGTGCTGGAACAGGCACATGCGGATGGTATTGCGGTATTCGCCGTTAATAAAGAATTCATGAATCAGCTCGCCTTCCACCATAAATCCGAGCTTGCGGTAGATGTGGATCGCTTTTTCATTTTCTTTATCGACGATGAGGTAGAGCTTATACAGGTTGAGCACCATAAAGCCGTAGTCCATCGCGAGCTTAGCGGCGCGGGTGGCCAGACCTTTTCCCTGATAATCGGGAGAGATAATGATCTGAAACTCGGCGCGGCGGTGCACGTGGTTGATTTCAACCAGCTCAACCAGTCCGGCCTTTTCGCCGTCGCATTCAATGACAAAGCGGCGTTCGCTCTGATCGTGAATGTGTTTGTCGTACAGGTCGGAAAGCTCAACAAAGGCTTCATAGGGCTCTTCAAACCAGTAGCGCATAACGCTGGCGTTGTTGTCGAGCTGGTGGACAAAGCGAAGGTCTTCGCGCTCAAGCGGGCGGAGTTTGACGTGATAAGCGTCAGTCATGGGAGTACCTGTGTGTTATAGCGAAGTTTTGGTGATTGTGGCGCCCGTGCGGGCGCCATTCATTACGGGGTAATGGTGCGACCGGTGCGGCGGTCAAGGCAGCGCAGGGTGTTAGGCTCCCAGTACGCGTTGACGTTCGCGCTCTTCTGGCAGTTGTCCTGGGCGTCAAAAGCCACGTCGGCTTTATCCCACTCTTTTTCGGCGCGCTTGTTGACCTTCTGGCGTAAAGTGCGGGTGTCATTCCACTGCTCTTTTTCCATGGCGGCCTGCTGGCGGCTCTGGGCGCTGTCGCCGGATTCGATGACCAGCTTGTCCGTTTTGGCGAATGACGATGCGGTAAAGACCACCGCGCTCAGCGCCAGCAGGGCAGTCAGGCACCAGCGTTTGTTCAGTGTTGTGTTCATCACGATTTCCTTTAAGCGATTCCCTTGGATTGAGTTTACTACATCTCCTTTCGACGGCATACCCGACAAAACAGAGTAAACGACGGCCATTATTGCGTAGAATGCGTTAACGCTTGTTCAACTTACGACGCTTTGCATGTTAAAAACCACGCTGCTTTTCTTTGCTACCGCCCTGTGCGAAATCATTGGCTGCTATTTACCCTGGCTTTGGTTAAAACGCGGGGCGACGCCCTGGCTGCTGATGCCGACGGCCCTGGCGCTGGCGCTTTTTGTCTGGCTTCTGACGCTGCACCCCGAGGCCAGCGGACGGGTTTATGCCGCTTACGGTGGGGTATACGTGTGTACTGCGCTGCTGTGGCTGCGCTTTATCGATGGCGTCAAACTCAGCCACTATGATTGGGCCGGCGCGCTGGTTGCGCTGTGCGGCATGCTGATTATTGTGGCCGGCTGGGGACGCGCATAGCCTCTTTTACCGAGTGAGCCGGGCCAGGTGATGTTGTCCCGGCCCATCTCTTCCTGCCTTCTCGCTCGCTTTCTCTGTTCACGCCGCTTTTATCCCCGATGGGATACTGTGATCTGCCGCGTCTTTTTCGATCATTATACTTGTATGGTAGTAGGTCTGATGGTTTACTTTTACCCACTAACCGCACAGAAGTAAGGAATGAGAAATGAAGATCGTTGCCGCTGAAGTTTTCGTCACCTGTCCGGGACGCAACTTCGTCACCCTTAAAGTCACCACCGATGACGGGATCGTCGGGTTAGGTGACGCGACGCTAAACGGTCGCGAGCTGTCCGTTGCGTCCTATCTGCGGGATCATCTCTGTCCGCAGCTGATTGGCCGCGACGCGCATCGCATCGAAGATATCTGGCAGTTTTTCTACAAGGGCGCCTACTGGCGTCGTGGTCCGGTCACGATGTCGGCGATTTCCGCTATCGATATGGCGCTCTGGGATATCAAGGCGAAAGCCGCAGGCATGCCGCTATACCAGCTGCTGGGCGGGGCTTCGCGCGAAGGCGTGATGGTCTACTGCCACACCACGGGTCACTTCATCGATGAAGTGCTGGATGACTACGCGCGCCACAAAGAGATGGGGTTTAAAGCGATTCGCGTGCAGTGCGGCGTGCCGGGGATGAAAACCACCTACGGGATGGCGAAAGGTAAAGGGCAGGCCTACGAGCCGGCAACCAAAGGCCAGTGGCCGGAAGAGCAGCTGTGGTCTACCGAGAAGTATCTCGATTTTACGCCACAGCTGTTTGCCGCGGTACGCGAAAAATTTGGCTTTAACGAGCATCTGCTGCACGACATGCATCATCGCCTGACGCCGATTGAAGCGGCGCGTTTTGGCAAGAGTATTGAAGATTACCGCCTGTTCTGGATGGAGGATCCGACCCCAGCGGAGAATCAGGCGTGTTTCCGTTTAATTCGTCAGCATACCGTCACACCGATTGCCGTCGGAGAGGTGTTCAACAGCATCTGGGATTGTAAACAGCTGATTGAAGAGCAGCTGATTGACTATATCCGCACCACCATTACCCACGCAGGCGGGATTACGGGGATGCGTCGGATCGCCGATTTTGCCTCGCTTTATCAGGTACGCACCGGTTCACACGGGCCGTCCGATCTTTCTCCGGTCTGCATGGCGGCCGCGCTGCACTTCGACCTGTGGGTGCCGAATTTTGGCGTCCAGGAATATATGGGCTATTCCGAACAGATGCTGGAAGTCTTCCCGCACAGCTGGACGTTTGATAACGGCTATATGCATCCGGGTGAAAAACCGGGGCTGGGAATTGAGTTCGATGAAAAACTGGCCGCGAAATACCCCTATGAACCGGCCTATTTGCCTGTAGCGCGTCTGGAAGACGGCACGTTGTGGAACTGGTAAAGAAGGAAGTCAAAATGAAAAGTATCGTGATTCGCCAGCCCAACGAACTGGTGATTGAAGAGCGTCCGATCCCGCAGCCTGCCGCGGGCGAAGTGCGGGTAAAAATTAAGCTGGCGGGGATATGCGGTTCCGATAGCCATATTTATCGCGGCCACAATCCGTTTGCCAAATACCCGCGCGTTATTGGCCATGAATTTTTTGGCGTTATCGACGCCATCGGAGAAGGGGTTACCGACAAAGCCATCGGCCAGCGGGTCAGCGTTGATCCGGTCATCAGCTGCGGCCATTGCTATCCTTGCTCGGTGGGCAAACCAAACGTCTGCACCTCTTTAGTGGTGCTCGGCGTGCATCGGGATGGCGGCTTTAGCGAGTATGCGGTGGTGCCGGCGAAAAATGCCTGGCAGGTTCCGGACAACGTGACTGACAGACATGCGGTGATGATTGAGCCTTTCACTATCGCGGCCAACGTTACCGGGCACGTTTCGCCAACCGACCAGGATATCGCGCTGGTCTACGGCGCCGGGCCAATGGGCCTGACGACCATTCAGGTGCTGAAGCGGGTGTATCGCGTTAAGCAGGTCATCGTGGTCGATCGCATTGATGAACGCCTGGAGATGGCCCAGCGTAACGGCGCGGATTGGGTGATTAACAACAGCGTCGTGCCTCTGACGGATACGCTGAAGGCGGAGGGGGTACTACCGACGCTGATTATCGATGCGGCCTGTCATCCCTCGATTCTACAAGAGGCGGTCACCCTGGCTTCTCCGGCGGCGAGAATTGTTTTAATGGGATTCTCGACGGAGCCTTCGCAGGTTGCACAGCAGGGTATTACCGGCAAAGAGCTCTCTATTTTCTCGTCGCGTCTTAACGCCAATAAATTCCCGGTGGTCATAAAGTGGCTGGAACAAGGCTTAATTAACCCGGAGGAGCTGATTACTCATCAATTTGCTTATCAACATGTTATCGATGCACTGGAGCTTTTTGAAAATGACAGGAAACGTTGCTGTAAGGTTTTATTAACCTTCAGCCAATAACAACAGGTGCGGACTCTGTATTCTACAATTAGAGATAATCATTATGACTACCGTAAAAAATGAGAGAACCACTTCCGATCTCATTCGTGCAGCCGTATCTGGTTGGTTAGGCACGGCACTGGAGTTTATGGATTTCCAACTCTATTCCCTTGGCGCAGCGCTGGTTTTCCATGAGATTTTTTTCCCGGAGCAATCCGCCGCCATGGCGCTGATTCTGGCAATGGGAACCTACGGCGCGGGCTATATTGCGCGGATCGTCGGCGCCTTTATTTTTGGTAAAATGGGCGACAGTATTGGGCGCAAGAAGGTTCTGTTTATTACCATCACCATGATGGGGATCTGTACCACGCTTATTGGCGTGCTGCCAACCTATGCCCAGGTCGGTATTTTAGCGCCGGTATTGCTTGTGACTTTACGTATTATTCAGGGGTTGGGTGCCGGGGCCGAAATATCAGGTGCGGGTACCATGCTGGCGGAATATGCGCCGAAAGGTAAGCGTGGAATTATCTCTTCGCTGGTGGCTATGGGCACCAACTGCGGCACGTTAAGCGCCACGGCTATCTGGGCGGTGATGTTCTTCGTGCTGGACCGTGAACAGCTCGTCGCGTGGGGATGGCGAGTGCCGTTCCTGGCAAGCGTAGTGGTGATGATCTTTGCCATCTGGCTGCGTCTCAATCTGAAAGAGAGTCCGGTTTTTGAGAAAGTGAGCGAAGACAGCGTCCTGCAGAAAGAGATAGCAACCCAGGAAGGAACCTTTAGCGCCATGCTGAAAAGTAAGTCCTTCTGGCTGGCGACGGGTCTGCGCTTCGGACAGGCGGGAAATTCAGGATTGTTGCAAACTTTCCTCGCGGGCTATCTGGTTCAAACATTACTGTTTGATAAAGCTATCCCTACCGATGCGTTAATGATTAGCTCTGTTATCGGCTTTATTACCATCCCATTCCTTGGGTGGCTGTCAGATAAAGTGGGGCGTCGCTTACCCTATATTATCATTAATATTTCAGCCATTATTCTGGCGTACCCCATGCTGTCGATTATTGTGGATAAGAGCTATAGCGCGAGCACCATCATGGCGTCACTGATCGTCATTCATAATATCGCGGTATTGGGTCTGTTTGCGCTGGAAAATATCACCATGGCGGAAATGTTCGGTTCACGTAACCGCTTTACCCGCATGGCAATTTCAAAAGAGGCGGGGGGATTAGTCGCCGTAGGCTTTGGCCCGGTGCTGGCCGGTATTTTCTGCAATATGACCGGTTCCTGGATGCCCATTGTTGTGATGCTGGTGTGCTACTCCATCATTGGCTTAATTTCCGCCATTCTGATGCCTGAAGTGCGTGACCGCGATCTGAGCTTGCTGAATGACGCCGCAGACTGCGCGCCGCAAAATAAAGCGGTGGGTAACGGGCAGTATATTTAAAAAACACAAACTCCGCACCGAATGATGATCGCCGTAAATAACATTCTGCCGGGCCATTAGCCCGGCATTTTCACTCTTTTATTCCCAGAAATACCGAAAGTATAACTCGTCCGTCTTCTTGTATGGTAGTTGATAAAAGTCAAAGATATCATACCAATTGCATGAGATGGTTTATTTCACCAGCCGGTTCCCACTTACCGTGGGGATCCAGAAATCATAAGTATGAGAGCCACCATGGAACATATGCTATTAACAGCGAACGCCACGCTGCCAGCTTACGATCGCAACCGTCTTATTCCACGCATCGTTCATTTGGGCTTTGGCGCATTTCATCGCGCTCACCAGGCGGTATATGCCGATATTCTGGCGACAGAACACGGCAGCGACTGGGGCTATACAGAAGTGAACCTGATCGGTGGCGAGCAGCAAATCGCCGATCTGCAACAGCAGGATTTACTTTACACCGTCGCCGAAATGTCGGCGGATGCCTGGACCGCCCGCATTGTTGGCGTGGTCAAAGAGGCGATGCATGCCCAGGTCGATGGTCTGGAAAGCGTGCTGGCAAAAATGTGCGAGCCTCAGGTCGCTATTGTGTCATTGACCATTACCGAAAAAGGCTACTGCCACTCGCCGGCCAGCGGTGAACTGCAGTTAGATCACCCGTTGATTGTTGCCGATTTGCAAAACCCTCATCAACCGAAATCCGCGCCGGGCGTGGTGGTAGAAGCGCTGGCACGCCGCAAGGCGGCAGGTCTGCCGGCTTTCAGCGTGATGTCCTGCGACAATATGCCGGAAAACGGTCACGTCATGCGTAATGTCGTCTGCGCCTATGCCCGCGCCGTCGATGCCGAATTAGCCGAGTGGATTGCGCGCAGTGTCACTTTCCCTTCTACCATGGTTGACCGCATCGTACCGGCGGTGACGGCCGAAACGCTGGAGAAAATTGAACAGCTCACCGGCGTTCGCGACCCGGCCGGCGTCGCCTGCGAACCGTTTCGTCAGTGGGTCATTGAAGACAACTTTGTCGCCGGTCGTCCGCAGTGGGAAAAAGCCGGCGCTGAGCTGGTGTCGGACGTGCTGCCCTTTGAAGAGATGAAGCTGCGCATGCTGAACGGCAGCCACTCGTTTCTTGCCTGGCTGGGCTATCTGGCGGGATACCAGCATATTAATGACTGTATGCAGGACGAAAACTACCGTCGCGCCGCGCGTGCGCTGATGCTGGAGGAACAGGCGCCGACGCTGAACGTGCAGGGTGTGGATCTGGCACGCTATGCCGGTCTTCTGATCGAGCGCTATAGCAACCCGGCGCTGAAGCACCGCACCTGGCAGATAGCGATGGACGGCAGTCAGAAACTGCCGCAGCGGATGCTGGATTCGATTCGCTGGCACCTGGCGCATGGCGGCGACTTTACGCTGTTGGCAATGGGCGTCGCGGCCTGGATGCGCTATGTCAGCGGGGTGGATGACCTGGGGCAGGCGATTGAAATCTCCGATCCTTTACTGCCGGTGATTGCGCAAACCGTACAGAATAGCGCAGACGGCGAAGAACGCGTGCGCGCGCTGCTGGGTATTGAGGCTATTTTCGGTGCCACTCTGCCCCAGGAGAGCCGTTTCGTGAACGCGGTGGTTCGCGCTTATTTATCCCTGCAGCAGCACGGCGCAAAAGCGACCGTAGCGGCCTGGGCTCAGGCAAACTAATTTATTTCACCCGCGTGCCGCCGGTCCCGGCGGCATTGCCCTCATGCTTTATCCCTGAACGCTTTTCCCGCCAGAAATATATTTCCCGTCAGGCGCAATCTTTGATCCAGATCGTTGAATATACATAACTTTATTTAACAACAGTTAAGTATAAATAACTGGTGTTTATTTTAATGAATTAAATATTTATCTGGATGATTATTCATTCTCCTGGTGAAGTAAATATGGCATGATGAGTTAACTTACTAAGTTTCCTCAGAAAAAAGGAGAACGGACTATGTACAAAAAAATTTTGCTGCCCGTAGACGTTTTTGAAATGGATTTAAGTGACAAAGCGGTTCGCCATGCTGAGTTTTTAGCATCAGCGGATGAAGGGGAGATTACGCTGCTCAACGTTCTGCCGAACAGCAGCAGCTCAATTTTACGCGGTTTTGCGGCCGATATACGTAAGTTTGAGGCCTATATGCGTGAGGAATCTGAGAAAAAGATGAAGACAATATCCCGTCTGTTCTCCATTCCCGCCGAGCGGATTCATTCCAGAGTGGTCTTTGGCAACGTGCGCGATGAAATTCTGGCGGTGAGCGGCAATGAGGATTTTGACGTTATCGTTATTGGTTCCCGCAAGCCGGGTATATCCACTCATCTTCTTGGTTCAAACGCTGAGTCGATTTTACGTCACGCTAAAATACCGGTTATGGTTGTCAGGTAAGTCAATTTCTCGCGGCAGATAACCTGTTCTGCCGCAACTCGTTTTATTCCTCGCTGAACCAGTCGCTGTTTTCCTGACGAACAAGCAGCACGGACTCGCTAATTTCTTGCAGATGCAGGCGCATGGCTTTTTCAACCGCATCCGGATTGCGGGCGACCAGCGGCTGGAAAATATCATAGTGCTGACGCAGCATCATATCGGGTGGGGTCACATGATCGAGGCTCATATAGCGCACCCGGTCAATGGTGGCTTTAATATTCTCGACGGTATCCCAGGCGAGCTGGCAGTCGGCGATTTGCGAGAGCTTCTGGTGAAATTCGTCATCCAGCTGGAAAAAATCCGTTAACTGCTGCCGCTCCACCGCCGTACGCTGCTGATTGAGATTTTGCTCAAGCTGGTAGAGCTGTTCATCATTCACCATTCCGGCGGCGCGTCGCACCACGGCGCATTCGATGGCCTGGCGGACAAAACAGCCGTTACGCACCTGCGATAGCGAGATTTTATTCACGTAGCTGCCGCGCTGCGGACGGATCTGAATTAAGCCATTTTCAGCCAGTTTGATAAAAGCTTCGCGTACCGGTTGCCGGGAAACGTCAAAGCGCACGGAGACTTCTTTTTCCGAAAGAGGGGTGCCTGGCGGGATCAGACAATGGACGATATCCCGACGCAGGATACGATAAATTTGCTGATTAACGGGCTGTGTCGGATTCAGTTGTGCTTCTGCGGCCATGGATGATTACTTTTATATGAGGTATTTGCGCTATTTTACGCGTTTTTTGTCTTCCAGCCCAGACCCGGCCCGCGGGCCGGGTTACAGAGCTTAGCCCTGGCGGTGCACGTTCAGTCCGGCAAAACTTTGGCTGACCGGCATGATTTCCAGGGTATTAATGTTGACGTGTTTTGGCAGGGTTGCGACCCACCAGACCGCTTCGGTGACGTCTTCCGGAGTCAGAGCCTGGGTATTTTCGTAAGCTTTCTCGGCTTTAGCGTCATCACCTTTAAAGCGCACGTTAGAGAATTCGGTGCCGCCGACCAGACCGGGCTCAATATCGGTCACGCGAAGGGCGGTACCGTGAAGGTCGGTACGAAGATTGAGGCTGAACTGACGCACAAACGCTTTGGTCGCGCCGTAGACGTTACCGCCAGCATAAGGCCAGGCGCCGGCGACCGAACCGATATTGATTACGTGGCCGCGATTACGCTCAACCATTCCCGGCAGAACGGCGCGGGTCATATACACCAGCCCTTTGTTATTGGTGTCAATCATGTCTTCCCAGTCTTCAATGTTGGCTTTATGCGCGGGCTCCAGTCCCAGCGCCAGCCCGGCATTATTGACGAGAACATCAATCGCCTGCCAGTCTGCCGGCAGTCCGGCAATCAGCTCTTCAATGGCTGCACGGTTGCGCACGTCCAGCTGGGCGGTATAAAGGTTCTCGCCCAGCTCATCTTTAAGCGTTTTCAGGCGTTCTTCGCGACGCCCGGTGGCAATCACTTTGTGACCGTTAGCGATAAAACGGCGAGTTATGCTTTCACCAAAACCCGCTGTTGCTCCGGTAACCAGGATAATCATCTTACTGTTCCTCAACGATTTTTGTGTCTTCATACCATAGCACGCGATCCCGGCGACGGGTAATGGAAATCACCAGACCTCTCCGCCGAACGCGGCGGTGAGCAGAGTAATCATTGCGGTCAATCAATGAGTTGCCTAATCTTACAGAATAATCGTGTTCAGGAGATGAAGATGTCGGAGAACAATCCTTTTTTTAGCGTCAGTCTGCTGCCTTATCAGGCGCCGCGTTTCGATTTGATTGACGTGAGTCATTACCGTCCGGCCTTCGACGAGGGCGTTCGTCGCCAGCGCGCAGAGATTGCCGCTATCGCGAATAACCCGCAGCCGGCTGATTTTGCCAACACGCTGGAAGCCCTGGAACAGAGCGGCCAGCTGCTGGCTCGGGTAACCAACGTCTTCTTCGCTATGGCGGGCGCGGAGACCAATCCGGCCATTCAGGCGCTTGATGAGCAGTTTTCCTCTGAGCTGGCGGAACTGGCGAATGATATCTGGCTCAACGATGCCCTTTTTCAACGCGTGAAGCAGGTGTGGGAGCGGCGAGAGTCGCTCTCCCTTGACGCCGAATCCCGACGTCTGCTGGAGGTGACCTGGCAACGCTTTACCCTTGCGGGAGCCACGCTTGCGGACGATCAAAAAGCGGCGCTTCGCGCGCTGAATACCGAAGCGGCAGCGCTGCAAAGCCAGTTTCAGCAGCGCCTGCTGGCGGCGGTAAAATCTGGTGGTCTGGTGGTGGATTACGCTCATCAGCTCGCAGGGCTTAGCGACGATGAGATAAGCGCAGCGGCAGAAGCCGCGCAGGAGAAGGGATTAGGTGGTCGCTGGCTGCTGCCTTTACTCAATACGACCCAGCAGCCCGCGCTGGTTTCGCTGCAGGACAGGCAGACGCGAGAGAATTTGTTTGCAGCAGGCTGGACGCGAAATCAGAAGGGCGATGCGAATGACACTCGCGAGCTGGTACTGCGGCTAGCGGAGCTCCGCGCGCGCAAAGCGCAGCTGCTGGGCGCTGATGACTTCGCCAGCTGGTCAATGGCCGATCAGATGGCGGGCGATCCGGCAGAGGCGTTTGCCTTTATGCGGCGAATCGCCCCGGCGGCGAAGGCGCGGGCCGAGCAGGAGCTGGCGGATATTCAGCAAGTTATTGATAATGAAGGCGGTGATTTCCGCGCGGCGGCGTGGGACTGGCTCTATTACGCCGAGCAGGTGCGCAGGGCGAAATTTGCCATCGATGAAGCGCAGCTCAAGCCCTATTTTGCCCTCGACCGCGTCCTGCGCGACGGCGTGTTCTGGACGGCGACACAGCTGTTCGGTATTCGCTTTGTCGAGCGATTCGATATTCCGGTTTATCATCCGGACGTGCAGGTATGGGAAATTATCGACGCTAACGGAGAGGGCATTGCGCTGTTCTACGGCGACTACTTCTCGCGGGACAGCAAAAGCGGCGGGGCGTGGATGGGCGTATTTGTTGAACAATCCACCCTGCGTGCTCAGCATCCGGTAATTTATAACGTCTGTAACTACCAGAAACCCAAAGCCGGACATAGCGCGCTGCTTTCCTGGGATGAGGTCATCACCTTATTTCACGAATTTGGGCATACCCTGCACGGCCTGTTTGCCAGCCAGAAGTATGCCAGCCTGTCGGGAACCAATACGCCGCGCGATTTTGTTGAGTTTCCTTCGCAGATTTATGAACATTGGGCCAGCGAGCCGCAGGTCTTTGCCCACTATGCGCGGCATCATCAAACCGGGGAAATCATGCCGGCCGCGCTGCGCGACAGCATGTTCCGCGCGGCGAAGTTTAATAAAGGCTACGACATGAGCGAACTGCTCGCAGCGGCGCTGCTGGATATGCACTGGCATAGCGTGAGGGAGGATAAACTCCCGGACGATGTCGATGCGTTTGAAGCCGCGTCCCTGCGTGCGGAGAATATGGATCTGGCCGCCGTGCCGCCGCGCTATCGCAGCAGCTACTTTTCGCATATTTTCGGCGGCGGTTACGCCGCGGGCTATTACGCCTATCTGTGGACGCAGATGCTGGCGGACGACGGCTACCAGTGGTTTGTTGAGCAGGGCGGTTTAACCCGCGAAAACGGCCAGTGCTTCCGTGAAGCGATTTTGTCTCGCGGCAATAGCACTGATTTAGCAGAACTTTATCGCCAGTGGCGCGGACACGATCCGAGGATTGAGCCGATGCTGGAAAACCGCGGGCTGAGCTAGCCGAGCGTTGTTTAGAGCAGAAGAAGACCGGGCGCAGCGCCCGGTTTTTTGTCTAATTTTTTCTTCCCCAAAATCCCTGCAAAACTTTTCCCCAAAATAGGCATTGTTTTCCCTCTTTCAACGGAAAGGTTGATGCTATTCACTGCGAGTTTGAAGGAAACGCTTAGACTGTTCTCGCCAACCTGATCGCTTGCCACATTTCAAAATTCAGTCGAGAGCGGTTAACTCGAGCAACGACTTTTCTGGTAGCCAGTGCTGGGTTGTACCCAGACTCAACTTCGCGCGCATTGTGCCTGCCTGAACAAATCGATCCAGACGCTACGAAGCGTTTGCGCCATTCGTGCTTTACCTTTGGCTTTATATTCGTTGGTAATGGCCGCAAGCATTATAGAGGTTACTTCTCTTTTTCTATGACAACGCTCCGCGCGACGGCAGTAGAAAACTGATTGAGATGCTAGATTACTTCGAGGTGAAGAACGATTGAGGGGCACTTTATTCTCCAGGGCAGGGACTCAATCCGTAGTGGTAAATGGAGGAAAATGCTCTCTCCATGCTCTACAACACGGTTTAGCGATTTACCTCAGGTGAGATGAGTCAATTTGTCCTCTAAGGTTAGAATAATCATTTCAATATTCATGATTGAATTTCCGATATTCATTTACCACAATATCGTAACGCTTTAATTTATTGTAAAGTGCTCCACGCGAGAGATTAAGCGCGATAGCAACCTGACGCAGGTTACCATGTTTTTCCACCAGACAGCGTTGTATAAGTGTCTTTTCACTATCTTTCAGACAGTAATTATTTGTGCTCCCACCTGGTATACTCAAATCACTATAGGCAGGAAGGTGTAATTCTTCAGGCAGATCTTTGTCCCGGATTTCCTCTACCTCGGTGAGATTTATAGTGCGTTCGACTATGTTCTCCAGTTCTCTAACGTTGCCCGGCCAGTCGTAGCTTTCCATCAATTTCAGGGCGGACTCAGAAAACAACGCAAGATTTCGGCCAAGTGCCCGACAGATTTTTTCGCAGAACCAGTCCGTAAGCTCTTTAATATCTTCTTTTCTAGCTCGCAATGGCGGAATTGGCAGACTGATTACGTTCAGACGAAAGTAGAGGTCACGGCGGAAGGAACCATGTTCAATATCTTTTTTCAGGTCCCGGTTGGTCGCTGCGATAATCCGCACGTTAACTTTCAACGGACGCTTGCCTCCAATGCGCATGACTTCGCCTTCCTGTAAAACTCTCAGCAGGCTAGCCTGCGCTTCAAGCGGCATATCCCCGATTTCATCAAGAAATAACGTCCCGCCATCAGCCAGTTCAAATTTACCTGCGGCACCACCGCGCCTTGAACCAGTAAAGGCTCCATCTTCATAGCCAAACAATTCACTCTGTACCAGATCGCGCGGAATGGCACCGCAGTTAACAGCGAGAAACGGTCCTGCATTACGATGACTGCAATTATGAATAGATTGAGCAAAAAGCTCCTTTCCGGTTCCGCTTTCACCGGTCAGCAGTACGGTACTATCGCTACGTCCGACGCTGCGCGCCTTATTACGCGTATCCTGCATCACACGTGACTGGCCAAGAATCATATCGAAGTTATAGCTGGCGCTGCTGCCAATAACACGGTGAGTCATATCACGCACGCGTCGGTTATCACGCATCGAGATCACGCGGCCACCTTCAGGAGTGGTGACAACAGAGATAACACATGAAATACGTGAATCGGCGACGGGACAGAACGTGATATTACGATCTTTGCAGGCCGGCAGTTCTTTAAGAGAACATCCGTCCGGTCGCAATACTTCATCTGCATCACGAAAACGGACATCTTCCTGAATACCCAACACCTGACGGGCATAACAATTAAGCTGGCGAATCGAACCATGCTCGCTGATGACCAATACACCCTCGTTAAGCAATTCCATTACTGATTCCTGCTCATTCACTAAACGACGCAGAATCAATTGCTGTGATATTGCTTCCGCGGCTGCCTGAACCGTACCCAGCGTGTGATAGTGGAAGCAGCCGGGATTAGCCGTAAGTGTTAGTACTCCCAGCATCACACCGTTTTCATCTCGTATCGGGGCTGCCGCGCAGTGTTTACCTCGTATGCGCAGCGCTTCTTTGTAGTTCTCCGCGCTCAATAAATAAACGAGCTTGTTTTCCTTCAGGCAGCGCCCGGTACAGTTTGTTCCCTGTACGGCCTCGCAAAGAATGCTACCGATTGGCGTCAAATCCTGACCACAAAAATGCACGATCACGCCATTGGCATCCGTCAAGTTGATATGCCCGTCAGGGTTATAGGCCAGCAGGTTGCGCATGATATCGCGCGCGATGGAGATCAGCAGTGAATTACGCGCCATTATTCTGCGCAGCTCACTCTGTTCGCAAAACTGATACTCGAAGCGATAAGCATCAATACCATCGGCGTGGCTACGTAGCCATGACGCATGAATAGCAGATCGCAAGCCTTTGGGCATTTGCCCCTGCTCAAATGCTTTCCAGGCCAGGCTTGGTTCATCAGTGTATTGGGCAAAACCGGGCTCGTAGTTGAGCCTCGCAATCAGCTCCCATTCTTCATCCCAGGCACCATCATAACTATGACTCATACGTTTCATTCCATTCTATTTTGGAAATGTCCATTCTATGTACATGTTGTGATGATATGTCTTTTTTATAAACACTTTGTGATCATTGTCTTTTTTTATTTCCTTATAAAACATAGAAATGTGATTTGGCACGACTGTTGCTATTTAAAAGATGTCTTCCCTACAAAGACAAAAACTAAAAAATCCAACGTGGAGAAATAATGAAATGTCTACACGAAAGCACAATGTGCCTTATCTCATATTCATATGTGCCATCGCATCCATTAGCGGGATCGTCCTTGGTTACGATGCCTCCGTTATCTCAGGCGTCATCGATCCGCTTACCGAACATCTGTCGCTCACACCAGCACAAAGTGGTTGGGCAGTTTCTAACGTTATTCTGGGATGTATTGTGGGAGCCTGGGGTGTCGGGCGCTTTACCGATCGTTTTGGCCGTAAAGCAACTCTGATCATCACTGCCATTCTTTTCGCCATTTCCGCTATCGGATCGGCACTAGCTAATGATCTCACCTGGTTTGTTGTCTACCGTATGATTGGCGGACTGGCCGTGGGCATGGCGTCTGCTGTTACTCCACTCTATATCGCGGAAGTATCCCCAAAAGACCTTCGTGGGCGGATGCTGGGCATGCAGCAGATGCTGATGGTTGGTGGCCAATTAGTGGTTTATATCGTGAATTACTTGATCGCCAGAGGCATGGCACATGAGTGGGTAGTATCTATGGGCTGGCGTTGGATGCTGGCATCTGCACTTATCCCCTGCGTGCTATTCCTTGTGATGGCTTTCTTCATGCCGGAATCACCGCGCTGGTATGCGATGCGCAGCCAGAAAGAAAAGTCACTCAAGGTACTGACCTCTCTGTCTAACCCGGGACATGCCGAGCGCTTATATGCTGAAATTCGTACCTCCATCGCCATCGATTCTGCTTTGCTGAGTACACCAACGCCACGTGGCATTCTGAGGGATAAAAAATCGTGTTACATCCTGTGGATAGGTTGCGCTATCGCCGTATTACAGCAGGTTTCCGGCATTAATATCCTGATGTATTTTGCGCCTTCACTTCTGCAAAACGTTACCGGAAACACTCAGGATTCTCTGTTCCAGAGTATTTTCCTCGGCCTCGCACTATTGGCTGGAGTGAGTATTGCATTGGTTGCCTTTGATCGCGTTGGACGAATCCCGTTGCTGCGCTGGGGGGCATTAGGCTGTGCCGCCTTCCTGTTATTCACCTCATGGGCCTTCATGAATGAAGCGAAAGGTTATCTGCCGGTCGTCGGCTTAGTCGGATTTATCTTTGTATTTGGTATGTCCTGGAGCCTCGGAGCCTGGCTGCTGATTTCTGAGATCTTCCCGAACCGCATCCGGGCTGTTGCCATGGGTTATGCATTTTGCTCCCTGTGGGTTTCGAACTTCATCGTTACTCAGAGCTTCCCGATGATGAATCGTAATCCTGTATTGATGGAGCACTTCCATGGCGCTTTCCCCCTGCTGCTATGCAGTGGATTCAGCATTATCGCTTTCTGGTTTGTTGGACGTTTCTTACCAGAAACCAAGGGCGTTTCGCTGGAGAATATTGAACCGCTAATGCTTTCAAAATCCCGTCGTTTTGGCCGTGGGCAGCAGATGCCCGTCACCCCAGAATCTGTTTCGCAAAAATGATTAATCAATACCCTACATCTTAGGAGAATTTTATGTCAGTAAAAAACATTGTTCGTGTTGGTCTTATTGGTGCAGGTCGTATGGGCACCTTTCACGGTGAGACCGTTGCTCAGCGCATACCGGGGGCAATGCTGATTGCTGTTGCCGATCCGGTTCCGGGCGCAGCCGAGAAGCTGGCCGCAAGACTAGGGGCGAAAAAATCTTATACCGAACCACAGGCTCTGCTGAACGATCCTGAAATCGATGCTGTTGTGATCGCATCTCCGGCGCGTACTCACGCTGAACTGGTCGTCGCCGCAGCCAAAGCCGGTAAGGGCATTTTTTGTGAGAAGCCAATGGCGGTCACTCTGGAAGATGCAGATAAAGCCATTGATGCGGCTAAAAAAGCCGGGGTTGCTCTACAGGTCGGCTTCAACCGCCGATTCGTGAGCGGTTTTGCTGCCGCGTACGAGGAGATCAATGCAGGTAAAATTGGCGTACCGCAACTGTTACGTTCCACAACTCGTGACCCTGGTTTGGGCGATCCAACACCGATCCCGCACTGGACTATTTTTCTTGAAACACTGATCCACGATTTTGACATCCTGCTGCACCTGAATCCAGGCGCGAAACCCACCCGCGTTTATGCGGTTGCTGATGCATTAGTGCGCCCCGATTTTAAAGATCGTGGCCTGCTGGACACCGCGGTTGTAAATATTTGTTTCGACAATGGTGCATTCGCCACTGCTGAAGCTAACTTCCAGGCAGTGTACGGCTATGACGTTCGCGGTGAGGTCTTCGGTAGTAAAGGTATGCTGCAGGCAGGAAATATCAATGTGAATAACTGTGTGCGTTACACCGCTGAGGGTATCTCTATTGACACCGCGCGTCGTGATACCGATCTGCTGCATGATGCCTATGTTGCAGAAGTGACCGATTTCGTACATTGCGTTGCAACGGGCACCACGCCGAAAGCGACCGGTGAAGATGCGCGTAATGCGCTGGAAGTCGCTCTGGCATGTATCGCATCTGTTCAACAGTCTCAGCCGATTAAGCTCTAAGGATAAAAGTATGTCTACTTACTCACTTTCTGTCTGCGCTGAAATGGTATTCCTTGATTTGCCATTCATTGAGCGCGTTGAACGCATTCACGGCATGGGCTTCGGCGTAGAAATTTGGGACTGGACCCAAAAAGATATTGATGCGCTGGCGAAAACCGGTGCCCGATTTACCTCAATGACGGGCTATATCTCGGGCAACCTGACCGATGATGAAGAAATTGATCACCTGCTTTCCAGCGCCAGTCAGTCACTTGAAGCCGCTCGCCGTCTCGGCTGCCCGTCTCTTAACTTGCACGGCACAGGGCTGAACAATGTTGGTCTGCCGGTGAAGCCTGTTGAAATTGTGACAGGTGACATGTGGCTGAAAGCTAAGAAGACGTTGGATGCCCTTGCGGCTATGGGGGAGACGGCGGGCAAGGTATTCACTCTGGAAAATCTGAACACCGCCGTTGATCATCCGGGAACACCTTTCGCTAAAGCAGAGGAAACCATGGCCCTGGTGAGCGCGGTGAACAGTCCATACCTGAAAATGAACCTGGATATTTATCATGCGCAGATCGGTGAAGGCAACCTGGTCGAGCTTATCCGCAAATGTGGGAAACATATCGGGGAAATTCAGGTTGCCGATGTTCCAGGCCGTAAAGAACCGGGTACCGGTGAGATCAACTATAAGGCGGTAGCCCGCGCATTGAAAGGGATTAACTATCATGGCGTGGTCGCGATGGAAGGTTGGGCATCGGGTGATTCTGTTGTCGCGCTTAAAGCTTTCCGCGAAGCGTTTACGCTATAAGCGTTAACATCCTTAGGGGCTCATTTTGCATCGCTTCTAAGCTGGTCGGGAAGCGATGCATTTATTGTGAAGGATAGAACGATGAACGTATCAACACGTATTCATGTTGGCGTTAGTCCGCTCTCATGGACTAATGATGTACTGGAAGATCTCGGTGGCGATATTCCACTGGAAACCTGTCTGGCAGAAGCGGCGGAGGCAGGCTATGAAGGAATTGAACTTGGCCGAAAATTTCCACAAACCATCGACACACTTGAGCCGGTGCTGATTCAGGCAAAGCTTAAGCTTGTGTCCGGTTGGTATAATGGCCTGATGGCTGAACGAAGTTTTGAGGATGAGTTAGCAGCGGTGCACGATCATGCCATGTTGTTAAAATCCCTGGGGGCAAAAGTCATGGTATATGGTGAGTGCGGCGCGATGCCTGGACTCACGCCACTCGATGAGCCCCTGACGAAATCTCCTACCTTAGGAGAGATTGATCTGCCCCAATACGCTGAAAAAGTGAATAATTTGGCCGTGTCTTTACTAAAGAACTACGGTTTACGTCTGGCTTATCATCACCATCTGATGATGATTGTTGAAACCGACAATGAATTGAAAGCCTTCCTGAAAGCGACCAATGACTTAGTCGGCATCGTCCTGGACTGTGGTCATGCAACCGTGGCAGGCGTAGATATCGAATGGGTGCTTGAAAATTATGGCAACCGCGTGGCGCATGTCCATCTGAAAGATGTGCGCGGTGAAGTACTCGATAACGTCATTAACAATAACCTGAGCTTCAATGATGCAGTAAGAGCAGGTCTGTTTACTGTGCCGGGCGAGGGGATAGTTAATTATGCTCCGGTTATTCATTTCCTTAAAAACTCAACCTACGAAGGCTGGATTATCATTGAAGCCGAACAGGATCCAGAAAAAGCACCACCTCTGGAGACAGTAAAAAAAGCGCGCGCATGGGTTAAAAACGAGGTGGGGATTTAGCATTTGAACAGGTTTGCTGTAGGTTTTTGGCGCTCGTTGAGCGCCTTTTTTGACCTTTGTCCACACCCACCCGCATTTCTTTGTGTTGAACCGCCTAGCTTGTAATAACGATCCCACTGGCCCGAAGGCTGCGACGGCTTAAATTAATTGATTCCAGAAGACGCTTACGGCTTTCGCTCAGATGTCGGGAAAGTAATACTGCCGCTTTATCTGTTTCTTGATCCCTGAGGGCGCTAACAATCTCTACGTGCTCTTTCCAGGCTGGATTAGTGGGCTCTTTATCTAACCAGCGCGCGCGGGATAATCGTCTAAGAGAATCCTCAATCCCTTCTATGATAAAGGTATTACCACAGAAACCTGCCAATTGTAGGTGAAACTGACTTCCGGGGTCATTAAGATCTTTTTCCGAATCATCTTGATCGCAATCCACGAACAGTGCTTCCAGACTGTCCAGTTGCTCTTTGGATATCAGGTTGGCCGCCAGGCGTACGGCAGCTACTTCAAGCACTTCACGGTAAATACACAATTGCTCTACCTCTTTAATATCGATGGGTGCCACCATCCAACGCAATCCATCCCGGCAGACAAGTCCCTCTGATTCTAATTTTTGTAATGCGGCACGAACCGGGGTTCGCGACGCGTTAAAACTAGCCTCTGCCCATCGTTCAGTCAGTCTTTCCCCTGGTCCTAAATCCATTCTGAGGATCATTTTTCTTAGCTGGTTTTCGACCTCTGATGCTTGACTCATGGTGGCAATATTCTCCTGAAAATTGACAGTAAATGGGGAAGTTTGTATGGTATACCAATTTGGTATACCAATAAAGGTTTTCATATGACACAATCATACAACAGTTACTGGCAACGTAATCTGCTGGTTTGTTTTATCGGTTCCTTCTCAACCGTCTTTGCAATGACCCTGATGCTCCCGTTCCTACCCTTATATGTTGAAGAGCTCGGAGTTCACGGACACTCAGCGGTAGTTCAATGGTCTGGCGTGGCATTCAGCGCAACATTTATTACTGCCGGATTGATCGCCCCGGTCTGGGGGAAACTAGGGGACAGGTATGGACGCAAATCTATGCTTGTAAGAGCCAGCCTTGGTATGGCAATTACTGTTTCACTTATGGGCCTGGTGACAAATATCTGGCAACTTGTCGGTTTGAGATTATTAGTTGGCCTGGCGGGAGGGTATTCATCCGGCGCAACCATTCTTATCGCGGTCCAGGCACCCAGAGAACGTGCCGCATGGGCGCTTGGGATAGTTTCATCCGGTGTAATGGCAGGCAATCTTGTTGGCCCACTTGCCGGAGGTTGGCTGCCTGGTCTGATCGGTATACGGTCCACTTTTTTTTGCGCAGGCGCGCTAATATTACTGGCTTTTATCATGACCCTCACTCTCATCCGGGAAGAGGTGCAACCGAACACTGATGCCGCGGCGAAAACGCGAGTGAGTTGGTCTCAGTTGCATCACCGTTCTGTGATTATCTGTATGCTTTGCACCGGCTTGTTGCTAATGCTAGCAAATATGTCGATAGAGCCCATTATTACAGTCTATATTCGTACCCTCGTAAGTGACTCTTCTCAGATTACAAAAGTTGCAGGATATGTAATGGCTGCTGCTGCCCTTGGCAGCATTATTTCCGCCACTTGGCTCGGAAAGGTGGCCGACAGGATAGGACACGTACGCATTATCACTATAGCGCTGGCTGGGGCGGGTTTGCTGCTGATCCCTCAGGCATTTGTCACCTCCGGCTGGCAGCTAATTGCATTGCGCTTTCTTATGGGGCTTGCTCTGGGGGGATTACTACCCTGTATTGCTGCTGTGATACGCCATCACGTACCAGAAGGAATGGTTGGCAGCATCCTGGGGTATTCAGTAGCAGCCCAGTTCGCGGGCCAGTTCATGGGACCGTTAATTGGCGGGGTGGTTGGAGGCCATATAGGAATGCGCGCTGTATTTCTGGCAACCAGTATCATTCTGTTGCTGGGCGCGTTCTGGAACTTCAAACTCTATCGCAAGTCAGTTACACCCTGAAAAACAGCATTCGCATTCACCTGTAAATTTTGGAGATTTTACGATGACTCAGCTCAACAATACCGAAAAAAATAGTGCTCTGTTAGTGATGGACTTTCAGAAGATAATCATTAATAACTTTTTGCAACAAGAAAGCGCCAGAACCGTCATCCGTAACACAGCATCACTCATTTCTACTGCACGCGCAGCAGGCGTACCAGTTATCTATGTCAGTGTTGGATTCCGCAATGGCTATCCTGAGGTTAGCCAGAAGAACACAATATTCTCGTCGATTAAAAACAATGGAATCTTTATTAACGATAGTGAAGAAACGGCCATTCATGAAGGTGTCGCACCTGCTGAAAATGAGGTCGTTATTGTTAAACGCAGAGTAGGGGCTTTCTCGTTTACCGAGCTCGATATGGTTCTTCGAGCGCAGGGCATAGAAAATTTGATCATTACTGGGGTAACTACCAGTGGCGTGGTTCTTTTTACGGTCGGGCAAGCTTTTGACCTGGATTACCGTCTGGTAGTTGCGAGTGATTGCTGCGCTGACTCTGACCATGATAAGCATTTATTTTTAGTCGAAAAAATCTTACCTCAACACGCTATTGTTACCTGTTCATCTGAAATATCAGCTAATTGGGCGTAAATACACTGGGTTTCCAACGCCAGAACATTTTCTCTGTTACGATAGTTCCAAGGCCTGGCATCTTAGATCGCCAGGTCTAAGGGATAATGACAAATTCAGCCGATGACTGATAATTACTGGTTGTTAAGTAACATCAGGGCTGAAAGAGGTTATGTGTTACTATAATGAAAATGGGGTATTGAGGGTTTAGGGATTATAAATTTATGAGATTTTATGGCATCGATTATCTACAAATGCAGTCTAGTATCAATGATTATTTAAAATACATAGTTATATTTAGTGCGTTATTTATCCTGATCGTTGTTTTTAGCCTGTATATGCGCCATCGTTTGCAAACTAAATACCGTGACTTAACGATCATCACCTTCTTATTTTTACTCTTCATTTCTGGTGTTCAGTATGCAGATTATACCGATAGCCAAAATATACACTCCAAGTCATCACAAATGGTCAACTTTATTAGGTTATTATCACAGGAAAAAGGAGTGAGTGTCAATTCTATATTCTCCAGTTCAGCACAACTTTCGGATGGAATTATCGTCAAAATTAATGATTTCTATTATCGT
The DNA here is from genome assembly GCF_040062275.1 of Klebsiella sp. GW_Kp182. NCBI lineage: Bacteria > Pseudomonadati > Pseudomonadota > Gammaproteobacteria > Enterobacterales > Enterobacteriaceae > Klebsiella > Klebsiella sp. GW_Kp182. Next base: position 76,956 of record NZ_JBEAFQ010000004.1, on the reverse strand, counting down.
GTTAACTTAAGTCCGGATCAAAAAACATACAGCTTAATAGAGGTTTCGTTAGTAACTCCAGACATAGAAATCATCAAGACTGAGGAGTGGAAATGATAATTTATACGCCTATCATAATAAAGTTGGGACTGGGAATACTGTGCTTAATTGTTCAGATAAATCTCATGGGGAAGGGTAATCTGGCACCTTCATCCGCAATGGATCAGGTTCAGAACTATGTGCTGGGGGGAATTATTGGTGGCGTGATTTACAATGAATCGATAACAGTATTGCAATTTGTTCTGGTATTAATTATATGGACTTTTCTCGTTTTTGTTCTTAAGTTTTTAAAAGAAAATAATAGGTTAGTAAAAAGAATTCTTGATGGGAAGCCTATAACGTTGGTGCATAATGGAAGTGTTAATGTTAAGGAATGTTTACGCAATGGTGTTTCTGCGAATGATTTGATGTTCAAATTAAGAGCAAGTGGCATTTATGAAATAGAACAGCTTAAACGCGTGGTTCTCGAACAAAATGGTCAGTTAACAATTATACAAAATGGTGATGAAAATATACGTTATCCAATTATAGTGGATGGTTTGGCCAACCATGATCTGCTCGAAATTCTTAACAAGAATAGTGACTGGTTAGAAAGTGAAGTTATAAAGCAAGGCTTCAATAAAATTAGTGAAGTATATTTAGGTGAATATTTATCAGGTAGAATCAATTTATACGGATATGAAAAATGATACCCAAAACCAACTCCTTGTTATCAGCATTCAACTGATGGTATCCATTTTTTGGGTGGTTTAACCCGTGAAAACGGCCAGCGTTTCCGCGAAGCGATTTTGTCTCGCGGCAATAGCACTGATTTAGCAGAGCTTTATCGCCAGTGGCGCGGACACGATCCGCAGATTGAGCCGATGCTGGAAAACCGCGGGCTGAGCTAGCCGAGCGTTGTTTAGAGCAGAAGAAGACCGGGCGCAGCGCCCGGTTTTTTATCCAATTTTTCCGTCTCCAAAATCTCTGCAAAACGTCACTGCCCAATTTAGCGCCCTCGGCATCGTTTGTCCCGTTTTGGTAATCCCGTGCATCGACGCGCTGGCCACTTTTGCTTAAAAACATGAAGCCCGGCATAAAGTGTTTTTTAGCGGAAAATAATATTAATATATTAAATATAACCCCCTTACAATATTAGGAGTTTACTTACATTGTTGCATGGATTTCTTAAATTTAATAAGCGAACTTGCTCTGTGAATGTTCTTCACTCTATCATCTGTCTTATCTCTTGCATATCTTTTATTGAACGGATTGAGTATGGCTAATATATTTCTTCTGGTGTTTGCGGTTTTTTTACTGCTGGTCTCACTGATTTCTGGGTTTTCGTATTTTCAAGACAGAAAAAAGCAAAAGTTGAGTTTTAAAAGCAAACGTATGAAGTTCTAATTAAAATAGAGAGATGTTCTTCTCATGACGATGGAGGAGAATCTGATAAGCTCCTGATTGTTTTCTAACTGGAATTTCTTCATTATTCTCAATTTATGAGAGTATACGGTTCTGTGATCGATGCCAAGGTTTTTTGCTGTTTCATTATTATTAAGGCCAAGATTTATGGCATTAATGATTTTTAGTTGCGAACGACTCAATGACTGATGCGGGCATTTTAAACAGCGATTCTTCTCTATCGTTATACGTTTCTTATCGCCCGCGACAAATTCATCAAAGAGAATGGACAGGTTTTTTTTGATCGTTTCAAGGCTGCTTTTATGAAATAAAATGACAGCATTTTGAACGCATAAAGGCAGCAGGGAAGGATTAAACGTTATCTCTTTTTTGGTGAAAATTACCACCGCTGGACACTCTGATTTATATCTTTTCATTTCCTGGCATAATAAATACTCGCCAACTTCCATCTCAGTAAAAATTATGTCTGGTTTTTTGAAGTGATCTTTTATGTTATTGCTTTGAAAACAAAGGTCGCTTATACCTTTGGTGCTCGCAATTTCTTGGGTCAGTTCCTCTATGGCCTTTTCTAAATAAATGTTTTTGGTGATGATGGCGATTTTTAGCATGATTTTCTTATTTTTAAAAAGACGGTGGAAAAATTTCGACCGCCGTATGATGTTTTATTTAAGTAACGCCTGATGAGATTAGGATATTTCCTATTGAATATAATGGCAATAGGTTTATAGAAAGAGTGGCTTTACTTTTTAATAAAAATTCGCAGCCAAATCAGCAGCTTGTGTAGGTGATTTGTTTGTTTTTCAGCGTTTTTAATCGCACTAAATGCCAAGATTTGTAATGCCACTATTAATTTGCATTCACGGTTTTTATTAATTAATGACAATCATTCAGAAAATCATTATAAATATAGCATCCAAAGCTAATCTTTAGCGGCGTCCATTGAATCATAGGGCGAGGCGCTATTCGTCATTTAACGGCATGCATGCCGTTGATTTGATACTTCCACCGCGTAGCTATCCGGGACGCGTTGAGCAGGGTGGTTTAACCCGCGAACAGGGCCAGCGCTTCCGCGAGGCCATTTTGTCTCGCGGCACGGGTTTTGATTTAACTGCGCTTTGTCGCCAGTGTCGCGAGCGCGCGCTTAAGATTGAGCTGAGGCTGGAAAACCGCGGACTGGGTTAGTCCGGCGATTGTCACGTAACGAGGACCGAGCGTCGGGTCCGTTTTTCCTTCCCAAACTGAAGCCTTACATTCATCAAGATGGGGAAGTGATACTGTAGAGGTGCCAGGGCATGGTTAAAATGCATTCGCATTCGATTTGACCTTAGCGATAAACTCTTCTGTAAGCGACAGGCCTTCGATGATTTCCTTATCGACTACGGTAATTCCGTATCCAGCAGTCCGTCATAGGTCTGTATGAGCTCCAGAAGGCTGTAGATTGTTTTGCGATCGGAAACTGAGGGCATCTCAGAGTTTGCTGAAGATTGATTAACAATCCACTCAAGATTGGCTTTGATTTTTTCTATATCAAGGTAACTATACATATTTCATGGGCTTAAATCCTCATTTCAAGATTTTTTTGAGAAAACGCGTTTCTGACTTCACAGGAATAAGCTATTGAATAACATCCAAAAACTCTGTTACTGAGAGATGTCGATGATCAAGCCGGATGGGGGCTAGCTGCAGAAGCGGTTATGTCCAAAAGCGCTGCTACTGGCGTATCCCCTAAAGAAGGGCGCGATGTGCGTAGACTTCATTATGGAACGGATCGCCGATATATCAAGAAATCAGCGGATAAAATGTGAATAAGTAAATTTTGCTGCGGATAAGGCTGCTCACCTGCAAACCGTATGCAAGAGCTGCAGGTGAGCAATGTGCTATGGAGGCAGTACCATAGCGGCAAAATTTTAGCCTCGCGCTGCGGGCAAAACCAACAAACCGTTTACCGCCGGGAACATTTTAGGACTTACCTTACTCATCACCGTGCGCAAGGCAAATGAAAATAGGGTATCAGCAGGGCTCAATATGATGTCTGCCTGCGGCCTCGCCCCTTCGAGGCCAGCGTAAGCGCTGTTCAAGGCAGGAGTGCCTTGTCCTGCAACTCGAATTATTTAGGGTAGTAATAATCTTTTTAACAGCTAATGCGGATTAGCGTATTTTGCGTCATGTTTTTACGGGCATAACGCGCGCGCGACTGGAATAACCGAGAGGCAGGCGGATATTGGCTGAGGGAGGAGAAAAATTATCTGGTTAATAAAGGACGCAGAGCCCGGCGTCCCATTGCGGATAAAAAACAGAACGGCTGGAATTACCTAACAGCGCTTCGCTTGCACGAGTCCGAAGAAATTGCGCGGCAGGTTGTGACTCTGGTATTGGCAGGCCGGGTAAGGCGTCAACCGCCACCCGGTGAAGAACCGGGGAAGATGTTTAAACAGATTTGTCATCACTCCCAAACCGGGCACAGAGCCCGGTTTGTTGAGCCGTACGCTTTCACACCTTAAGCAGCTTTACCGTGGCCTCAATGTCTATCTCATCTTCCGAGAAGATGAGGGTGGTTCCCTGGAAGGTGGTAATGGCCAGCTTTTTCACCGAGCGCATTTCGCCAGGCTTAGCGGCGGATTTTGGCCTGATGTTTCCCATCAACAGGCCTACGGAAAGGACCGCATTCTCTTTGTCGATGCGGGCATCGGCGGGCTCTTCCTCGCTGTACACCAGGAAAGATTTGATCGATGTAAGCTTAATCCGCTCGCCTGCAATATAGATATATTTGCTTTCCGGCAGGACTTTTACCGCATAGGCTGACAAACCCTTGTTATTGGTGGTGGGTTCGAAAGTGACTGCTGCATCTTTTTTAATGAGTTCAGGGTTGGCAACCTTAATCACATGAAAATAGCGATTATCGCCGTTTTCATCTTTGATAAATCCAAAACCTTTATCTTTAAACCACGTTGTGATCGTTCCGTTCATCGCCGTTACCGCCTGGTTAATCGTTTATCTACTCAATTTTTGCCGCGCGCAGTGTAAAGCACAACGCCTGCGCAGACCAGGTCTGAATCGCCGGTCTGCGCAGGCCCGCATTGCTTACCACATCAAATCATCGGGAACTTTAAAATCAGCATACGGATCGTCTTCGTCCTGCTCTTCCGCACTTAGCGCGCTGTTTAAGACAATGCTGCTGGCGTCGCGCTGGGCGATTTTATCGGCGACGCTCGCCGGGATAATCGCGTATTTGCTCTCGCCGTCGTTATCGCCGGCCAGACGCGCAATGGCGAGACGGCCGCTAATCAGCTGTGCCTGGGTGAGTTTATCCACGGCGATTTTTTTAATGAAGTTGTTATCCGTGAAGTTAAAATCAATATTGCCTTTTGAAATATCGATTTTATTCATTTCAATAAGCTGCTTAACCTGCGCTTTATACTCTTTCGAGAGCGCCGCCTGCTTTTGCTGCTCGCTAAGCTGCTTATCTCGCTCAAGCTGCGCTTTTTTATTCTCTTCCACTGCTTCTCTGGCTTCACGAGCCTGAACGCGGGACTTTTTCGCCGTTCTCTGAACTTTGGCCATTTTTTTGCTGGTCACTAACCCGGCTTTAAGCATTTGTTCTTGTAAGGTGAGTTTTGTCATCTTCGTGTCTGAATCCGCTGAATAATGAGTGAGATTATACCTGCAAATGTCCGGGATGTACCAGGCGGTATGATTCGCATAAAGTAATTGCATAAAAAATCACTATTATCGCCATTTATTTGCTATAAATGCATCTTTATTGCTTTTTTATGAGGTGTGGAGATGATTGTCAGAACCTGGCATGGTTGTGTTCCCGTTGAGTTTGGCGATGCGTTTGCGGTTCATTTGCAGGCGACAGGCGTACAGCATTCCCAGGGCATCAGCGGCAACGCGGGGGCGTTTGTCAGACGGGAAACGCAGGGGGAGTGGGAACACTTCTTCCTGGCAACGTACTGGCACAATCTGGATGCGGTCATCGCCTTTGCCGGTGAAGCGTATCATGTCGCAGTGACCTATGCGGATGATGAGCAATTCCACCTGTTGTCCGACCCTTACGTTTTTCAGTTTAACGTAGCTGAAGTCGTGGCGATTTAAGTCAGCGTTAGCATAAGCGCGCCGCAGGCAAAAAATTAAGGCCCGAAGGGCCTTAGAATGGGTTATTTCCGTCCCGCCAGTAAACCAATCACCAGCCCGATAGCGCCGGCCGCCAGCAGCCCGGTCAGCGGATTTTCCCTTACGCGCTCGGAGACCTCTGAGACGGCATCCGACGCCTGAGCGGCGTACTTACGGGCCGCGCCTTTTAGCTGATGTTTAGGCGAATCAACCGCATCACCAAATTGCTGCTGGGCTTCCCCGGCGAATTCATTGACTTTGTTGCTCACTTTGTCCGCCAGATTCTGCGCGTCGTTTTCATACTCTTGTGATGACATGGGAGTCTCCTTTCGTTTGACTTATTTAAGTCTAGTGGCTAACAAGCGAAGTACAAATGCTCAGCCGTCGGTGAGCCTCACTCCAGGAATTTTCCACAACGTCCGGGATATAAACCAGGTCGCTGTTTCTGCCACAAAAGCGCTACACTCTGGCGAAAAGAAACGTCGCCAGAATGGGGGTATTGCCGTCATTTCAATTGATTAAGGTAATTCCTGGATATAAGATCCGTCAGGCGCGGGGGCAGGAAAGGCGGCAATTCATAAATAAGAACTATTGATGTTCACAATTCCTCTTTTTTCCTTCATCATTTGTCAGCTTTTACTCCTAATAATCAGCGCTTAGCTCAGCATAAGAAAGAAATTTTTTTACTCAAGGCCGGTATGAACTATAAGAAAGTACTGAAGAACACGTTGCTGCTTGCTCCCGTGGCGATCCTGAGTCTGCAAACCCCTGTCTGGGGCGCAGAGGCCACGAAAACGGCGACCTGCCAGAAGGCGTCGCCTGCGGTGGACAAAGAAGGCGTGCCGTTACCGCCCGTTGTTGGTAAAGAGGGCGCTCAGCCGGCCTCCGCTAAAGACAAGTCCGGCCACGGCGGTGCAACGGCCAACTGTCAGCCTGCGGCCATCGAAAATTAATCATTGACCTCAACCCGGGAGGGACATGGTGCACCCGTTAATTAAGGTGATGCTGGTTGGAGGGAAGGGCGACGGCCTGATGGTTAGCGTTGCCGATAACGCGACGGAGATTTCCGTGACGCCTGCGCAGTACGGCGCGAAATCCGGCCAGCCGCTGAGCTACAGAATCGTATCGCAGACCATTGACGATGAACGCTATTTTTTCGGCGTTTTCAACGAGAGCCATGAGGATACGGACAAACTCAAAAGAGTCGCGCTGACCCGCGGCATGAAAAAACTCTTCAGCTAAGCCGGAGCCGGGCGGCAAGCCGTCGTCCGGTCCGCGCCTGTTTTGTTTTCCTTTCGCCTCCGATACAGTAGCGCCAAACGCTTTTATCAGTTTCGGGAATCTATGATTAACCATATCCGGATAAAAAATTTCAGATCGGTCAGGGATATTGAGCTGGAACTCGGTGCGCTGAATATCGTCTTTGGCCCCAACGGCTGCGGTAAATCCAATATCTATAAAGCCATCCACCTGTTAACCGCCTGCGCCGACGGGAAGTTTTCCGGCTATATCAGCGATGAGGGCGGGCTGGAAAACATTATGTGGTCCGGGCCAGGCGCGCCGACCGACCGCTTTCCGCGGCGGCTGCAGATTGGCTGTCTGACCGACGAGTTTGACTACCAGCTGCAGGTGGGTTTTCCGGAAAAGCTGCCTTATCCTACCCAGTTTCAGCTGGATCCGATCGTTAAAGAGGAGTCGATCTGGCTGGCGGGATTTTCCCGACGTCCTTCATCGCGCGTGCTGGAGCGTAAAAACCAGGCGGCGTTCCTGGTGGATGTGAATGGCGAAAAGAGTACCTTTACCGACGCCATTTACGAGAATGAATCGATTTTTGGCCAACTGGGCGAGCCGCACCGTTTTCCGGAGGTCTCGCGGGTCAGGGAAACCATGCGCCACTGGCGCTTTTATCACGAATTCAATATTGGCAGACTCTCACCGCTGCGACACCCGACGGTAGGCTACCGCTCGCCGGTGCTCGACAGCGATGGGCATAACCTCGCCGCCGCCTTTCAGACCATCGTGGAAATCGGCGCCGAAGAGCTGCTGCATGAGATCCTCGGCGAAGCGTTCCCGGCGTGTACCTTTTATTGTGAAAACGAAAACTCGCGTTTCTCGATGAAGATGCGCCGTAACGGCGTCTGGCGGCCTTTACTGGCGGCGGAAATGTCCGACGGCACGCTGCGCTTCCTGTGCCTGGCGGTGGCGCTATTAAGCCCGCGCCCTCCGGCATTTCTGGCCATTAACGAGCCGGAAAACAGCCTGCATCGCCAGATGTTCCCGGCGCTGGCCCGGCTGATTGTCGAAGCGGCCCGCTATAGCCAAATCTGGTTAACCAGCCACTCCGTCGAGCTGGCTGAGCTGATTTCATCGATGGCGGAAGCGCGCCTTTACGGGCTGGAAAATAGCGACGGGGAAACGCGGATCGACGGCTAGCGGCAACTGCCTTACCCGGCGTCTTAACGGTGTATTGCCGACGCGCCGCCGGAGGGTTTCCGGCGGCCTGGCGTTATGCTGCCGCCGGGAGCAGGGTTTTGCTGCCTTTCAGGGTAAACAGCGAAATGACGGTAAAGCTCAGGGTAATACAGCCCAGGATCAGATAAGCCTGATGGAAGCCGACGGTATCATACATCCGTCCTACCCAAGCCGAGAGCACAACGCCCGACAGCTGTTTCGATAAATTAAAGCCGATCAGGAACAGCGTCGCCGAAAGTTTTGGGTTAAATGCCGACGAGATATATTTAAAGGTGCCAACCAGCAGGAAGGGGATCTCAAACATATGCAGCATTTTTAATATAATCACTTCCACCGCCGAGGTCGCGAAAGAGGAGCCTAAAATTCGGACTGACATAATTACCCCGGCAATTAACAGGGCATTCTTGGCGCCAATTCGGTTAATAATTGCCGGCGCGCAGAACATGATCAGCGCATTGAGTAATTCCCCACCGGTGGTCACGAAGCCAAACACTTCGGTGCCGCGCTGCGGGCTGGTGAAGAAGCCTTTAAAAAAGTTGGCGAACTGCTGGTCGAAAACGTCATAGACGCTGGCGACGCCAACGACATAAATAATAAAGCCCCAGAAGCGCGGCATCCGCAAGAGCTCGGCGGCGGTGCGCATGGAGAAAGCCTGACGGTTGACGCCCAGGGCGTCGATAACCTCGGCGCTATTGCTGCTTTCCGGCTTCGAGACCCACAGCAGCACGCCGAGGATCAGCGCGAAGCCGGAGGCGATCCAGAAGGTGATATTGGGGTCGATACTAAACAGAATGCCGGTGATCGAGGCGCACAGCGCCCAGCCGACGCAGCCGGAGACGCGCACTTTACCGTATTCAAAACGGTTGGCGCGGCTGACGCGTTCAATATAGGCTTCTACCGCCCCGGAGCCGCTGGAGAAGACGATCCCCAGATAGATCCCGCCCACCAGCGCGCCCGCGATGATATTCATCTGCAGCAGCGGCGAGAAAACAAAAATAAAGAACGGGGCAAACAGGATTAATAAAATCGTAATCGTCCACAGCAGATGTTTGCGCAGGCCGAGCTTATCGGAAATCAGGCCAAACACCGGCTGGAAAATTATCGCGAATAGCGAAATGGAGGAGAAGACGATCCCCGTTTCGGTTTTGGTTAAATGGTTTACTTCCGCCAGCCATACCGGGAAGAAGGGGAAGTAGGCTGACATAATGAAATAGTAGAAGAAAAAGAACAGCATGAAATATATAAAATTATGCCGTTCTCGTGGCGCGAGTTCAGAGAGTTTCATTGTGAATATTCCATATTATTATGCCTGTAAGGTTGGGGGCTGGCGCCCCCGATTATTATTGGAAATGAATCGTTAACTGATATTGCCATTGTGTCTCAAGCAGCAGCCATTGCTGTAGTACGCTGGGTGTCCAGGAGTCATCGCCGCCGATGCCCATGTGTTGAGCATCGAGCGCGATCCAGACGCCGTTTTCCGGCTTCATCCTGTGCCAGTGATCGGTCTCCATTAACTGCGCGGTGCTGTAGGGCTGTACGGAGAAGTGGAAATCGCCCGCGACGTGCCAGCGCCCCCAGTCCAGCGCTTTGTTATCGCAGCGCAGGCCGTTTTCCGTCGGGAAAATGTACGGTGTGGTCATCTCTTCCAGCGGCAGCTGCCAGCGGGAGAAACAGGCGCTGGTGCGGCGGTCCGGATAGTTTTCATGCGGGCCGTAGCCGAGCCAGGAAACCGGTTGATGCTGGTCCGGAACCTGGAAATTCAGCCCGATGCGCGGCAGCGGCGGCAGGGTGCCGGCGCGTTCGCCATTGACCGCCAGATGCAGCTTGCCTTCGCCATCAAACGTCATCCGCCAGTGGCTGACAATCACCACTTCGTCGCCGCGCAGATAGTGCCAGCGGCTATCGATAACCACTTCATGGGCCAGGCGCTGGGCGTCGCACTGTACGCAGCGGGCGCTGAGGCCGTAGAGCCCGGCGCTCTTCCAGCGTTCAACCCAGGCGTTGGGGTCGATGCGCTCCACTTCGCTGACGCCGATATCGTTATCCAGCGGGGCGCGCACAAACTGGTCGCGCAGCGGCGTCAGCAGCTGTTCCACACCCTCTACCTGCCAGTGGGTCAGCAGGCCGCTCTCCCGGTCGATAGTCCATTGCTGCGAGCCGCTGCGTACGGTCCAGGCCGCGTCGCTGCTCTCCAGCGCTGGCGCCGTGCCGACGGGGGAAGGCAGGCGCAGCGCCAGCGGGGCGGCGAGCGGGAACTGCTGCCAGGCGACGCGATGCCCGGCGTCGGACCAGGCGGTGGCCTGCGGCTGGACAACCTCCAGCGTCAGCCACACCGCTTCGGCGCCCACGGGCAGCGTCAGCGCATCGCACAGCGTCAGCTCGCCCTGGCCTTCAGGGCTCAGCTCAAGCTTCACTTGAGCCTCGGCAAAGGTTTCTCCGGCGGCCTGGACCTGCCAGCGCAGCGCTTCGTTATCGGTGGCGCGGAACAGATATTCGCTGCTGATGCTGATACGCAGCGGGGATTGCGCAAGCAGGGTAAACTGGAAGTACTGCTGCGCGTGTTTCGCTTCAATTAATGAAGGGTGCGGGCGGCGGTCGGGGAAGACCAGGCCGTTCATACAGAACTGGCGATCGTTCGGCGTATCGCCAAAATCACCGCCGTAGGCCCAGCCGACGCTGCCGTCGTCGAAGGTTTTGCTGATGGCCTGATCGGCCCAGTCCCAGATAAACCCGCCCTGCAGGCGCGGGTAGTCGCGGAAGGCCTGCCAGTAATCAGCAAAGTTGCCGAGGCTGTTGCCCATCGCGTGGGCGTATTCGCAGAGGATCAGCGGGCGCTGCTCGCCCGGCAGACTGATCCACTTTTTGATCCCCCATTTCGGCACCGTCGGAATCCGCTGATCGCGCTCAACGCGGGCGTACATCGGGCAGATAATATCGGTGGTGGTGCTGTCGGCGCCTCCACCCTCGTACTGCACCGGGCGGGAGGGATCGTTGCGCTTCAGCCAGTGATACATCGCTTCATGGTTGCCGCCGCCGCCGGATTCGTTCCCCAGCGACCAGATAATAATCGACGGGTGGTTGCGATTGCTTTGCAACATCCGGCTGACGCGGGCGCTGAAGGCCGGCAGCCAGGCTGGATCGTCGGAAAGACGATTCATCGGCACCATGCCGTGGGTTTCAATATTGGCTTCGTCAACGACGTACAGGCCATAGCGATTGCACAGCTCGTACCAGCGCGGGGTGTTTGGATAATGCGAGCAGCGCACGGCGTTAAAGTTGTTCTGCTTCATCAGCAGGATGTCCTGCACCATATCCTCTTCGGTCACCACCTGGCCGCGCTGGTGATGGTGCTCGTGACGGTTGACGCCGCGGATCAGCAGCGGTTTGCCGTTTAACAGCAGCAGGCCGTTTTTGATTTCAACCCGGCGAAAGCCGATATCCCAGGCTTCAGCCTCGATCGTTTCATCGCCGCGGCACAGGGACACCACCGCCCGATAGCAGTTTGGCGTTTCCGCGCTCCACAGCGCCGGTCGCTCTACCGGCAGACGAATCGCCGCGCGTTCGGCATAGCTTCCGCGCTCATCGATAATCGGCGAACCCGGCGACTGCTGGTGACTGGCGACCAGACGATCGTCATCCCACAGTTCGATCTTCACCGTCAGCGCCTCCAGCAGCGCGACCGGCGCGGCGACGCTTAAGTTCACCAGCAGCTCGGCATCCCGATAGAGCGCATCGAGCTGCGGCGTGAGCTGAACGTCGCAGAGGTGCAGGGTCGGTTTGTTCAGCAGCCAGACCGAACGGAAGATGCCGCTCATGCGCCACATATCCTGGTCTTCAAGCCAGGTACCCGCGCTCCAGCGCATCACCATCACGCAGATGCGGTTATCACCCGGCTGAAGGTAGGGCGAGAGATCGAAGGCCGCGGGCAGGCGACTGTCCTGCGAATAACCGACCCATTCGCCGTTGCACCACAGATGAAAAGCCGAATTAACGCCGTCGAAGATAATCTGCGTCTGGCCGTCGGCTCGCCAGCTCTCATCGACGCTGAACGTCAGCGAGTAGCAGCCGGTCGGATTCTCCTCAGGTACGCGCGGCGGCGTAGTGTCGATCGGGTAGCGGACGTTGGTATAGATCGGAGCGTCGTAGCCTTCCATTTGCCAGTTTGACGGCACCGGCGTACTGCGGCTGTCCGGCAGATCGTCTTCCAGCCAGCGGGCATCCACGTCAAACGGGCTGCGGGCCCAGGAGAACTGCCACTGGCCGTCAAGCCGGCGGCGGAACGCTGAGGGCTGGTTTTTTCGCGCCGCGTCGGTATCGCGCCAGCTGGCGAAAGTCGGGTGGGCCGGTAAACGGTTGAGATGGGTAATGGTCTGGTTCTGCCAGTCTTCGCGGGTGAGAATCTGATGGAACGTTTCTCCTGCGGCAGAATGAGAGTCGTGTTGTTGCATACGTATTCCTGACGGATAAGTGATAAAAATGTCATTCGCTAGACAATATAATTTTGTTATCAGTTATTTTCGCTATAGCCGCAATATTGGCGAAAATGAAACCCACTGGCGATCACGAAAAGCTGGAAAAACAGCTGATTTTTGTCGTCTTTTAAACATAAAATGTTAGCGGACGACATTGAGGTTTTAATTCAGAAGGAGTGCACTATGCAGCGTCGACTGGCAACGCTTGACGATGTGGCCCGCGAGGCCGGCGTGTCTCAGCAGACGGTCTCCCGGGTGCTGAATAATCCGGACGTGGTGTCTGAACGAACCCGCGATAAGGTCATTCGCGCGATGCAGGCGCTGCGCTACGTACCGAACCGTTCCGCTCAGCTGCTGGCGGGGAAATCCGCGCCGTCGATTGGGCTGATAACCGCTTCGCTGACGCTGCACGCGCCTTCACAAATCGCCGCGGCGGTGAAAAGCTACGCCGGTCTGCATCAGCTTGAGGTCTCGATTGCGATGCCGGTGCAGGTCGACTATTCGTCGCTGCAGGCGCGGCTTAATGAGTTTCGCGCCCAGCATATTCGCGGCGCGATTATCAGCCTGCCGCTCGAAAGCAGCCTCGCGGAGCGGCTGGTGGTGGAAAACCCCGATATCGCCTGCATGTTTCTTGATGTTTCGCCGGAGACCGACGTGTGCTGCGTGCGTTTCGATCATCGCGACGGCTGCGGCGCGTGCGTGCGGCATCTCTGGGACGCCGGGCACCGGGAGTTCGGCCTGCTGGCCGGGCCGGAGAGCTCGGTCTCCGCGCGCATGCGATTGAGCAGCTGGCGCGAGGCGCTGCATCGGCTGGGCGTCAGTAATGCGGTGACGGTGTTTGGCGACTGGAGCGCCGCCAGCGGCTGGAACAAAACGTTTGAGCTCCTGCATCATCATCCGCGCATTAGCGCCATCGTGGTGGCTAACGATCAGATGGCGCTCGGGGTACTGAGCGCGCTGGCGCAGTTGAATCGCACCGGCAGCCAGGCGATCTCGGTCACCGGTTATGACGATACCGCGGACAGCCTCTACTTCCAGCCGCCGCTGACCACCGTCGCCCAGGATTTTAACGTTCTGGGGAAAAGGGCGGTTGAGCTGCTCATCCAGCTAATGGCTGCCCCGCAGATGAAGATCCGCGAGCTGCTGCCGACGCGCCTGATTATCCGCCAATCCACCTGGCCCTGCGCGGGCGCCAGGCAGGAGGAGAAAGAGGGCCTTGTCGCGCAGATTAAAGCGCTGGTGGAAAAGCTGTAAGCAACGGTCCGTTTAGCTTTCATTGATGTTGCGCGTGATAGCTTATCGGACAAGCGTACTCAGGGGGTTATGCCCTGAACGTAAAAATGCAAAACACAATCTATCCATGCAAGCATTCATTCACCGCCAGTCACATGGCGGTTTTTTTTGCCCGTTTTCGGTCGTTAGAATATGGCGTTATTTTATTTAATTCTGCCTCCTGGTCGATTACTCGCCGCTGTTAAGCATAAATGCGCTGTTTTCACGCCGCGGTGTCAGAAAATTTCCCCGGCTTATACTTTTTTATCCAGCATAAAATGCTGTTGACCGGGGGCGGCAGGGCGCGCTTTTTTTAGCGCCATTCGGCTATGCTGAAAGCCAAAGCAGGCGAGTGAAAGGCAACGTCATGATGATATTAAAAGATAAAGAGCACGTGGACTCGGTTGACTGGCTGACGGTGGCGGAGATTATCGCCGCCGCAGGTCTCAATCAGCGGGACGTCGCGCTGGTGGAGCGCGCGTTTCGCCATAGTACCTTTTGCTGGTTTGGCTATGAAAACGGGCAGCTTATTGCCGTTGCCCGGGCGATTAGCGACCTGACCTGGTGCAGCTATCTGGCGGATGTCGCGGTGCACCCGCGCTGTCAGGGAAAGGGGTACGGGCAGCAGCTGATGCAATCGGTCAGCGAGCGGCTGCGGCCGTTCGGCAAAACCTTCATCTACTCGGTGGTGGATAAAGTCGGCTTTTATCGCCGCTTTGGTTTTGAAACGCTGACCACGGGCATGGTCTGCGCCAGCGAAGAGGCGATAGCGCGTATGCGCGAGCAGGGATTTGTTGGCTAGTAAATACCGCTTAAAAAAACGCATTTACCAAACGGTTTAAATGGCTGCTGAATGAATCACTGCCATTACCTGCGCCGCTGAGGACTATTTCGCTGGCCCTTGCCGGTTGCTGCCGTAAATAATCGGATAAACTTAGTCGGCTACAGCCGGTCCAGTTAATTATGACAGATAGCCTGGGTTAAAAGGGTAAACTGTGTTACACAGTCCCATTCTCCTGGCAAACATCTGGATGGGATTATGCTGACAACTCTGATTTACAGAAGTCAGATGCATTTAACACAAGAAACCGATCTCATACTGCTGGTTGAAAAAGCGAATGCTGAGAACGCAGCACGCGGGATTACGGGCATACTTCTTTTAAAAGATAATGTTTACCTTCAGATACTTGAGGGGGATGAGTGCGTGCTTGAGCAGCTATTCAGCACGATCAAGCAAGACGATCGCCACCATCAGGTTGTCGAGCTGATGCGTGATTACGCGCCGCGCCGGCGCTTTGAAAACGTAGGGATGATGTTTTTTGACCTGAATAAACTGCAAACCGCTGACGTCCTGACAAAGGTTCGCCAGCTTAGCCAACTGAAAGGTTATCTTTCCACCGAAGAGCGCGTCTATAAATTTATCCATACTTTTATCAGTCAAAAAAGCGCTGCCGCGCCGTCACCCTTTTTACGGCCTGACAAATGGTCGCTTCATTCGCGTAAACATGCATTTCATGCGCCGCAAGAATCGTTTTTTGCCGGTCAATGCTGTCAGTTTGCTTTCCAGCCCATTATCGAACCGTTGGCCGGGAATATCACTTCGCTTGAAGCGCTTATTCGTGATAAAGACGGCAGTAGTCCCGCCAATTTCTTTGCCTCGATTCCGCCAGAGCAACGTTATGAAGTTGATCTCAAAGCGAAATCAGTTGCCTTTGCCCTGGCGAAAGAAATCAATATTGGCGACCATAAAATATCCATTAATATCCTTCCGATGTCTCTGGTTGTTATTCCTGATGCCATTGAATACCTGTTGCAGGAAATAAAAAAACAGGGTCTTGAACCCGAACAGGTGATCGTGGAGGTGACGGAAGATGAAATGATCTCCGGTTTTAGCCAGTTCAGCAGCGCGATAAAAAAACTGCGCGTCTCTGGTATGGGGCTGGCAATTGATGACTTTGGCGCCGGTTATGCTGGACTCTCGTTGTTGACAAAAATTCAGCCTGATAAAGTTAAAATCGACCGCGAGATTATTACCGATATCCATCAGAGCGGCCCTAAACAAGCGGTGGTAAGATCGATTATCAACTGCTGCCGTGAACTTGAGATTGCGGTGGTTGCTGAAGGCATAGAGCGGATAGAGGAGTGGTGCTGGCTCGAATCTGCGGGTATTAAACGTTTCCAGGGCTTTTTATTTGCCATGCCGAAAGTCAACGGCGTCGGTGACATACGCTGGCCTGGGGAAAAGTGAAGCCTGATTTGCCTTAATGTACCGAGCGGTTTGCCTCCGGCAGCAGCGCAGGCGAGTAGACATTGCGTATTCCGCCTGGAGTATCCCTATTTTCTGAAGCTGAACCGGCCAATAGTTGCTGATGGCCGGTAAGCTCATGACTAACCGCAAGCCCTGCATATTCCCAATCTATAACAGACTGACCCTTGTTAATCATCGAGCCTGTCATGACTGATTTCATCTTCGTGGGTGCTTATCAACTGCGTGAGCGCTATTTGTTCCTGAAACTTGGTCAGAAGCAGTTCTGCGTCCGTCTTCAGAACGTCTTCAGATGATTCCAGTACCGAATTTATCGCTTTCGTTACGCTGCTAACTAATTCCGCGACGCCGCCTTCCTTGCCGATAGCGAGCATCAGCGCGCTAATGAGCAAAGACTGCGCCTCGACCTGGGCAGCAAGCTGCTTACTTTCGGCATCCATGGCGGAAATTTTAGCAATTATGCTGAGAATGACATTATTCATTGTATCCCTCAAATCAATAAGTTAGAGCGGGTTGTTGATGGCTATATTCGCTGTTGATAATCCGAATTAACCATAGAACATAAATATGCCAGAAAAAATATCGGTAGCGTTAGTCAGGTTTTGGACATCACCAAAGTAAAGCATGAAAACGCGCCGGTCCCACTTCCATTTTCCTCCAACGATCGCGCCCGACAGAGTGCAAAGGAGCATGAAGAGTGCGGTTGTTGAAAAGAAAGACGCCAGGGTTGAGGTCGTGTTTAGCCTGGCCGACCTCTGCTGTTTCTTGCTTCAGCATCAACTCATACAGGCGACAGGAAAATGTACGGATGTTTAACCGGGAGGACAAGCTCGTTGGCAAGAGCGGCTGGCTCTGTTCAACGAGATACAGCATGGGCTGACGCCAGACCATGAATATGGCTCATGTTGTAATGAAATTAACTCGCTTTCACTCATCTAATGGCTCTGGCATAACATGCTGTATTCGATATAGATAATATGAAGATGAAGACTGCTTATGGAAGCCTGCGCCAGCCTGCAACCATCAGAAAGGACTGCAGTTTTTATCTCAGAACTTAGGATGCACATCTGCGATGAATCAACAATTTACCTTTACTATTAAACGCACTCTCTTTGATGAAAACTATAACCCCTCAGAAAATACGCGTATTACAACCAACTTTGCTAATTTAGCAAGAGGGGAAAATCGCCAGGAGAATCTGCGCAATACCTTAGTCATGATTGACAATCGTTTCAATACGCTGGCGCACTGGGATAACCCCAAAGGCGATCGCTATGCCGTTGCGCTGGAAATTATTTCAGCCGAAATGAATATCAGCGCCACCGGCGATACCTTTCCGGTGATTGAAATATTGCAAACCAGCATTATTGATAAAAAGACCGATGAACGTATTGAGGGTATCGTTGGCAATAATTTCTCTTCGTACGTTCGCGACTACGACTTTAGCGTATTGCTGTTAGACCATAATAAAGGACGCGCAGGTTTTAGCCTTCCGGAAGGATTCGGCGATTTGCACGGCAACATATTTAAACATTTCGTCAATTCAGCGGAGTACAAGGCCAATTTCAAAAAATCACCGGTCATTTGCCTTAGCGTCTCCAGCAAAGACACCTATCACCAGACCGGAAATCAACATCCTGTCCTGGGGCTCGAATACCGGCCAGAGGGTTCATCGTTGACTGAGCAATATTTTGGCAAAATGGGCCTGAAGGTTCGCTACTTTATGCCGAAAAACAGCGTTGCGCCTTTGGCCTTTTATTTCTCAGGGGATTTGCTGAGCGATTACACGAGCCTTGAGCTGATTAGCACCATCAGCACGATGGAGACGTTCCAGAAGATATACCGCCCGGAGATCTACAACGCCAACTCTGCCGCAGGACTCTGCTATCAGCCCGATCTGCATCATCAGGACCATTCATTAACCAAAATTGTTTACGATCGTGAAGAGCGCAGCCAGCTGGCGGTAGAGCAGGGGAAGTTTACCGAAGAGCACTTTATTAAACCGTATAAAAATATTCTGCAGCAATGGTCTGCTCATTACGCTCTTTAAGACATCGCATATATAAGGCTATCGATAATGACAAAATTATTACCCACTTCAACAGCCGGCAGCTTACCGAAACCGTCCTGGCTTGCAGAGCCGGAGAAACTGTGGTCCCCATGGAAACTGCAGAATGAAGAGTTAATTGCCGGGAAAAAAGACGCGCTGAGCCTGTCCTTATTTGACCAACTGCGCGCCGGTATCGACATCGTCAGCGATGGCGAGCAAACCCGTCAGCACTTTGTTACTACGTTTATTGAGCACCTCAGCGGCGTCGATTTTGAAAAACGCGAAGTCGTTAAAATCCGTAATCGCTATGATGCGAGCGTTCCGACCGTCGTGGGCGCCGTCGAGCGTCAAAAACCCGTTTTTGTCGAAGATGCGCGTTTTTTACGTCAGCTCACCAGCCAGCCGATTAAGTGGGCGCTGCCGGGTCCCATGACCATGATTGATACGCTCTATGACAATCACTATAAGAGCCGCGAAAAACTGGCCTGGGAATTTGCGAAGATACTTAATCAGGAAGCCAGGGAGCTGGAGGCCGCCGGCGTCGACATTATTCAGTTTGATGAGCCAGCCTTTAATGTGTTTTTTGATGAGGTTAATGATTGGGGCATCGCGGCCTTAGAAAGAGCCGTTGAAGGGCTAAAATGCGAAACTGCGGTACATATCTGCTATGGATACGGCATCAAAGCGAATACGGACTGGAAAAAGACCCTGGGAACAGAGTGGCGACAATATGAAGAAGCGTTTCCTAAGCTGCAAACATCCAGCATCGATATCATCTCGCTGGAATGTCATAACTCACGTGTTCCCATGGATCTGCTTGAACTGATTCGCGGAAAAAAAGTGATGGTTGGAGCCATCGACGTGGCGACCAATGCGATCGAAACGCCGGAGGAAGTCGCCGCGACCTTACGTAAAGCGCTGCAGTTTGTGGATGCCGATAAGCTTTATCCTTCAACCAACTGCGGCATGGCGCCGCTATCGCGTCCGGTGGCGAGCGGCAAGCTCAATGCGCTAAGCGCCGGGGCGGAAATTATCCGCAGGGAGCTTCTGGGTAAATAGTTCTCATTATTTTTAATCCCGGCGAAGACAGGAAAATCAAGCATCAACGTCAGTGTAGAAATAAAACAATATCCAGTCGTGGACGCTGACTGGATGTTCTGCGCTTAATTTTACCATTCTGTGAATTTCCCGGGCTCTTGCTTAAACCCGGGAAAAATAATGTTGACGGCAGGCTATCGGCTACCAATATCCGATAGCCTTCATCCATGCCCCACCAAGTAACAGCCATATTAGAATCGATACAATCGAAACCACAAAACTCACTCCCCACCATTGCCCGGTTGAGTTGTAACCTGAGCCAAACAGTGCTGGACCCGGTCCGCCGGAATACTGAGTCAACCCCATAGAGAGGTTAGAAGTATAGCCGAGCACGAGAGCTGCAAATAGCGGCGGCGCACCGACGGAAATTGCGACGGCAAGAAATGCCAGATACATCGCAGAAATATGAGCCATTGCTGACGCGAAAAAATAGCGGGTATAGAAGTAAATGAGTACCAGCATTAAGAATACGGTCAGCCATTCAAAATGGCTGACATATCCTACAATCCCTTTTGATATCCATGATATCATTCCATACTTATTCAGAGCATTCGCCATCATCACTAGTACGGCAAACCAGAACATTGTATCCCATGCTGTTTTCTCTTCTATAATATTTTTCCATGACATAATGTTTGACAGCAGAAGTATTGCCAGACCAATAAAGGCCGAAAGTGTCGCGGGAATAGAAAAGAAAATGTCACCTACGGTCCATAGAAGAATCAATAACATGAAATCGAAAGCCAGGATTTTTTCAGCCAAGGACATAGGACCCATTTTTTTTAATTCTTCTCGGGCAATGCCTGGAATTTCTGGCGTTTTTTTCAACTGTGGCGGGTATATAAAGTAAAGGGTTAAAGGAATGAGGATCAGTGAAGCAATACCGGGAACGATCGCCCCAACAAACCAGGTCGTCCAGCTAATTTCTATACCCTGGCTTCTGGCCAGCTCAGCGATTAACGGGTTTCCCGCCATTGCGGTCAGGAACATCGTGCAGACGATGGCATCTATTTGTGACACACAGATCATCAGAAAAGCCCCGGCCCTTCTTGCTGTAGCGCCTGGCTCTGAATTATACGCAGTGGCAATAGACTGAGTAATGGGATACATAATTCCACCCCCGCGGGCCGACGCGGAGGGGATACCTGGGCCAAGTACGAGATCGGAGAGCGCGAGACCATAGGCCACACCAAGCATGTTCGAGCCACATTTAGAGATAAACCATAGAGCAACGCGCCTTCCGAGTCCGGTTTTAATAACAGCACGCGAAATAAACATTGCTATACCAATCAACCAGATCGTCGCATTAGCAAAACCAGAAAGCGCACCGACCGTCTCCCCCTTTGCTGAAAGCGGAGTAACGCCGGTAAGTGCAGAAAAGATGAGCGCAATCATAGTGACTGCCCCCATCGGCATGACTTTCAGGATAATCGCAAAGATAGTGGTCGCAAATATTGCAAACATATGCCATGCATTAGCAGAAAGGCCTGACGGTGGCGGAATAAACCAGAGTATTATTCCAAATAATAAAGTAATTACTCCCTTCCGCAGAGGAAATGCTAATTTAACGTCAATGGTATTATTAGAATTGTTCATCTGATGCCCTCTTTTTCGCCCATCTTTAGGCCTGGTGTAATTATCCGCATTGATGTAAATCAATTATTGGTCTGCAGACAAAATTGATTTCGCTTCAAGCAATGCTATTGCCCAGAAATTCCATGTTTATCCATTTGTTTTGTGTGGTTGTATTGGCTTGAATTAACATTGTTGCGCTGGGAAAAATATGGATACTCTGCATCGGTTTAGATATCGTTGCGCGATCGGCTTTGATATCAGAAAGAACATCATGACTATTTTTGATGAGATGAAGTGAATATTTTTATTAGAGCCGTCGTGTGCCGGAATGATTACCGCCAAAAAATTGAGCGTTCGCTGGGGACGGGCGCTTTATCACTGAAGCTAAAATACGGACAGTGAAACAGATTTGAGTGACAGTCAGGGGTCTATTGAAGTCCTGCAAACCAAAAGCAGAACGCCCCCTGGTGCATCGGCAGCAGGGGGCGTTTACGGGTGGGGATTATCGTCGTTCATCAGTCATCCCATTTGTGGCTCAGGTATGCGGCAAGAAACCCAAAGAACAGAATGGTTCCCAGAACTGCCATAAATACATGCATATTTCCCAGCATGATTAACCTCCATTAGTTTTGCTATGCGCTATGTTGTCCTCATTGAACGGGTTTACGGTTGTTGGATACATCTTAACCCGACTAATCTAAACAAATGCTTAACAAATTGCCTAGCGTGACTATTATCCATGTGAATCACTCTCCCTTTTTACCCGCCAGCGCGCTTTTCCTGTACTGCAACGGGCTAAGGGCAAACTGCTGGCGGAAGTGATGGCGCAGGGTGCTGGCGTTTGAGAAACCGCAAAGCTCGGCAATCTGCTCAACGCTCAGCCGGCTGTGGGTTAAGTGCTGCGTGGCGCGCTGAAGGCGCTCGTCAAGCAGCCAGCGGGCGGGGGTTTTGCCGGTAGCGTCTTCGAAACGGCGTAAAAACGTGCGCTGCCCCATGCCGGCTCTTTCCGCCAGCGAGGCCACGGTGTGGCCAGCGGCGAGATTCTGGTGCAGAAAATCAAATAATTGCCCCAGCCTCTGGCTCTCCCGCGCTTTGGCCACCGGGCGAACAATCTGCTGCGCCTGCCCGCCGTCGCGATGGGGGGAAACCACTAACCGTCGGGCGACAAGATTCGCCGCTTCGACGCCGAAGTCCTCGCGCACCAGGTGCAAACATAAATCGATACCCGCGGCGCTGCCTGCGGAGGTCATGACGCCTTCGGCGCCGACGTACAGCACGTCATCGATCACCTCAATGCGCGGAAACCGCGCCCGCAGCTGGTCGGTATAGCGCCAGTGGGTGGTCGCCTGGCGGCCGTTCAGCAGCCCGGCCGCGGCCAGAACGAAAACCCCGGAGCAGATAGAAATTATCCGGCAGCCTCGCGCATGGGCGGCGACCAGCGCCTCGCACAGCGCTGGCGGCACGGGGGAGTCAATACCGCGCCAGCCGGGTACCACGATGGTGTCCGCTTCGCCTAATAGCGCCATACCGCCATCGGTCATGAGCCGAATTCCGCCGGTTGCCCGCAGCTCACCGTCGTCGACGGCGGCCACGGCAAAGCGATACCATCGTTCGCCCATCTCCGGGCGCGGCAGGCCGAAGATCTCAACGGCGACGCCAAATTCAAAGGTACACAGGCCATCGTAGGCGAGGGCAACAACCCGGTGGCGTGACAACGTCACGGATGGGATTGTCAGGATTTCAGCGTTTTCAGTCATGGTTCTCGGCAGATGTCGCGCAGGCGGTTAATTAAAGTAGTGGTATCACAGACAAGGAGAAGATGCCATGAGTGTTGTAACCGCTATTGCCCCCGCCAGTTCCACCGACGCCGCCGCCTGGTTTCGTCATAAGCTAAGCCTCGAGACCGACTGCGCCGATGTCTACAGCGCGATGCGCGAAGGAGAAGTGGATTTTGTTCTGCTGCACGTCGTCGGCAGTGAAGAAACCTTTGCCCGTCGTCATCTCCCGGGCGCCCTGCATTTACCGCACCGACAAATTGATGAAACCAGAATGGCGCAGTGGCCTGATGACACGCTGTTTGTGGTCTACTGCGCCGGGCCGCACTGCAACGGGGCGGACGTCGCCGCCATGAAGCTGGCTCTGCTGGGGCGCCCGGTAAAAATGATGCTCGGCGGCCTGACCGGCTGGGAAGATGAAGGGTTGCCTTTCGCAAAGTGAATTTATTTCATGTGCCATGAAATATTGTCGTTTGCCGATGAAACCTCTGCATGCCAGTATCTGGACATATAGCCATCCAGAAGTCTATAAGTTCAAATGATAAACTATCACGGTGGGTAATTAACTTTGCCCGCCGCTAAGGAGACACCATGCAACGTCATCAGGCCCCGTTCCGCGCAGATATTGTCGGCAGCTTTTTACGCCCGGACGCCATCAAACAGGCTCGTCAGCAGCTGGCCGCCGGCACCATCGACGCGCAGCAGCTGCGGCAGATAGAAAATGAGGCGATTCGCGATCTGGTGCAGCAGCAGTGCGAGTGCGGGCTGCATGTGGTCACCGACGGTGAGTTCCGCCGCGCGTGGTGGCACTTTGATTTCTTTGACGGACTACAGGGCGTTGAGCGCTACGATTCAGAAAAGGGCATTCAGTTCAACGGGGTACAGACCAAAGCGCACGGCGTTCGCGTCACCGGTAAACTGGCCTTTGGCGATCACCCGATGCTGGAAGATTTTCGCTATCTAAAGAGCATCAGCGGCAGCGCTCAGCCGAAGATGACCATTCCCAGCCCGAGCGTACTGCACTTCCGCGGCGGCCGGAAAGATATCGACGCGACGGTGTATCCGGATCTCGCCGACTATTTCGATGACCTGGCAACCACCTGGCGCGATGCCATTCGCGCCTTCTACGATGCGGGCTGCCGCTATTTACAGCTTGATGATACCGTCTGGGCCTACCTCTGCTCCGATGAGCAGCGACAGCAGGTGCGCGAGCGCGGCGAAGACCCGGATGAGCTGGCGCGCATTTATGCCCGCGTTCTGAATAAGGCCCTGGAAGGGAAGCCGGAGGATCTGACCGTTGGCCTGCACGTGTGTCGCGGTAACTTCCGCTCGACCTGGATCTCCGAGGGCGGCTACGAGCCGGTTGCGGAAGTGCTATTCGGCGGCGTTAACATCGACGCGTTCTTCCTCGAATATGACAATGACCGTTCCGGCGACTTCGCGCCGCTGCGCTACGTTCGCCCCGGCCATCAGCAGGTGGTACTGGGCCTGATCACCACTAAAAACGGGGAGCTGGAAAACCCGGAAGGGGTGAAGGCTCGACTGCAGGAGGCGGCGCAGTACGTCCCGCTGGCGCAAATTTGCCTCAGCCCGCAGTGCGGTTTTGCTTCCACCGAAGAGGGTAACTCTCTGACCGAAGCCCAGCAGTGGGATAAAGTCCGCCTGGTCACCGGCATCGCCGCGCAGCTCTGGTAATCTCTCCATAGCGCAGCGTTGCACTATTTTAAGGCAACGCTGTGCACCCGCCTTTATTTTCCCCGTATTCTGCCGCGCTTTCAGACGCTTTCACAACCTGGCATCGTTTTTGCCTTATCACTTCCGGTGAGTCGTTAATTCATTTTTTTGTTTTTGCGCTATTCAGGAGTGACACACATGCAGCGTCGAACACTATTAAAAGCTTTTGCTCTCTCCGCCTCTGTTATTAGCATGGGCTTCTCCTTACAGGTTTATGCCGCCGACACCATTAAAGTCGGCATTATGCACTCGCTTTCCGGGACGATGGCGATTTCTGAAACCCCGCTGAAAGATGTCGCCCTGATGGCTATCGATGACATCAACGCCAAAGGCGGCGTGCTGGGTAAAAAACTGGAACCGGTAGTGGTAGATCCGGCATCAAACTGGCCGCTGTTCGCCGAAAAAGCGCGTCAACTGCTGACGCAGGATAAGGTGGCGGCGGTGTTCGGCTGCTGGACCTCCGTATCGCGCAAATCGGTTCTGCCGGTATTTGAAGAGCTGAACGGTCTGCTCTTCTACCCGGTACAGTATGAAGGCGAAGAGATGTCGCCGAACGTCTTCTACACCGGCGCGGCGCCAAACCAGCAGGCGATTCCGGCGGTGGAATACCTGCTGAGCGAAGACGGCGGCGGGGCGAAACGCTTCTTCCTGCTCGGTACCGACTACGTCTACCCGCGCACCACCAACAAAATTCTCCGCGCTTTCCTGCACGCCAAAGGCATTCAGGATAAAGACATCGAAGAGGTCTATACCCCGTTCGGCTATAGCGACTATCAGACTATCGTCGCCAATATCAAGAAGTTCTCCGCCGGCGGTAAAACCGCGGTGGTCTCTACCATCAACGGTGATTCCAACGTTCCGTTCTATAAAGAGCTGGCTAATCAGGGGCTGAAGGCGACGGACGTGCCGGTGGTGGCCTTTTCCGTGGGCGAGGAGGAGCTGCGCGGGATTGATACTAAACCGCTGGTGGGCAACCTCGCGGCGTGGAACTACTTCGAGTCCGTCGATAACCCAACCAATAAACAGTTTGTTGCCGACTATCGCGCTTACGCCAAAGCCCACAAGCTGCCAAACGCCGATACCGTGGTAACCAATGACCCGATGGAAGCGACCTGGGTTGGCCTGCACATGTGGGCGCAGGCGGTGACGAAAGCAGGATCGACCGATGTCGACAAGGTGCGTGATGCCATGGCCGGCCAAACCTTCAAGGCGCCGTCAGGCTTTACCCTGACCATGGATGCCACCAACCATCACCTGCACAAGCCGGTAATGATTGGCGAAATCGAAAGCAACGGCCAGTTTAACGTGGTCTGGCAGACCGAAGAGCCGGTACGCGCCCAGCCGTGGAGCCCGTGGATTGCCGGGAATGATAAAAAGCCGGATCACCCGGTTAAAACCGTCAGCAACTAAGCGTTAGACCCCGGCGCTGCGCTGGGGTGAATGATTCAGTCTTCCGGGCCCGAAGCCCGGATTTCCCCGAAAAGGAGAACGACCATGAACGCATTACGCCTCATGTGTTACTTCGCGCTGCTGATGGTCTTGATACCGTGGCGGGCGCAGGCAGCGGACGCCGACGATTTTGTGGCGGCCAATCGCAGCCAGCAGGCTCAGCTGCTGGAACAGTGGGCCGCCGCGCCCGAAGCGCCGCGTTTACCGCTGCTGCGGGCGCTGAAAAGTGAAACATTGCAATCCGATAGCGGCGGTCATGCGTTCAGCAAACAGAGCGACAGTCTGCTGGCGCTGGGCGCGGTTCCGGCGCCCGTCGGCCCAACAAAACCGGTGCGTCTGACCAACCGCCTGCGTAACCTGGCGGCAGGCGCGCTGGCGACGCATCTCCTGGTTAGTGACAACGTCACGGAAAGGGCCGCGGCGGCGAAAACCCTGCAGCGCGAAGCGACGCCTGAGATGGCGGGGCTGCTACAGCAGCGTCTGACGGCGGAAACCGACGGCGCGGTGAAGTCGCAGCTGGAAATTGCGCTGGCCCGTTTACAGCTTGTCAGTCCTCAGCCCGCACAGCGGCTGGCGGCCATCGCGCTGCTCGGCCACTCCGGTGACCCGGAAACCCAGGCGCTGCTGACGCCGTATACCGATGCCCGGCATGAGCCGGACCCGGCGATTCGCGCGGCGGCCCAGGAGAGCCTGAGTAAAATCCAGCACCGCCTGCTGCTGGGCGATCTTCTCGGCCAGGCTTTTATGGGCCTCTCCCTCGGTTCTGTCCTGCTGCTCGCCGCGCTCGGTCTGGCCATCACCTACGGTCTGCTCGGGGTGATCAATATGGCCCACGGCGAGATGCTGATGATTGGCGCCTACAGCTGCTGGCTGGTTCAGCAGGCGCTGGCGCAGCTGGCGCCGCAGTGGCTGGCCTTCTATCCGCTGATTGCGCTGCCGGTGGCGTTCCTGATCACCGGCGGTATCGGTATGGCGCTGGAACGCACCGTGATCCGTCATCTGTACGGGCGCCCGCTTGAGACGCTGCTCGCCACATGGGGGATCAGCCTGATGCTGATCCAACTGGTACGGATGCTGTTTGGCGCGCAGAACGTTGAGGTCGCCAATCCGGCATGGCTCTCCGGCGGCGTGCAGGTTCTGCCGAATCTCATCCTGCCGTGGAACCGTCTGGCGGTACTGGTTTTCGTGCTGCTGGTGCTGCTCTTTACCTGGCTGACGCTGAACAAGACCCGGCTAGGGATGAACGTGCGGGCTGTGACGCAAAACCGCGCGATGGCGGCCTGCTGCGGCGTGCCGACCGGACGGGTCGATATGCTGGCGTTTGGCCTCGGTTCGGGGATCGCGGGGCTGGGCGGCGTCGCGCTGTCGCAGCTCGGTAACGTCGGGCCCGAGCTGGGCCAGGGCTACATTATCGACTCCTTCCTCGTGGTGGTGCTCGGCGGCGTGGGTCAGCTGGCGGGCAGCGTGGCGGCGGCGTTTGGTCTTGGCATCTTTAACAAAATCCTTGAACCGCAGATGGGAGCCGTGCTTGGTAAGATCCTGATTCTGGTCTTGATTATCCTGTTTATCCAGAAACGTCCCCAGGGACTGTTCGCCCTCAAAGGGAGGGTTATTGACTGATGAGCCAACCTATTACCTTAACGCTGGCGCGCAAAGCGCCGCGCCCGCTGCGCTGGTTCGGCGTGCTGCTACTGCTGGGCCTGCTAAGTATGCCGTTTCTGGCGCTGCTGCCCGCCACGCATCCGCTGGCGGTCTCCACCTGGCTGCTGACGCTGACCGGCAAGATACTCTGCTACGCCATTGTCGCCGTGGCGCTGGATTTGGTCTGGGGCTATGCCGGGATGCTCTCGCTTGGCCATGGGATCTTTTTTGCTCTCGGCGGCTACGCCATGGGCATGTACCTGATGCGCCAGGCGGCGGGCGACGGATTGCCGGCCTTTATGTCGTTTTTGTCGTGGAGCGAGCTGCCGTGGTTCTGGTGGGGCACCCAGCATTTCGCCTGGGCTATGCTGCTGGTGGTGCTGGTGCCCGGCCTGCTGGCGCTGGTTTTCGGCTGGTTTGCCTTCCGCTCGAAAATCAAAGGCGTCTATTTTTCGATTATGACCCAGGCGCTCACCTACGCCGGGATGCTGCTGTTTTTCCGTAACGAAACCGGCTTTGGCGGTAACAACGGTTTTACCGGCTTTACCACGCTGCTCGGTTTCTCCGTTACCGCCATCAGCACGCGGGCGGCTCTGTTTATGGCCACGGTACTGCTGCTGTTGCTCACCCTGTGGATTGGCTATTTGCTGGCGCAAAGCAAATTTGGCCGCGTGCTGACGGCGGTGCGCGATGCTGAAAACCGCCTGATGTTCTGCGGCTACGACCCGCGCGGCTTTAAGCTGCTGGTATGGACCCTTTCCGCCGTACTGTGCGGCCTGGCGGGGGCGCTGTACGTGCCGCAGGTCGGGATCATCAACCCCAGCGAAATGTCGCCGACCAACTCTATCGAAGCGGCCATCTGGGTGGCGCTCGGCGGTCGCGGAACCTTAATCGGCCCGGTGCTCGGCGCGGGGCTGGTCAACGGCGCGAAAAGCTACTTTACCGTGGCGATGCCGGAGTACTGGCAGCTCTTTCTGGGACTGATTTTTATTATCGTGACGCTGTTTTTACCGCGTGGCGTTATCGGCCTGCTGCGTAAAGGAGATCGCTGATGCCATTGGATGAAGAGCTATTTACCCGCCAGCTGCCGACGGACCGCTTTCGCGAGCAGACCGATCCGGTACTGCAGCTGGAAGAGATTAACGTCAACTTTGACGGTTTTCAGGCGTTGACCAACCTGTCGCTGCAGATTGGTGTGGGCGAGCTACGCTGCGTGATTGGGCCGAACGGCGCCGGTAAAACTACCCTGATGGACGTCATCACCGGCAAAACCCGGCCGCAGAGCGGCAGGGCGCTTTACGATCAGTCGGTGGACTTAACAACCCTCGATCCCATCGCCATCGCCCGCCAGGGCATCGGGCGCAAGTTTCAGAAACCGACGGTCTTTGAGGCGCTGACGGTGGCAGAGAATCTCGAACTGGCAATGAAAGGTGATAAATCGGTGTGGGCCAGCCTGCGGGCGCGCCTGAACAGCGAGCAGGCCGACCGAATCAGCGAAACCCTGCGCCTGCTGCGGCTGGAGGGCGAACGCTATCGGCCGGCGGGGCTGCTGTCGCACGGGCAAAAGCAGTTTCTGGAAATCGGCATGCTGCTGGTGCAGGAGCCGCATCTGCTGCTGCTGGACGAACCCGCCGCCGGGATGACCGATGCGGAGACAGAATATACCGCCGAGCTGTTCCGCACCCTTGCCGGGCAGCATTCGCTGATGGTGGTCGAGCATGATATGGGCTTTGTCGAAACCATCGCCGACAGGGTGACGGTGCTGCATCAAGGACAGGTGCTGGCGGAGGGGTCGCTGCGCGAGGTGCAGGCCAACGAACAGGTGATTGAAGTTTATCTCGGACGCTAAGGAGCGCGGATGTTACAGGTTAATCAACTACATCAATATTATGGCGGCAGCCATATCCTGCGTGGAGTGGATTTTGCCGCTCGCCAGGGCGAGATCACCTGCCTGCTCGGGCGCAACGGGGTGGGGAAAACCACCTTGCTGAAGTGCCTGATGGGGCTGATCCCGGCGCGCAGCGGCGAGGTGCTGTGGCAGGAGAAGAATATCACCCACCGTAAACCGCACCAGCGGGTGCAGTCGGGGATCGCCTACGTGCCCCAGGGGCGGGAGATTTTTCCGCGCCTGACGGTTGAGGAGAATCTGCTGATGGGGCTGTCCCGCTTTCCCGCCCGCGACGCGCGCGCGGTACCGGAAGAGATTTATCAGCTGTTTCCGGTACTGAAAACCATGAAGCAGCGGCGCGGGGGCGATCTTTCCGGCGGGCAACAGCAGCAGCTGGCCATTGGCCGCGCGCTGGCCAGCCGTCCGCAGCTGTTGATTCTTGATGAACCGACGGAGGGCATTCAGCCGTCGGTGATTAAGGAGATTGGCGAGGTGATTCGTCAGCTGGCGAACCGCGGGGATATGGCGATTCTGCTGGTCGAGCAGTTTTATGATTTTGCCGCCGGTCTGGCGGATCGCTATCTGGTGATGTCGCGCGGCGCGATTATCCAGCAGGGCAACGGCGGCGATATGGAAGCCGAAGGCGTCCGAGGGATGGTCACCATTTAACTCGCCCCGGATGGCGGCCTCCCCCCGGCTCGCGCTGCGCTTAGCCGGGCTACAGGTATACAGCAGTCTGCTGGCCCGTAGCCCGGGCAAGGCGCTTGCGCCGCCCCCGGGGAGATCGCCATAGTCCGCACTAGATATGGTTTCCCGGAGGCGATGCTGCGCATCTGTCTGCGCTACCGCTCGCAGACGGCGATGGCCTGTAGCCCGGGCAAGGCGCTTTGCGCCGCCCCCGGGGAGATCGCCACAGGCCGCATTGGATATGATTTCCCGGAGGCGATGCTGCGCATCTGTCCGGGCTACCGCTCGCAGACGGCGATGGACCCGTAGCCCGGGCAAGGCGCTTTGCGCCGCCCCCGGGGAGCTCGCCATAGTCCTCACTAGATATGGTTTCCCGGAGGCGATGCTGCGCATCTGTCCGGGCTACCGCTCGCACACGGCGATGGACTCGTAGCCCGGGCAAGGCGCTTTGCGCCGCCCCCGGGGAGATCGCCATAGTCCGCACTAGATATGGTATCCCGGAGGCGATGCTGCGCATCTGTCCGGGCTACCGCTCGCAGACGGCGATGGACCCGTAGCCCGGGCAAGGCACGACAGCGCCGCCCCCGGGAAAAGCGCGCAGAGGGCTATTTGCGCAGCAGCCGCTGCAGGCGCGCCTGACGCCAGCGATTAATCCATTCGCCAAAAACAAACAGACGCAACCCTTTAACCGCCAGCAGCGCTCCCCAGACGATCGCCACCCATGCGGACCAGTAGCTCTCTGCGCCGCTCAGCCAGTTCAGCAGCGCCAGCAGAACGCAAACGACGACGGCCACCGTCAATGAACGGTAAAAACGGCTCTCGCGTTCGACGCGCGCTTTGGCTTCCTCAATACGTAAATCCAGCGACGCTTCGTGGCCCGCCGGCGATTCGCCGCTAATCTCGGCGACGTTAACTTCAAATACCGCCGCAAGCGCGCTGAGCGTCTCGAGGCCGGGACGGTCGCCGTTCTCGATGCGCTGAATGGTGCGCACGCTGACGCCGGCCAGTTCGGCAAGCTGCTCCTGCGACCAGGCGCGCTGCAAACGTAATTGTTTAACCTGATGACTACTGTTCATTGTTTCTATCTCCGGGTGAAAACCTGAGATGGAGTATCATCGAGCGGGCTGTCGGGCACCACGATCGGAACCCGACAGGGACGCGACAGCAACCTGACAGCCGCACGGCGCCTGGCATCAGGCGCGGGCGACCGTGCTACCGTTCCACGGACGAACGTTCATGCCGCGGAAAATCATCAGCCATGCGGCGATAATCGCCAGCATCAATATCACAAACAGCGACCAGTGCGGCAGATGGGTCAGAATCGTTCCGGTCAGCATCGGGTTAAACGCCGCCCCCAGCCAGCCCAGCGACTGGGCGGAAAAGTAGCTGGCTTTCATGCCCGGCGGCGCAATGTTATCGATCAGCATATATTCCCCCGGCGCGTAGATAACCTCTCCGAGTGTAAAAATGGCGGCGGAGAGGCCCCACAACAGCAGGCTGTTATCGGAAATAACAAAACCGCCCAGCCCGAGCACAAAACAAACCGTCCCAAAGGTCATCAGCGGGCGAATATTGCGGGCGGTAAGGCGACGACCAACCGCATACTGCAGCGCCACCACCACGGCCGCGTTAACCGGCAGTACCACCGCAACCACTTTTTCGGCAAAATCGCTGTCCGCTACTACCAGCACATACTGAGAAATGCAGGAAGCGAAAGAGCCGCCGACAAAGGAGGCCAGCAGGCCGGAAAGGGTAAACCACAGCAGAGCGCGATCGCGCAGCAGCACCGACGGCGACCACTGGACCGCGTTATCCTGAGCAATCGCGGCGCTGGTGCGCTGCACAAACAGCTGAATAAATACCAGCGGAAGGGCGGCGCAGCCGGCCGCCAGCCAGAACGGCAGGTTAATACTGTGCATGACCAGCAGAGTGCCGATAGGCGGTCCAACGGTCCAGCCAATATTGAGAAAGGTGTAGTTAAGGGAAAAAATCTGCGCCTTCTTTTCCGGCGACAGCACGTCGGCAAACCACGCTTTCAGCACGGTAGAGAAGACGGAGTAAGCGCAGTTAATCAGCGCGAAGAAAAACACCACCAGCGCGACGCTATTGACCAGAGGAATAGCGATAAAGCCGCCAATAAACGCCAGCACGGCGAGCGTCATATAGCGCTTTTTGTCGAACTTATCGGCGAGAATGCCAAAACCCATGCTGAACAGCACCCCGACGATCAGCGCGCTCGACAGCGCATAGCCGATTTTATCCACCTCCAGATGGTACTGGCGGGTGAGGTAGATCGTCATAAAAGGTAACGTTGCGCCGCGGCCAATGGTTAACAGCAACGACGAAGCCAGCAGCGCTGCGGTTGAGCGCCTGAGAGTCGGTATCATTTTTTCCTTGCCTGATGTGATGTTATTTTTGTTGTCACGATCACAAATAGCACGCTAACCGGGGCTTGTATAGTTCCCGGGGGGGATGAAAAGCACGCCAGCGCCCTACCGAAAATAATGATCTATGCGGCGGACGAATTATTCGGTAGTTTGATTTTGTTCGCAAAAATTCCAATAACAACCGAGGCGGGTATGACGCGTAAAGACGGGCTGCTGGCATTGCTGGTGGTGGTGGTATGGGGGCTGAATTTCGTGGTGATCAAGGTGGGGCTGCATAATATGCCGCCGCTGATGCTCGCCGGACTGCGCTTTTTGCTGGTGGCTTTCCCGGCGCTGCTCTTCGTCGCGCGGCCAAAAATTCCGCTGAGCCTGCTGCTGGGCTACGGCCTGACGATTAGCTTCGGTCAGTTTGCGTTTTTGTTCTGCGCGATTAGCCTCGGCATGCCTGCCGGACTGGCATCGCTGGTGCTGCAGGCGCAGGCCTTTTTCACCATCATTCTCGGGGCGTTTATTTTCGGCGAACGTTTGCAGGGGAAACAGCTGGCGGGGATCGCGCTGGCGATTTTCGGCGTACTGGTGCTGGTCGAAGCCAGCCTCGGCGGCCAGCATGTCCCGCTGGTGGGCTTTATGCTGACGCTGGCCGCGGCGCTGAGCTGGGCCTGCGGCAATATCTTCAACAAGAAAATTATGTCGCATGCGAGCCGGCCGCCGATTATGTCTTTGGTGGTATGGAGCGCGCTGATCCCGGTGCTGCCGTTTATGCTGGCGTCGTGGATCCTCGACGGCCCGCAGGTCATGGCGGAAAGCCTGCTGCATATCGACCTGCTGACGATCCTGTCGCTGCTCTATCTGGCGTTTATTGCCACTATCGTCGGCTATGGTATTTGGGGGGCGCTGCTCGGCCGCTATGAAACCTGGCGCGTGGCGCCGCTGTCGCTGCTGGTGCCGGTGGTCGGGATGGCCAGCGCGGCCTTATTGCTCGGCGAGACGCTGAATAGCCTGCAGCTGCTGGGCGCGGTACTGATTATGGCCGGGCTGTATATCAACGTATTTGGCCTGCGGATCGTGCGTCCGGGCATGGCGCGGGGGTAAAAAAAAGCCCCGGTCACGGGGCTAAAGGGATTTTACAGGCTTTGCTGGTTGTAATAGGGCACGCCCAGTTCATCTGATTTATCACTGCCAGAGGCCATGTGATTGAAATCAAAAGGCGAATCATTATGTTCGGAAGGAATAATCATCGCATCCCGGTTGTTGTGGCGAACCGGGGTGCTGGTTTGCTCCGCATAACTTTGGCTCGAGACCAGCGCCAATAGCACGATGGCGGCGGAAGCGAATAGTTTCATGATTTCCTCAATACGTCTTTTTGCAGGCGGTTAACAACAGTTATTTAATGGGAGCAGGTAGCGCGACTCGCCCGGCACGTTGGTAATACGATACTGGTGCGGCGGAACATCGAAATAGTTCTTAAAAGTTCGCGTCAGCGTTTGCTGCGATTCAAAGCCATAGCGTTCGGCCAGGTATAAGATAGGCTCGTTGCTCTGCTTCAGCTTCTGCGCGATCTCGGTCAGCTTACGGCTGCGGATATACTGTCCCAGCGAGTGACCGGTCTCTTTCTTGAACATTCTTTGCAGGTGCCACTTGGAGTAACCTGAGCGCTCTGAAACCTTCTCCAGCGACAGGGGCGATTCCAGGTTATCCTCGATCCACGACAAAATACTATGGATAGTGATGGCGTCGTTATTGCGTCTGGACATCATCTTACCTCTTCTTATTACGACAGAACTTTTTTGAGTAAACACTCAAGAGTGGCCACTTCATCCGTCGACAGATTTTTTGTTAGTTCCTGGTGCAATTTCTGACCCACAACCTGATGACATTGCTCACAAAGGGCTGCGCCGTCTGGCGTTAACTGTACCAGCACGCCACGCTTGTCAGTCGGGTTGGGTAACCGTTCAATCCAGCCTTTACAGACCAGGCGGTCGAGCATGCGCGTCATTGCGCCTGGGTCGACCGAAAGCACGGTTTTCAGCTCAACGGGGGTAATACACACTTCGCAACGAATGGAACAGAGCACCCGGAACTGGGTGGAAGTAATATCCATCGGCGAGAGATAATCGTTGAGCAGGCGATCTTTTTTCTGGTTAACCATCTGGATCAAGCGGCCAAGAGGGATCATTTCGTTAAACAGGTCGCTTGTACTTTTCACAATGGTTGCCCAGGCAATGACTTAGTTGCGGGAGATATTATTGCCTAGGCAAATATAAGTCAACCTGATGAATTAGCCGATGCCACGATTTGCTAAAACGAATTGTTGTGAGGCAGGTCACTCTATTTCACGTTGTTATCTTATGATTTGAAGGAAGGGTGAATGCGTCCTGAGGAGAACGGGTACAATCTGGCAACAGACGATATACTCAGCACGCGTCATTTTTTTGATAATCCAATATTGACAGGACCTTAATTCACTATGATGGATCTTTTTAAAGCGATAGGCCTGGGACTGGTAGTGATTCTACCGCTGGCGAACCCGCTGACTACCGTGGCGCTGTTCCTTGGCCTGGCCGGGAATATGAACAACGCCGAGCGTAACCGTCAGTCGCTGATGGCCTCGGTTTATGTGTTCGCCATCCTGATGGTCGCCTGGTATGCCGGCCAGGTGGTGATGAACACCTTCGGAATATCGATTCCCGGTCTGCGTATTGCCGGCGGCCTGATCGTCGCCTTTATCGGCTTCCGCATGCTCTTTCCCCAGCAAAAAGCCCATGATTCGATGGAAGCTAAGCTGAAATCGGAAGAGCTCGAGGATGAACCGACGGCGAATATCGCCTTCGTTCCGCTGGCGATGCCGAGCACAGCAGGGCCGGGGACAATCGCGATGATTATCAGCTCAGCGTCTACGGTAAAGCACGGGGCGAGCTTCCCGGACTGGGTTGTGCTGGTCGCGCCGCCGATTATTTTTGCCCTGGTCGGGATTATCCTGTGGGGCTGTCTCCGCAGCTCCGGGGCAATCATGCGTCTGGTCGGGAAGGGCGGCATTGAGGCGATTTCCCGCCTGATGGGCTTCCTGCTGGTCTGTATGGGCGTGCAGTTTATTATTAACGGCGTGCTGGAGATTATTTCCACTTATCACGCCTGACGGTCATCGCCGTACTGATACCAGACGTAAAAAAACCTGCCGATCTCACGACCGGCAGGTTTTTTTTAGCAGCACGATCAGGAGTGATGCGGCTGCTGATCTTCCAGCGACACCGGCCAGCGGCGGAAAATCATCACCGCCCACACTAACGCGACGACCGCGGGGATCGCCCCGACATAGCCAATGGACGCCATTGACAGATGGGTACTGACCTGGCTGCCCACCAGCGCGCCCGCGCCGATGCCAATATTAAAGATCCCCGAAAATAACGACATCGCCACGTCGGTCGCGTCCGGCGCCAGCGCCAGCACTTTGACCTGCATACCGAGACCGATAATCATGATCGCCACGCCCCAGAAGACGCTCAGCAGCATCAGGTGGTTGGCGTTGTGCGAGGCGGGTAGCAGCAGCAGCAGGCACGCCAGCAGCAGGCCAATCGCCGCGTTAATTAACCCGGACGCATGCAGGTTGCCGAGCTTACCAAAGAGGATGCTGCCGACGATGCCCGCGCCGCCCAGGGTCAGCAGCAGCACGGTAGCGAAGTTGCCGCTCAGGCCGGCGACCGTCTGAACGAACGGTTCAATGTAGCTGTAGGCGGTATAGTGCGCGGTCACCACAATCACCGTCAGTAAATAGATGCTCAGCAGCGCAGGGCGACGGAACAGCACCGGCAGGCTTTTCAGCGACCCTGAGTGCTCGCTCGGCAGCTTAGGCAGCAGCTTGATCAGGCACACCATGGTAACCAGCGCACCGAGGCCGATGACCAGGAACGTGGTGCGCCAGCCAAAGTATTGCCCGACGATACGGCCAATCGGGATACCGAAGACCATCGCCAGCGCGGTACCGGTGGCAATCAGGCTCAGCGCCTGCGCGCGTTTACCCGCAGGCGCCATTCGTATAGCCAGCGCCGAGGTGATCGACCAGAACACCGCGTGGGCAAAGGCGATACCGATACGGCTGATCACCAGCACGTTGAAGTTCCAGGCCAGGAACGACAGCACGTGGCTGGCGATAAACAGGATAAACAGGCCAACCAGCAGGCGACGGCGCTCCATCTTGCTGGTCAGCAGCATAAAGGGCAGCGACATCAGGGCGACAACCCAGGCGTAGATCGTCAGCATAATCCCAACCTGCGCCGTTTCCATGCCAAAGCTGTCGGCGATATCCGACAGCAGGCCCACGGGCGCAAATTCGGTGGTATTAAAGATAAATGCCGCAATCGCAAGCGTGACTACGCGCAGCCACGCGACCTTGCGTGAAACCGTATTTGTCATCATAAGTTCAGGGCTGGTTACAAAGAGGAAAGAAGTGGGACGATCTTAAAACGATTGCTGCTGAAAATACAACCATTTTGTGATCCACATCTCATTTTATCTTCAGCCAGATTTTCGGCACTAACGGATTAATTTTTCTATTAAACGTGTGGATTTCTCACGTTTATGTCATGTTATCGATAAGTAAAAAAACAGAGGGACAGAATAATGCAGGAAATTAGCTTTTATCTGGTTGATGCCTTCAGCGATCGGAGCTTTGGCGGCAACGCGGCGGCCGTTTGCCCGCTGACCGAATGGCTGCCGGACGAAACGCTGTTGAAAATGGCGCAGCAGCACAATCAGTCGGAGACCGCGTTTTTTGTGCGTACGGATGAGGGGTATGAGCTGCGTTGGTTTACCACGCTGTACGAAATCAACCTCTGCGGCCACGCGACCCTGGCGGCCTCGCACGTCATTTTTGAATATTTTGACCACCCCTCATCGACAATCGTATTTAGTACCCGCTTTGTCGGTGAGCTTCGCGTCACGCGCAGCGGCGACTGGCTGACGCTGGATTTCCCAGCCTGGGCGACGACCGCCGTTGAGCAGCCGCCTGCGGAGCTGCTGGCCGGGCTGGGGCTGAGCGACGCGGTGGAAGTCCGCGTGGCGCGTGATTACCTGGTGGTTTTAGCCGACCGCCAGCAGGTGGAGGCGGTGCGTCCGGATATGCAGCTGCTTGAGCGCCTCGGCAAAATGATCTGTATCAGCGCCCCGGACGAAGAGTATGACTTTGTCAGCCGTTTCTTCTGTCCGGGCGAGGCGGTGGCGGAAGACCCGGTCACCGGCTCGGCGCACAGTATGCTGATTCCCTACTGGGGCGAGAAGTTCGGCAAAACGGATATGCAGGCGCGGCAGATGTCGGCCCGCGGCGGCGACCTGCGCTGCCAGTGGCGGGGCGACCGGGTTCTGATCGGCGGTCAGGCGACCACCTACTTAATCGGCACGATTACGCTTCGTTAAGGAGGGACGGTGACGGAAATTCCTTTTTATCTGGTGGCGGCGTTCAGCGACCAGCCTTTCTCCGGCAACCCGGCTGCGGTATGCCTGCTTAAAAAGTGGCTGCCGGATGAGCTGCTGCTCAAAATGGCGCAGCAGCACAACCAGTCGGAAACCGCGTTTGTGGTACCTGAGAGCGATGGTTTTGCGCTGCGCTGGTTTACCACCCGCAATGAGGTCAATCTCTGCGGCCACGCCACGCTTGCCAGCGCGCACGTGATATTTCATCACCTGGATTATCCTGATGCGCTGATTCACTTTGCGACCGCTTCTGGTCGGCTGACCGTGAGCCGCGAGGGCGACTGGCTGACCCTGGATTTCCCGGCGGGAGAAACGCAAGAGCGCGAGCCGCCCGCGGAGATGCTCTCCGCGCTGGGGATTGAGCGCTACCTGCATGCCCGCAAGGGGCGCGCATGGCTTATCGAACTGGCCTCCCGTGAGCAGGTCGAAGCCCTGCGGCCGAATATTGCTGCGATGACGCCTGGCGAACATAAAGTGACCGTGACCGCCGCGGGCAGCGGGGAATATGACTTCGTTAGCCGCTTTTTCTCACCCGGTGAAGCGGTGTGGGAAGATCCGGTAACCGGTTCGGCGCATACTATGCTGATCCCCTACTGGAGCGCAAAGCGGGGTAAAACTCAGCTGCTGGCGCGTCAGGTTTCCGCGCGCGGCGGCGATATGCGCTGCGAGCTGAAAGGAAAACGCGTATTGATGAGCGGCCAGGCGGTGACCTATTTAAATGGCGTAATAACGCTACGCTAGCTCACCCTTCATCATAAAACGGGATCGGCAACAGACCCGCCGATCCCGAATCCGAGTGGGTTACACGGCAAACTTATCCTGCGCGCTATTTCTGCGAAACCCGCAGGGAAAATAGACCATCACGGTAGACGGGCGATATTGGCTTTAATCACTTCGATAGAGTGGCGGAATTTCTCCGCTTCATCATCGGCCAGCTGCAGCTCAATAATCTGCTGCACGCCGCTTTGCGTCAGCACCGCGGGAACGCCAGCCGCCGCGCCGGTTACGCCATATTCCCCGTCAAGAATGCACGACACCGCCAGCGCGCGATGGCTGCCGGTGAAAATATTGCGGCAGATTTCGGCGATGGTTCCGGCGACGCCGTACTCCGTGCAGCCTTTGCCGGCGTAAATCTCAAACCCCAGCTTGCGCACTTTTTCGGCAATCAGCTCCCGGTCGAGAGCCTGGCCGGTATGTTTGTGGTAAACATCGGCGATGGCGGAGCCGTAAACCGCCGAGTGTGACCACACCGGAAACTGGGTATCGCCATGCTCGCCAAGAATAAAGGCGTCGATGCTTTGCGCGCCGATATCCAGCGCCTGGGCCAGTACCCGGCGTAAGCGCGTCGTGTCCAGCCAGACGCCGGTACCCAGCACCTGGCCGCGCGGCAGGCCCGAAAGCTGCCACACCTGCCAGGTGATGATGTCGCAGGGGTTGGTGGCAACCAAAAAGATGCCGTTGAAGCCGCCGCGCATCATCTGCGGGACGATGCTTTTAACGATTTTTGCCGTGTTGGTCAGTTCGTCCAGTCGGGTTTGACCCGGCTTGAGCGCGCCGCCGGAAACGGTGATGACCGCGATATCGACATCGGCGCAGTCGCTGGCTTCCCGGGTGGAAATGGTCATCATGCCCGGCATGTAGGCGGCAGCGTCACTCAGGTCCTGAGCGTGCGCTTCGGCGCGTGGTTTATTGAGATCGACAAGGATCAGCTCCTCGCAAATATTCTGGTTTAACAGGGCGTAGGCCGCTGAGGCGCCGACGTTTCCGGCCCCGATAATCATCACCTTGCGCGCTTTGGTATTCATCGTATTTTCCTGATAAAAGACGTTATGTCGCAAAATTACTGCCTCTCAAGGGGGGAGCGCAAGTCGGGTCAGAAGCTATAAGTTAATGCTATGGCGGCTCCGCGGACGCCCCGCGCTACAGTACGCTCAAAAAAGGAGCTTCTTTATGTACACTATCGCCGCGACCCCGCTAAATCACCCGGATCTGACCGCCTTAATTGCCGAGCTGGACGCATACCAGCAGACGCTCTACCCGGCGGAAAGCAATCATCTTATCGACCTGAGCGCGCTACCGGCGGCGTCGGTCATCGCGCTCATTATCCGCGATGCGCAGCACCGGGCCGTCGGCTGTGGGGCCATCGTGCTCGGCGAAGAGGGGGTTGGCGAGATGAAAAGGGTATTTATTCACCCGGCCCATCGCGGCCAGCAGCTGGGGGAAAAACTGCTGGCGGCGCTGGAGAAAGAGGCGATAAATCGCGAATGCCATACCGTACGCCTGGAAACGGGCATCCATCAGCACGCCGCCGTCGCGTTATACACGCGCAATGGCTACCAGACCCGCAGCGCCTTTGCGCCGTATCAGCCGGATCCGTTAAGCATTTTTATGGAGAAGCTGCTGCTTGTCGATCTTCGTTCAGCAGCGCTATAAACGCCTCGAGCTGGCGAGTTTTCGCCCCGCGCCGCCAGACCAGCCAGGTCGTCAGCCAGCGCCACTCTTCGGCCAGCGGCCAGGCGGATACCTGCTGATGGCCCGGCATACTCTCCAGCATACTGCGCGGCATCAGCGCCAGTCCGGCGCCTGCAATGACGCAGGCCAGCATCCCGTGGTAGGACTCCATCTCATGGATCCGCCCCGGGGTGGCGCGATCGGCGTGGAACCAGCTCTCAAAATGACGGCGATAGGAGCAGTTGGCGCGAAATGCGTAGACGCTGGCGCCGTTCACTTCGCTGGCGCGGGCGATGGGCGGGTGGCCAAAGGGCGCGACGATCATCATCTCTTCCGGGAATACCGGTAACCCCTCCAGCCCCGGGTGCACCAGCGGACCGTCAACGAACGCTGCGCTCAGATTTCCCTCAAGTACGCCGTCGATCATGGTGCCGGAAGGACCGGTGGAGAGGGCCAGGTGAATCTTGGGATACCGCTGATTAAAATGCGCCAGGGTAGGGGAAATGCGCACGGCGGCGGTACTCTCCAGCGAGCCGAGCGAAAACAGCCCCTGAGGTTCATCTCCGGCGACCACCAT
Organism: Klebsiella sp. GW_Kp182; assembly: GCF_040062275.1. Classification (NCBI taxonomy): domain Bacteria; kingdom Pseudomonadati; phylum Pseudomonadota; class Gammaproteobacteria; order Enterobacterales; family Enterobacteriaceae; genus Klebsiella; species Klebsiella sp. GW_Kp182. Next base: position 36,140 of record NZ_JBEAFQ010000004.1, on the reverse strand, counting down.
CCTCGCTTCATCAACAAGGGCGAGGATCTGCTGGCTATAGCGTAAAAAGCTGTGCCCGGCGGGGGATAACCGCAGCCGCTGATTTTCGCGAATAAACAGTTCGACGCCGAGATCCGCCTCCAGCTGGCGGATGCGTGTGGTCAGGTTTGACGGCACGCGATGCACCTTCTGCGCGGCCTGGGTAATGCTGCCGGTGCTGGCGACGGCGTTGAACATCTCAAGCTGGGTCAGATCCATTGTGTTCTTCTTTTGTGAATGGGTTGCTTAATATTATTCATTTTTAATGAAAGGAAGGGTAAGCCAGAATAAGGTCACTTCGCAATCAACACAGAGAGAAAAACGATGAATTTATCTGCTACTCATGCGATTTCCGTGAGTCCGACCACCGGTGAAACGCTGTCGTCTGTGCCCTGGGCCAGCGAACAGCAGGTCGATGCGGCCATTGCCCTTGCGGAACAGGGGTATCGTCAGTGGCGCAACGTCAGCGTGGCGGAGCGCGCGGCGACGCTGCGTAACGTCGGTAGCGCGATGCGCGCCCGTGGCGAAGCGCTGGCGCAAATGATTAGTCGCGAAATGGGTAAACCGATTGCCCAGGCGCGCGGCGAAGTGGCTAAATCCGCCAATCTTTGTGACTGGTATGCTGAACACGGCCCGGCGATGCTCAATACCGAGGCGACGCTGGTTGAAGACAATAAAGCGGTGATTGAGTACCGCCCGATGGGGGCTATCCTTGCTGTCATGCCGTGGAACTTCCCGGTGTGGCAGGTGCTGCGCGGCGCGGTGCCCATTCTGCTGGCGGGCAACAGCTATCTGCTTAAGCATGCGCCAAACGTGCTGGGCAGCGCGGCGATGATCGGCGAAATTTTTGCCGCTGCGGGCGTGCCGGACGGCGTCTTTGGCTGGGTGAACGCCACCAACGATGGTGTTTCGCAAATGATTAACGATCCGCGCATCGCCGCGGTGACCGTCACCGGCAGCGTGCGCGCCGGGAAGGCCATTGGCGCACAGGCCGGCGCGGCGTTGAAAAAATGCGTGCTGGAGCTGGGCGGCTCCGATCCCTTTATCGTGCTTAACGATGCCGACCTTGACGAGGCGGTGAAAGCGGCGGTGATAGGTCGCTACCAGAATACCGGTCAGGTCTGCGCCGCGGCGAAGCGTTTTATCGTCGAAGCGGGCATCGCCGAGGCCTTTACGCAGAAATTTGTCGCCGCTGCTGCCGCGCTGAAAATGGGCGACCCGCGCGATGAGCAGAACTATATTGGGCCGATGGCGCGGTTCGATCTGCGCGATGAGCTGCACGAGCAGGTGAGCGCGACCCTAAAAGAGGGGGCGACCCTGCTGCTGGGGGCGGAAAAAATCGAAGGCGCCGCCAACTACTACGCGCCGACGGTGCTCGGAAACGTTACCGCGGAGATGACCGGTTTCCGCGAGGAGCTGTTTGGCCCGGTGGCGACGATTACCGAAGCCCGCGATGCCGATCACGCGCTGGCGCTGGCTAATGACAGCGAATTTGGCCTTTCAGCAACGGTTTACACCACCAGTGAAGCGCAGGCCCAGCGTTTTGCCGATGAGCTGGAGTGCGGCGGAGTGTTTATCAACGGCTACTGCGCCAGCGATGCCCGCGTGGCGTTCGGCGGCGTGAAGAAAAGCGGATTTGGCCGCGAGCTCTCCCATTTTGGTCTGCATGAATTCTGCAACGTGCAGACCGTCTGGAGAGATCGCCGCTAGCCTGCGGAAAAATCCCCGGGTTGCGGTTAACGCCTTTCCCGGGCTACCGATTCGTGCGATTTGCGGGTTTGGTAGCCCGGGCAGGCGCCCCGCTGACGAGCGAACCATCCCCCTGGCGACGCGAGGGCGAGAAAGAGGCTGTTTCTTCGCGTCCCGTGCGCCTATAATTACCGCCCGAATTTTGTTGTTGGCAAGGAGCCGCGCGTGGCGACGGTAATGAATAACGCAATGCTCGATGCCATTTTGGCTGAAGTCAGGCCGCTGATTGGTCGCGGTAAAGTGGCGGACTATATTCCGGCGCTGGCCAGCGTCAGCGGCGATAAGCTCGGCGTGGCTATCTGTACGGTCGACGGTCAGCACTACAGCGCCGGCGACGCGCACGAGCGCTTCTCTATCCAATCTATCTCGAAAGTCCTGAGCCTGGTGGTCGCGATGAACCACTATCAGGAAGAGGAGATCTGGCAGCGGGTGGGTAAAGATCCCTCCGGCCAGCCTTTCAACTCGCTGTTGCAGCTGGAAATTGAACAAGGCAAACCGCGCAACCCGTTTATTAATGCCGGGGCGCTGGTGGTCTGCGATATGCTGCAAAGTCGTCTCAGCGCGCCTCGCCAGCGGATGCTGGAAATCGTGCGTCGTCTGAGCGGTGTGGGCGATATCGCCTATGACCCGGTGGTTGCCCGCTCGGAGTTCGACCATTCGGCGCGCAATGCCGCGATAGCCTGGCTGATGAAATCCTTCGGTAATTTCCATAACGATGTCGCCACGGTGCTGCAAAACTATTTCCACTACTGTTCGCTGGAGATGAGCTGCGTAGAGCTGGCGCGCACCTTTCTGTTTCTTGCCGACCGAGGTATCGCTCCGCACCTTGAGACGCCGGTTATCGCCCCCATTCAGTCGCGGCAGGTCAACGCGCTGATGATGACCAGCGGCATGTATCAGAACGCCGGTGAGTTTGCGTGGCGCGTCGGTTTACCGGCGAAATCCGGCGTCGGCGGCGGGATTGTGGCCATCGTTCCGCAGGAGATGGCGATTGCGGTCTGGAGCCCGGAGCTCGATGACGCCGGGAACTCGCTGGCCGGGATCGCTTTACTGGAAAAACTCACTCAAAAACTGGGGAGGTCGGTATTCTGATGGTGCCCATAGAAAACCTGTTTGCCCGCCTGCAGCGCTCCACTTTTCGCTCCCGTTTTCGCCTCGGCGTGAAAGAACGGCAGTATTGTTATGATAAGGGCGCGGAGGTTATCGACCAGCACGCGGCGGACTTTATCGCCAGTCGGCTGGCCCCTGCGCAAATTCCTAACGACGGTAAGCAGACCCCGATGCGCGGACATCCGGTGTTTATCGCCCAGCATGCCACCGCGACCTGCTGTCGCGGCTGTCTGGAAAAGTGGCACGCGATCCCGCGGGGGCGCGGCCTCAGCGACGAAGAGCAGCGCTACGTGGTGCAGGTGATTCACCACTGGCTGGTGATCCAGATGAATTCGCCGGACCGCAGCAGACCGTAATTCATCGGGCGGCGGTATATGCCTGATAATTATTCTCATGATATGATGAACCGCTTACTAATTATTAACATAATAATTGCCTGAAACAATTAGACGGATAATCATGAATGTCTCCACTGTCGATTCGGTCATTCACGCTGTTTCGTGAGGAACAGCCCGTGCGTGATGCGCTGGTGTTGTTCACTTTAACGCTACTACTGCATTTCTTTGGCGCGATGCTGCGTCTGGTACAAGAATTGTCGTTCTTCTGGCCGCTGAACGCGGTAATGGCGGGGATTTTTGCGCGTTATATCTGGCTAAATCGCAGCTATTTTTACGCCGTTTGTTTTGCCGCCATGCTGGTATATGACGGTTTAACATCTCGTTGGGGAATGGGGTTCGCCTCCTTTCTGATCAACTTCTCCAATATCGTTTTTATCGTCACCCTGGCGCAGCTCATTTTGTGGGATAAGCGCCGGGCTGATTCGATGCCGGGACCGATAAATGCGCTAAGCCTGTTTTGCTACTGTCTGCTGGCGGCGCTGCTCTGCGCGGCCGTCGGGGCGCTGGGTTCGGTAGATGTGGAACGCGCCACGTTTATTCCCCAACTGGCGGACTGGTTTAGCGAACAGTTTTCGACTGCTGTGCTGATCCTGCCGTTCATTTTAACCCTCACGCTCCCTTCGGCGTTCGGGCGTTTTCGCCTGCGTCAGCTGTTGCCGGCGATTGCGCTGGTGCTGTCGATTGTGCTCGGCGTGGCGGTGGGCGGGGCCGGGAGCATAACCTTCCCGTTACCGGCGCTGATTTGGTGCGCGATTCGCTATCCGCTACCGTTAACCTGCCTGTTGACCTTTATTACCGGGATTAGCGAAATTCTGCTGGTGGCGAACTCGCTTATCCATCTCTCCCCCGATACCCGGATGCAGCCGTGGCAGCTGTTTTCAACGCGCCTGGGGATTGCTGCGATGCTGATCAGCCCCATCATCGTCGCTTCCAGCGTTGAGGCGATTAATAACCTGGTCAAACAGCTGGCCCTGCGCGCTGATTTCGACTTCCAGACCCGGGTCTATTCTCGCTCCGGGCTAAGCGAAGCGTTGAAACGTCAGCCGATCGCGGAAAACGAGCTGCTCACCGTGATGGTGCTCGACATCGACGGCTTCAAGCAGGTTAACGATCGCTGGGGCCATGAGTGCGGCGATTGTATGCTGGCCCAGTTTGCTCAGCAGGTGCGGCAGCTGGTGGGTGAAGAGGGCATGGTGGCGCGTATTGGTGGGGAAGAGTTTGCCGTCGCGGCGCTGACCTCATCCGCGCGGGACGGAGTGCTGCTGGCGGAAAAAATTCGCCAGGGCATCGAGTCGCAAACCTTCACCTGGGGGCAAAACAGGATCCAGCTGACCATCAGCATGGGGCTGGAGAGCCGGGCGCCGGGTTCAGCCAGAATAACGGATCTGTTCAACCAGCTGCTCATGGTCGCCGATGATTCTATGATTCGGGCAAAAAAAGCCGGACGCAATCGTATTTTTACGCAAGAAATGGTCTGAATCGTACATAAGAAAATACGATGGTAATTCCGCTTGTGTTAAATATAAGTTAAAAACATAGTGATGTGGTCAATTTCAAGGAGTTACCTATGACCACATCCTTTTCTCTGCGCACGCTGTCGCGTGACGATATTCTTGAACACCTTCCTGAATTAACCGACATCCTCGTCAGCTGCGTCAACGGCGGGGCCTCGGTGAGCTTTATGCTGCCTTTTTCCCCGGAAACCGCGACGGCGTTCTGGCTGCGAATGGCGCAGAGCGTCGCCGCCGGTGAGCGCATTGTTCTCGCCGCAGCGGATGCGCAGCAGCGGCTTGTTGGTACGGTACAGCTGATTACCGACCAGCCGGAAAACCAGCCGCACCGCGCCGATGTCGCCAAACTTCTGGTTCACCAAAGTGCGCGGCGTCAGGGGTTGGCGAATGCGCTGATGGCCCGACTGGAAGCCATCGCGCGCGAGCAGGGTAAGAGCGTTCTGGTGCTGGATACGGCGACCGGCAGCGGAGCAGAAAACTTTTATGTACAGTGTGGTTGGGAAAAAGCCGGGGAAATTCCACGCTATGCGCTGATGCCCGACGGCGAGCTGACGGCAACATCGCTGTTCTATAAATTTCTGTCATAAATTTTATATTGCATACAGCTTTGATCAAAACAGGGTTTCACTTGCGTAAAAACCTGATAACTTATTGGACCAATTACTCAGGTTGTATGACTACTCTATGAGGGAACCCTTGTGAAAACACTAAACCGTCGCGATTTCCCGGGCGCGCAGTACCCTGAACGTATCATTCAGTTTGGCGAAGGTAACTTCCTGCGCGCGTTTATCGACTGGCAGATCGATCTGCTGAACGAGCATACCGACCTGAATGCCGGGGTGGTGATCGTGCGTCCGATTGAGAGCTCATTCCCGCCGTCGCTCAGCACCCAGGATGGCCTCTACACCACGATTATTCGCGGCCTGAACGAGAAAGGGGAAGCGGTCAGCGATGCGCGTCTGATCCGCTCGGTAAACCGCGAAATCAGCGCCTATGCGGATTACGATGAACTGCTGCGGCTGGCGCACAACCCGGATATGCGGTTTGTGTTTTCCAATACCACCGAAGCGGGTATTAGCTACCACGCGGGCGACCGCTTCGACGATGCGCCTGCGGTGAGCTATCCGGCAAAACTGACCCGCCTGCTGTTTGAGCGCTACAGCCATTTCTCCGGCGCGGCGGATAAAGGCTGGGTCATCGTTCCCTGCGAGCTGATTGATTATAACGGTGAAGCGCTGCGGGAACTGGTGCTGCGCTATGCGCAGGAGTGGGCGCTGCCGGAAGCGTTTGTGGCATGGCTGGATGAAGCCAACGCTTTTTGCTCCACCCTGGTAGACCGTATTGTGACCGGCTATCCGCGCGATGAAGCCGCGCAGATTGAAGAGCAACTGGGGTATAAAGACGGCTTCCTCGATACCGCCGAACATTTCTACCTGTTTGTCATTCAGGGGCCGAAATCCCTGGCCGCCGAGCTGCGCCTCGATAAGCTACCGCTTAATGTGCTGATTGTTGACGATATTAAACCGTACAAAGAGCGTAAAGTGGCCATTCTTAACGGCGCGCACACCGCGCTGGTGCCGGTCGCCTTCCAGGCAGGCCTGGATACGGTGGGCGAAGCGATGAACGATGCGGAAATCTGCTCATTCGTCGAGAAGGCGATTTATCAGGAGATTATTCCGGTTCTCGATCTGCCGCGCGATGAGCTGGCGTCCTTCGCCAGCGCGGTAACCGGTCGTTTCCGTAACCCGTACATCAAGCATCAGCTGCTGTCTATCGCGCTGAACGGCATGACTAAATATCGTACCCGCATTCTGCCGCAGCTGCTGGCGGGCCAGAAGAAAGAGGGGGCTCTCCCGACGCGCCTGACCTTTGCGCTGGCGGCGCTGATCGCCTTTTATCGCGGCGAGCGTAACGGTGAGAACTATCCGGTTCAGGATGATGCCGAATGGATGGAGAGCTATAAGGCGCTATGGGCCCAGCATCGGGATGCGCAAATCACCACCGGCGAGTTGGTAAAAGCCGTACTGTCCGTTGAATCCCACTGGGAGCAGGACCTGACGAAAGTGCCGGGTCTGGTTGATCGGGTCACGCAGGATCTGGATGCTATTCTGCGCGACGGCATGCGCGCCGCCGTTAAGCCATCATGCTGATACTCTAAAGTCCGCTGACGGACGACCAGAATAGCGTCGATCGTGTCGGCCGGGTAAGGCGTCAGCCGCCGCCCGGCACTCATCCGGGCACATTCCTGAAGCGATGGAGCATCACTCTCAACCCGGCAGCTGCCGGGTTAGTTTGGCATTCGCATTAGTTACAACATACTTCTGTGTTTTTTTATAAACGCAGATCTGAAAGATTGTGCCCATTTCGTCCGGCAGCGGAAACAGGGGCAATTAAGAGAAAAAGATGAATTGTGCCCCCGGCGGTTGAACTAATTATCTGACTGGAAAATAATGGCTTATCCAAACGAGGGATGAGACCCATGGTCATTGAAATTCGTGAAGTGAGCCAGCAGGACAAAGCGCAGTGGCTACAGCTTTGGGAAGGCTATACCCGTTTCTACGGTAGCCCGCAGCCATCCGACGTCACGGAATATACCTGGCAGCGGATGCTTGATTCCGCTTCTCCCATGCTGGGCCGGGTTGCCCTGGCGGATGGCAACATCGCTGGATTTGCGATTTGTGTCCTTCACGAAGGCACCTGGGTAAAGACGCCTGTTTGCTATCTGGAAGATCTGTTTGTTGCCCCGCCGATGCGCGGAAAAGGCATCGCCAGGGCGTTGATGCAGGCGCTGCAAGCGGAAGGGAAAGAGAAAGGGTGGTCGCGGCTGTACTGGCACACTCGTACTGATAATCCGGCCCGGCGTCTGTATGATGAATTTACGCCCGCCGATGACTATGTTCGTTACCGCGTGACGCTCTGAAAATCTGAGATTAAGAAGTTATTAAGATTTCCCCTGTAAAACAGGGGAAACGACTCAGGAGTAACAAAATGGAAAAACGCATAGAGACGGTTGTGAACCTCATCATGTTTCTTTCGCTGCTGGCCACCGCATGGGATCTCTCTCTGGTCCATCATCTGTCCTGGTAAACCTGGCCTACGGCGCCTGCTTCCTGCGCCGTAGCGTTCTCTCCCTCTTTTTACACTCCGATGGCGCTAGCGGCGCGCGACGATAAACAGGCGCGGAAATCGCAGCAGTACCTTTCCGTTACACTGTAACGGATAGTGCTGTTTCAGCCGCTCCAGATAGCGTCCGAGAAACGCCTGGCGCTGCTGTTCATCAAGCGGTTGTAAAAACGGTCGCAGGCCCGTTGACTGTAGCCATTCAATAATGGCCTGGTGCGATGCCAGCGGGTGATGGTAGGTGGTGCGCCAGATATCCACCTCGCAGCCGCTGGTGGTCAGCATATCGTAATACTCCGACACATCCGGCAGCGGCTGCCGCCCACTGGCCGGATGCCCCAGCTCTTCAGCAACCTGACGCATCAGCACGTGCGAGGGCTCTTGCCAGTTCACCGGCATTTGCACCGCCAGTACGCCGTTTTTCGCAAGATTGCTGACCAGATATGGGAAAAGGCGCTGATGATCCGTGAGCCACTGCAGCGAAGCATTGGCATAAATCACGTCCGCCGGCCGCTCGGGGCGAAATGTAGCGATATCCGCCTCGACGAACCGGCAGTCCGGTAGCCGCCGGGAGGCCTCTTCCAGCATGGCCGGAGAATTATCAACGCCGATAATCGTGGCATCTGGCCAGGCATCGCGCAGCAGAGCGGTACTGTTGCCAGGTCCGCAGCCCAGATCAACGGCCAGCGTGGCGGGATGGTGGGTGATGCGGGCGAGAAGCTCGGCGGCGGGCCGCGTACGCTCAGCCCCGAATTGCAAATAAAGTGAAGGATTCCAGTCTGCCATAGCGCGCTCCGGTTAAGAGAAACTCGTTCATCAGCATAGACGGCAATGGTTATCTGGCAACTAAACAGAATCAATATGTTACTTTGTTGTGACGCTGTCACTTTTCCTTATGCAGGGTTCATCACGGCATCCCCGCCAGCGGTTGGCTACAGTAGGCGTCGCAAACCAAGGGGGATGGTCATCAAATGGCGTTAATCATTAAGGTGTTACTCGAAAACCGGCTTGGCAAGGGGCAGGACAGCCTGCTGCAGGCGAAACCCGGATTAAGCCTGCTTGTGGAGGATGAAACCAGCCGGGTGCTGTTTGATACCGGGCCAGACGGCACGTTTCTTCATAATGCGCAGCGTATGGGCGTCTCTTTATCTGACCTGACCGCCACGGTGCTCTCCCATGGACATTACGATCACTGCGGCGGGGTGCCGTGGCTGCCGGACAACAGCCGTATTATTTGTCATCCGCAGATTGGACTCACCCGCTACTCGGCGTTATCTCTCGCAGGACGCAACTGGAAAGTCAAAAAGCTGTCGCGAGACATCGACTACTCCCGCCACCGCATGGAGTACAGCCGCGAGCCGGTGGCGATCGGCGAACGACTGCTGTGGTCCGGTGAGATTACGGTCGCTCACCCGCGTGCCTATGGCCTCCTGACGGGTCAATCCCAGGGTGAGGACTATATTGTCGATGAAGGCGTCCTGATCTACCGCTCGACGCGAGGGTTAGTCATTATCTGCGGCTGCGGACATCGCGGATTGATCGATACGATTCGCCACTGTCAGAAGATCACCGGCGTCCAGCGGATACGCGCCATCATCGGCGGCCTTCACCTGCGCAGCGCGCCGCCGTGGGGGATACGTCGGCTAAAGCAGTTCTTGCGCCAGCAGAAGGTCGAGGAGGTGATGGCCTGCCACTGCACCGGTTCATGGGGGCGCTGGTGGCTAGCGGAGAGTAGCGCGCCGGCAACCGGCGATACGTTGGTGCTGGAATAATAATCGCGTTCACTTTTGCTAATTACATATAAATAACATTTTTGCTTTTTATTAAATACATTATCCGCCGGCTATACACCTTCCCCCAAGGGGAAGGTCAAATACTGATATCCCTTTTTGGTGTAAATATTTATAGAGAAACTTCATTCTATTTAACCTGGAGTTTTCTCTTTGAAATATCGTTTAATTCTTGCAGTGAGTGTGATTTAATCCAGCGGTCGTCTAATTGCGAATATCACTATGATTCAGTCACTACAGGCATTATTTAAACAAGCAACCCGGCGCCGGCTTCGTATCCGCGCAGGGCTTGTTATTGCCTGTTGGTTACTGCTCAACCTTCAGCTCGCCGTCGCGGCGCACCATGGCGGCCAGCAGCAGCCCGCGGCGCCGCAGGTGCAGATTCACCATATTGTCGATGGCATGATGAACATGCCCGGCATGGAAAACGTCGGCCAGAAAGTTATCTGTGAGAAGCACTGCGACCCCGATACCGCGCAGCCTAACTCTTTAACCTCTCTACAGCTGAACGCGCTCCCCTCCGAAACCGCGCTACTCGTGGTTTCCCCGCAGCAGGAGACCTGCGCTGAACGTATGGACTGGCGCACGCCGCCGGTCACCGGTCCGCCGGTTGAGATACGCTTCTGCCGTTTCAGGGAATAACGCACCGTTAAAAACATCCATCAGATCTGCCCGGTCTGCGGGCGACTTTATGTTTTTTTCGGAGACTTTATTATGCGTTCGACCTCTATTTTTCTGCTTATTACCAGCGTACTGACCTTTTCCTTCAGCGCATTTACCGCCAGCGCGGAAGACGCCGCGATGCACCATCACACCATGTCCTCCATGGCGGATATGCCGGAGATGAAGAAGGCGGATGATTCCGCCACGCTTTATTCGGCCAGCGGGGTCATTAAAGCCTGGCGCGACGATGCCGTCGTGATTGCCCACTCTCCGGTTACCGAGCTGAACTGGCCGGCGATGACCATGAGCTTTGCGCTCGCTGATAACCACGATAAAAAGCTGGCAGTGGGAGAGCAGGTCGATTTCACCTTCCGCCAGACCGACTCCGGCTACGCGATCGTTTCAATTACCGCGCGATAATTCCGGAGTCATTATGCACATCTTCAATAAGGCGGCCTGCGGGCTGCCGCTTTTACTATCGCTGATGTCCACCAACGGCTGGGCAACGACGCTCGCGGAGGCCCTGTCGGCGGCGGAAAACTACTCCGCCGAGCTCTCCGCCAACGATCATCAGGTTAACGCTTTGAAGAATATGGCGGATTCCGCGATGCAGCTCCCCGATCCGAAGCTGAAATTTGGTATTGAAAACGTCCCGCTGGGCGGCAATAACGCCGGCCGTCTCACCCGCGAGGGGATGACCATGCAAAGAGTTGGCGTGATGCAGGACTACGTCAGCAGTACCAAGCGTGAACGGAAAGCCGACTCCATTACCGCCGAGGCGCGCCAGACCGCCGCTAATGCCGATGTTATTCGTGCCCGGCTGCAGCGGGAAACCGCCCAGGCGTGGCTGGCGCTGGCGCTGGCGCAGAAGTCGCTGCGCTCGGTGCAGACGTTGATTAGCGAAACGTCCCGGCAAATCGACGTACAAAAGGCCGGCGTCAGCAGCGCCAGCGCCAGTCCCAGCAGCGTGCTGGACGTTCAGCTGGCGCTGAATGCGATGAAAAATGAGCAGGATAACGCCCGCCGCGATGTACAGATCGCCCAGGCACGCCTGTTGCAGCTCACCGGGAAGGAGGTCCGCGATATCTCCGGCCCGCTGCCGCGCATTGAACGTCTGCCTGCCGACGAAGCCGACTTAATGGCCGGGATTAAACTTCACCCGGAAGTGATCCAAGCCGCCAGAGAAGCCGATCTGGCGAAAGCGAAATCAGGACAGTCGGAAGTCGCGGCGATCCCCGACGTGGGCGTTGAGGTTTATTACGCCCGACGCGGTGATGATTATGACGACATGGTGGGGGTAATGTTTACCGTCGATATGCCTATTTTTCAGGGCAAACGCCAGGACAAAGACCACGCAGCGGACGTCTCCCGTACCTATGAAGCCAACGATCGGCTGACGTTATTGATGCGCGAACATCAGGCGCAGCAGTATCAGCTGATTTCGCAATATAACGCCGCGAAAGCCATTTACGATCGCCAGCAAAGCGAGGTGCTGCCGCTGCTGCGCAAGAAGGTGAGTCTCGTCAATGCCCAGTATCGGGGCGGCAGCTCCGCGCTGCCTGAGCTGCTCGCCGCCCGTCGCGATCTCCTGAGCGGAGAAATTGCCAGCAACAATGCGGAGAAAGCGCTTGCCGATGCGTGGGCCGCTATTCGCTACCTTATTCCACAGGATGTTAAATAATGAAGCTTAAATCTGCTCTTACCCTTGTGGCGCTGGCCGTCGCCCTTGCCGCCGCGGGCGGCTACTGGCTGGGTTCGCGAAGCGCGCCGATGCCCGCCGCTGGCGGCGGCCAGGCGGAAACGGGTCGCAAAGTGCTGTACTGGTATGATCCAATGGCCCCCGCTACGCGCTTTGATAAACCGGGTAAATCGCCGTTTATGGATATGGATCTGGTGCCGCGATACGCCGATGAAGGCGCGGGAGAAGACGCCGGGGGCGTGCAGATTAGCGCCCGCCAGCAGCAAAACCTTGGCGTCCGTACGGCGAACGTCTCCCGCCAGACGCTGGCGATGAAGCTCAATGCTTTTGCTACCGTGGCCATTGATGAGCGGGGCGTTGAAACGGTACCGGCGCTGGCCAGCGGTCTGATTGAGAAACTTTACGTCAACGCCTCCCAGCAGTTTGTGAAAAAGAACGAGGCGCTGGCGGAGCTGTGGATCCCGCAGTGGGCGGCGGCGCAGCAGGAGTATCTGGCGGTGAGGCGGCTGGGCGATAGCGGGCTGACCGCCGCGGCCCGCGACCGCCTGCGGCTGCAGTTTATGCCGGAAGCGGTTATCCGTAGCGTTGAGCGCAGCGGTCAACCGCAAACCCGCATGACGGTGCGCGCGCCGCACGATGGCTACGTCAGCAAGCTGGATGTGCGCACCGGCGCGCAGGTCACGACAGCCCAACCGCTGTTCGAGCTGGCCAGCCTCGATCCGGTCTGGATCGTGATTGATTACCCGCAAAGCCAGGCCAGCCTGCTGCGCGAAGGCAGTAAGGTGACAGCCACCACCGGCAGCTGGCCCGGTATGGCGTTTCAGGGAACCGTCAGCGAACTGCTTCCCGACCTCGAAGCCACCACCCGTACGTTGAAAGCCCGCGTAGTGCTGAATAATCCGCAGCATCGGCTCAAGCCGGGCATGTATTTAAACGTTGAGCTGGCTGAGGCGCAGCAGGAGAGCGCCGTTCTGGCTATTCCGGAAGAGGCATTAATTGCCACCGGCACCAGCAATCGGGTGCTGATCGCCGACGGCGAGGGGCATTTCCGTCCGGTCGAGGTGACCGCAGGGCGAACGCAGAATGGTCTGGTTGAGATTAAATCCGGCCTCGAAGCGGGCCAAAAGGTGGTGACCTCCGGGCAGTTCCTGATTGACTCCGAAGCCAGCCTGCGCAGCGCGCTGCCGCAAATGGCCGGGCAAGAGGAGGAGGCAAAAAGCTACTCAGCGCAGGGCGTTATTAAGGCCGTGAGCAATGAGGCGGTAACCATTGCACACCAGCCGGTACCGGCGCTGAAATGGCCGGCGATGATCATGGATTTTGCTATTACGCCGCAGCTGCGGGAACAGATGCGGCCCGGCGAGTCGGTGATGTTTCACTTCGTCCTGACCGATGAAGGGGCGCGAGTCACCTCAATGATGCCGCTGAACGGCGCTAAGGAGCAGCCATGATTGCCGCCGTTATCCGCTGGTCATTGCGCAACCGCCTGCTGGTATTGCTGGCGACGCTGATTATGGCCGCCTGGGGCGTCTGGTCGGTACAGCAGGCGCCGCTGGACGCGCTGCCGGATCTCTCCGATACCCAGGTGATCATTCGCGTGAGCTATCCGGGGAAAGCGCCGCAGATTGTCGAAGATCAGGTGACTTACCCGCTGACCACCACCATGCTGTCGGTGCCGGGAGCGAAAACCGTGCGCGGCTTTTCGATGTTCGGCGATGCTTATGTCTATGTGCTGTTTGATGATGGAACGGACCCATACTGGGCGCGCTCCCGCGTGCTGGAGTACCTGAGCCAGGTCCAGAGCAGCCTGCCGCCGGAAGCGAAAGCGTCGCTGGGGCCGGATGCCACCGGCGTCGGCTGGGTGTTTGAATATGTGCTTACCGACAAAAGCGGCCAGCATAGCCTCGGCGAACTGCGGGCGATTCAGGACTGGATCCTCAAATATGAACTGAAAACCGTGCCGGATGTTTCGGAGGTGGCCAGCGTCGGCGGAATGGTCAAAGAGTATCAGGTGATCCTTAATCCTGACCGGCTGCGAGCGCTGAACGTCACCCACGAGCAGGTGATTAGCGCGATCCAGAGCGCCAACCAGGAAGGGGGCGGTTCGGTGCTCGAGCTTGGCGAAGCCGAATATATGGTGCGCACCACCGGCTACCTGAAGTCCATCGACGACTTTAACCAGGTGGTTATCGCTGCGCGCAGCGGCGTGCCGGTGCTGCTCTCCGACGTCGCCAGCGTGCGCCGGGGACCGGCGATCCGGCGCGGCGTCGCCGAGCTCAACGGCCAGGGCGAGGTGGCGGGCGGGATAATCATTATGCGCTCGGGTAAAAACGCGCTCAGCACCATTAACGCGGTAAAGGCCAAACTGGCGGAAGTGCAAAAAAGCCTGCCCGCAGGCGTGGAGATTGTTCCGGTCTACGATCGTTCGCAGCTGATTAAAAACTCCGTCGAGACCCTGACCCATAAGCTCATTGAGGAGTTTATCGTCGTGGCGGTGGTCTGCTCGCTGTTTCTGTTCCACTTCCGCAGCGCGCTGGTGGCGATGATCACGCTGCCGCTGGGGATCCTTGGCTCGTTTATTGTGATGCACTATCAGGGCGTCAGCGCCAATATGATGTCGCTCGGCGGAATTGCGATCGCTATCGGGGCCATGGTCGATGCGGCAATCGTGATGATTGAAAATATGCATAAGGTGCTGGAGCAGTGGCGGCACGAGCATCCCGAACGCCAGCCGTCTTCTGCCGACTACTGGCAGATTGCCCAGCACGCGGCATCGGAAGTGGGGCCTGCGCTGTTTTGCAGCCTGCTGATTATCACCCTGTCGTTTATTCCGGTGTTCACCCTCGAGGCGCAGGAGGGCAAGATGTTCTCGCCGCTGGCCTTCACCAAAACGTATTCGATGGCGGTGGCCGCTGGACTCGGGATCACCCTGGTGCCGGTGCTGATGGGCTACTTTATTCGCGGCAAAATTCCTGATGAAACCGCCAATCCGCTCAACCGCTGGCTGATTCGCGCCTATGAGCCGCTGCTGGATAAAGTTTTGCAGTGGCCGAAGGCGACGCTGGCGGCGGCGGGCCTGCTGCTGGTTGCCACGCTGTGGCCGCTGGCGCAGCTCGGCAGCGAATTTCTGCCGCAAATTGACGAGGGCGACCTGTTGTATATGCCCTCCACGCTGCCGGGGATCTCCAGCCGCGAAGCCGGACGCTTGCTGCAGCAGACCGACCGTCTGATCAAGACCATTCCTGAAGTGCAAAGCGTATTCGGCAAGGCCGGGCGGGCGGACAGCGCTACCGACCCGGCGCCGCTGACCATGCTGGAAACCACGATTCAGTTCAAGCCGAAAAGCGAATGGCGGCCCGGCATGACCATGGATAAGCTGATCGAGGAGCTCGACAATACGGTGAAGGTACCGGGGATAGCTAACGTCTGGGTACCGCCGATCCGTAATCGCCTGGACATGCTGGCGACCGGCATCAAAAGCCCGGTCGGCATCAAAGTGAACGGTAACAATCTGGCGGAGATCGAAAAGACCGCCGAAGAGATTGAGCGCATCGTGCGTAGCGTACCGGGGGTGACGTCGGCGCTGGCGGAACGCCTCGACGGCGGCCGCTATATCGATATCGCTATCGACCGGGTGAAAGCCGCCCGCTACGGCGTGTCGGTGAAGGAGCTGCAGTCAATCGTCGCCAGCGTCGTCGGCGGCGATAACATCGGCGAAACCATCGAGGGGCGAGAACGTTACCCGATCGGCGTCCGCTACCCGCGCGAAATGCGCGACTCGCTGCAAAAGCTGCGCGATCTGCCGGTAGTGACCAGCGGCGGGGCGCAGGTAGCGCTCTCGGAACTGGCGGACATCACCATTACCGACGGCCCGCCGATGCTGAAAAGCGAAAACGCCCGCCTGTCGGACTGGATCTACGTGGATATTCGCGGGCGCGACTTAAAATCCGCAGTTGATGAAATGCAGAGCGAGGTCGGCAAACGGGTCAGGCTGCCGGAAGGCATCTCGCTGACCTGGTCCGGGCAGTATGAGTACCTTGAGCGCGCCACCGCGAAGCTGAAAATCGTGCTGCCGTTTACCCTGATGATTATCTTTATCCTGCTTTACGTCACTTTCAGCCGCGTTAAAGACGCTCTGCTGATTATGGGAACTTTGCCGTTTTCGCTGATCGGCGGCGTCTGGCTGCTCTGGCTGCTGGGCTACAACCTGTCGGTAGCCGCCGCCGTGGGCTTTATTGCGCTTGCCGGCGTGGCGGCGGAGTTCGGGGTGATTATGGTGCTCTATTTGAACCAGGCGATCGCGAAACGCCGCCCTGAGCTGAACGATCGCGCGCTCAACGAGGCGATTCATGAAGGGGCCGTGCTGCGCGTGCGCCCGAAAGTGATGACCGTGGCGACAATCATGGCCGGACTGCTGCCGATTATGTGGGGAGGGGGCACCGGATCGGAGGTGATGCAGCGTATCGCCGCGCCGATGATCGGCGGGATGATCACCGCGCCGCTGCTCTCGATGCTGGTGATCCCGGCAGTCTATCTCCTGACGCACCGTAACAAACGCTAAAGTACAACGCCCGGGCCAGGCGGCTCGGGCGTGAATCAGTCGGCGTTCTTAAGATCTTCCGCGCGTTTGGCGGTGGCGTAGACAAAATCGAGCATGGGTTCAAGGTCGGTATCGTAGCCGGCCTGAATGATTTTGCCGCGCAGCCATTCGATCTCGCTGGTAATATCCGGGTGGAATATATTGTTGTCCTGCGCTTTACGCAGCCACTTGAGCAGGAAATTATTTTTCCCGCGGATACCGCCTGATTTCTTCGATTTTGCGTGTATTTTCAGCGCCACCAGAATGCAGTAATAGAAATGAACGCGCTGATTAAAACTTTGGTGCATGTCTTTGTTCCCGCCAGAATCAGGTTGCGGACGGGCATGGACCTTAAACATGCGGTCTCTGATATTCACCCGTACCACCATCGCGCCGCTTGCCGGACGCTGAGGCGATGGTGGCACGGAAGCCGAATTGCCGTCAATTATTGATTAATTTTTTACCCATATTTGCGCCGGTTATCTTTCGACGATGCCTCCTCAGGTTCGCGGTAAAGCAGCGCGTTGTTGCAGGTAAATGCGCAAAATCAAGATAAATGCCAGCGCGACCACCGCCGCCGCCAACAAATAAATAGTCTCCAGATCGTAATAACCGGCCACCCAGCCGGCGACCGGGCCGGTTAATCCCAACGCCAGATCGAGAAAGGCCGAATAGGTACCCAGCGCGGTGCCCTGATTCTGTTCTTCAACCTGTTTCACCGCTTCCACGCCAAGCGCCGGGAAGACCAGCGAAAAGCCCGAGCCGGTGAGAAAGGCGCCCATTCCGGCCATCCACGCCGAGGAGGCCGACCAGATGATCAGCAGGCCGATACATTCGATCGCAAAACAGATTAACGATACCCGCACGCCGCCGTAGCGGGTAATGGTGTTGCCCAGGATCAGGCGGATGCAGATAAAACCGATGCTGAACAGGGAGAGGGTAAACGCCGCGCCTTGCCAGCTATGGGCGGAGAAGTAGAGGGTAATAAAGGTTGCGATAACCCCAAAACCGACGGTACCCAGCGCCAGCCCCAGCCCGTAGGGCCAGATTTTGCGCGCCACCACATGAAACGGCGCTCTGATCCCCGCCGTCACGCTGACGTCCTGCCGCGTACGGGCATAGAGCAGGCCAACCGCCGCCGCCAGGATCACCACGGCGGCAAATCCGCTGATGCCAAAATAGCCGTTAAGCACGACACCCAGCGGAGCGCCGACCGCCATGGCGACATAGGTCGCCACGCCGTTCCACGAGATCACCCGCGAAGTGTGAATCGCACCGACGGTTTTGATCCCCCAAAGGGTCGCGCCGGTGGCGGTAAAACTTTCCCCGACGCCGAGGAAAATGCGCCCCACCAACAGCGCGGCAACGGCCAGCGGCGGCGAGGATTGCAGCAAGACCGCGAGCAGCGTGAAGAGACCGCTGAGCAGGCAGCAAACAATCCCCCGACTGACGACTTTTTTCGGCCCCCAGATGTCGGTGTAGCGGCCCGCATGCGGGCGGCTGATCAGGGTTGAGATGTACTGAAGGCTGATGACCACGCCGGCGATAAAGGGGCTATAGCCCAGCTGATAGTGGATATAGCCCGGCAGTACGGCGAGCGGCAGGCCAATAGAGAGATAGCAGATACAGGTAAAAACAACGATAGAAATAATACGCAGATTAAGCTGAGTGGTGCAGGCGGAAGTGGTCATAACACGAAGTATTGAAAACCAAAGGGAAGCTAAGCATAGCGCAGCGCCGTCGGGCGCAACGAGCAGAGCATGCGTTTTCTCAATGATTCAGGCAAACGCACTAAAAATAGTCATGAGAAAAGAGGATTCTGGGCAAGTCGTGCGCGGCAGAGTATAAAATCTGTTAACGCATCACGGATAATGACAGGAGAGAGTATGGAATACGATTTAGACGGTATGGATGTGCTTTTTGTCGCCGGCTTTGGGCCGATAACGCAATCGACGCCGGCCAGCAGGGAGTTTTATGTGGCTGCGCTGGGCCTGCCGCTAAAACCGATGCCCGGTAACGAAGAGTATCTGCTGACCGAACATGACGCCATCGGCGGGGTAAAACATTTTGCCCTGTGGCCGCTGGCGCAGGCGGCGCGCTCCTGCTTTGACGCCGATCTCTGGCCTGACTATCTGCCGGTGCCGCAGGCGTGGGTCGAGTTTGAAGTGCGCGATATCAACACCGCCACCGACGCGCTGAAGGCCAGAGGCTATCGTCTGCTGGTGGACAACCGCATTGAGCCGTGGGGGCAAACCGTCACGCGGCTGCTGAGCCCGGAAGGGCTGCTGACAGGGATTACCGTGACCCCGTGGCTGCGCGAGGACAAAGCCTAATGGCATGCATGAGCCGCCCATCATCCCCTGCGATCGGCAGGGTGATGGAATGCTGATTTATGACGTATTCGGGCGCCATATTGGCGTCCAGCGCCAGGGCGAACGCTGGCTACTTTTCCGCGTCGATCTGAACGAGCGGAAATGTTCGCCGCTGCGTGGGATCATCATCCCGGACGATCTCCCGGAGGCGGAAATTCCCGGCTGGCTGGGCGATATTTTTCACGAAGCGGCAAGCCCGCGCCATCCTGACGTCCGGCTTATGGAGTAGCGTCTATGGCCAGCTTCTGTTTTGCAGCACCACGCGATAACCGTCGCCGTCGACAAAGGTTTTACCGTTCACATTCCAGTACGGATTGAACGCGCTGACCGGCGCAAAACCGGCGGTCAGCATTTTCGCACACTGTTCCCGCCATTCCGCGGCTTCCGGGTAATAAAGCACCAGCAAATCTTCCTCGCCCGGAGAGGGCTTCACCGGATGATGATGGCAGAGGGTGAATTCAAGATGCCAGCCGAGATCGCGGCGTCCGACCATCACGCCGCTAAAGCCGTCATGATCGGCAAACTGCGCGATTTGCTCCAGCCCCAGGCCCGTGCAGTACATGTGGCTACTGAGTGAAAGGTCGGTGACCGGCCTGGCGATGCGGATAGCGTTAAGCGTCATAACAGCCTGTATCGATAAAGGTTTGGTCGATTGACTGTATCCGCTTTTGCGGCGGCCATTTGTCACAAAGAGCTTTTAACGCGCCCGGCAAAGCGAATTTATTCGATTGTCTCTGCGGCGGGTTTTATCTAGAATCTTCGCTTTCGGAGAGAGAAAATGTCCGTTGCTGATTCCCTTCTTGCTTACTCTTTTGCTGCCCTGTTGCTCACCCTTACCCCAGGCCTGGATACCGCTTTAATCCTGCGAACCGCGACCGTTGAAGGCGGAAAAAAAGCCTTTCAGGCGGCGCTGGGCATTGATACGGGATGTTTTATCTGGGGGGCTGCGGTCGCCTTCGGTCTTGGGGCGCTACTGGCGGCATCGGAGCTGGCTTATGACCTGCTCAAATGGTGCGGGGCCGCCTATTTATGCTGGCTGGGCATTCAGTTAATTCTCAAGCCGCGCGGCCATTTTGTTCATCAGGACAGGGCGGCGGCGCCGGCAAGTAACTGGTTTTTAAAAGGGATGATGGGCAATGTGCTCAATCCGAAAATGGGGATCTTTTACGTCTCTTTCCTGCCGCAGTTTATTCCGGCCGGCCACTCGCCCATCGTCTGGACGTTCCTGCTGGTCGCCATCCATGTGGCGATCGGGACGCTCTGGTCGTTAACGTTAATCCTGACCAGCCGTTCTGCCGCTCGGCTATTAAAGACGCCGCTATTTATTCGGTGGATGGACCGCGCAACCGGCGGCCTCTTTATGTTATTTGCTGCCAAACTGGCTTTTAGCCACCGTTAAATCCCTCTGGACAAGGATGTCCAGCGCCTCACTCCACATTTCGTTACTCGCCGAAGCATCCCCCGGCCGTTGCCGTAAAGTTTCTCCCCGCAGGCCGGGCGCTGCCGCATGGCGCTGCTTGCGCATCGTGGTAAGCGAAATCATAATAAATAGAGAATTATTGTTAGTTATAATTCTTTATTTGAGAATAATAATGGAGGGGAGTGGGTGAACGTTTTTGCAACCAGGCCGGAATGGAAGGCCTTTCTGCTGGCGCTGGCCGGTTCGGTCGTGCTGATCGTTGGCATGGGCTATGGCCGGTTTGCCTATACCGGGATCCTGCCGCTGATGCTCAATGAGCAGCTGCTGACGCTGCGTGAAGGTAATCTTGCCGCTTCGGCGAACTATGCCGGCTATCTGGCCGGCGCGCTGCTGCTGGCGAAAGCCAGGCCCGCGGACGCCAGGTGGCTAAGCCTGCTTTCCGCACTGTTGACGCTGGTGTGCCTGGCCTTACTGGCGTTCCTGGTTTCCCCCCTGGCGATTATTGTGGTGCGCGGAATTGCCGGATTACTCAGCGCGGTGACGCTGATCGCCGCCTCCCTCTGGCTACTGCAGCATATGAAGCACCCTAACGGCGCGCCGGTGCTTTTTTCTGGCGTCGGAATGGGGATATTCTTGTCGGCGGAATTTATCTCCCTGGGGAAGGCGCTGGCGCTCTCCAGCCAGCAGATATGGCTGATATGCGCGATAAGCTCTGGCGTGCTTTTTGTTCTCGCGCTGCGTCTGCTGCTGAGCCCCGCCGACTACCTTATCGCTTATCAACCCGCCGCGACCGCACACCGCGAGGAGGGCGAGGGGCGGGTGCGGGAGGCGTGGAAACTGCTGCTGATTTATGGCCTGGCCGGCTTCGGCTACATTATTACCGCCACCTATCTTCCGCTGTTTCTCAGCGGTTCGCTGAACGTTATCGATCCGGTGCAGATCTGGGCCATTTTCGGCCTCGCCGCCGTACCCTCCTGCTTT
Source organism: Klebsiella sp. GW_Kp182 (assembly GCF_040062275.1). Classification (NCBI taxonomy): domain Bacteria; kingdom Pseudomonadati; phylum Pseudomonadota; class Gammaproteobacteria; order Enterobacterales; family Enterobacteriaceae; genus Klebsiella; species Klebsiella sp. GW_Kp182. The sequence continues at coordinate 14,730 of NZ_JBEAFQ010000004.1, read as the reverse complement.
ATCTGGCACCGGCTGGTCATCAAGCTCGGCTACCGACGCGCGTTTACCCTTAATTTGCTGATTCAGGCAATCGGCGTCATTCTCCCGGCGTGGAGCCATGCGTTACCGTTTTGCATATTGAGCGCGCTGCTGGTGGGTTGCACCTTTTTGGGCACCGTGACCATCGCGCTGTCCGAGGGGCGGCGGCTTAATCATCTGGTTTCGTTCAATATGATTGCCGCCATGACCGCGACCTACGGCATCGGGCAAATCGTCGGCCCGCTGGTTGCCGGAACGCTGTATGACCGCAGCGGGTCGTTTAATCCTTCGCTGAGCGCGGCCGCCATTGCGCTGCTGGCTGCCGCCGCGCTGGTGGCGGCAGGGGCGGGGCGAGCGTCAAAGGTCGGAGGCTGACTCCAGAAGCTGGCGCATTTTCTCGAGAGCGGGGGACGCGTAGCCTTTGCGCCAGATAAGCTGGGTGATCGCCTGGCCAACCGGCCGCAGCTGGCTGGCTTCGGGCAGCGTCAGGGTATCGAGCACGCTCTGCGGCACGATACCGGCATAGCCGCCGGAGGCGACGCAGGCGAGCATCGCGTGATAGGAGCCGACGTCCTGGATCTCGCTCTCCACCTCCTCTGAATGCGCCAGAAACGCTTCGCCCATCGCCCGGTAGGTACAGCCCTGCGCAAAGGCGGCAAAGCGAAAGCGCTGTGGGCTGGCGGGAAGCACCAGCAGCAGCTGTTCTTTAAAGATGGATACGTACTCCAGGTCATCGGGCGGAGGCGTTCCCTGCGGCAGGCTCACCAGCGCGCAATCCAGCGCGGCGTCCAGCACCTGTTGGGTCAGCTGACGGGTGGGCTGGGTTTTGAGGGTGAGCGTCACCTCCGGGCACAGCGCGCGAAACCGGGGAAGCAGCGGCGGCAGGCGGCTGGCGGCGGTGGCGTCCATCGCCCCCATGCGTAAATTGCCGCCCGGCGTCGCCGGATGCAGCGCCTGTCTGGCCTCTTCGGCCAGGCTGAGGATCTTCAGCGCGTAGCCCAAAAAATGTTCACCGGCGGGGGACAGCAGCATCCTTTTATTGCCGCGGGCAAACAGCTCCACGCCCAGCTCCTCTTCCAACTGGTGAATGCGGGTGGTGATATTGGACTGGGCGCGCCCCAGCCGCTTTGCCGCGCGGGTGACGCTGCGCTCTTGCGCCACCGTTTTAAAAATCTCTAATGTGGTGTGGTTCATATTTTTATTCTTAATTTGAAAATAATGTTGATCTTATCATCTCTAAAAGAGATTTTAATGGCCCGAACGCACAAATTTCAACAGGGCAAACCATGAGCAACAGGCTTACGCAGCAGCTTGATATTGATTACCCCATTATTCAGGCGCCGATGGCCGGCGTGTCGACGCCGGAACTGGCGGCAGCGGTCAGCGGGGCCGGCGCGCTCGGCTCGCTGGGGCTGGGCTCGTCAACCGTAGAGCAGGCTGAAACGCTGATTAACCGGACCCGGCGCTTAACCACCCGTCCGTTTAACGTCAATCTGTTTTGCCACGCCCCGGCGGTAAGGGATCCGCAGCGTGAAGCCCGGTGGCTGGCGCGGCTGCGCCCGGAATTTGCGCGCTTTGGCAGCTTGCCGCCGGAGACGCTGGCGGAAATTTATCTCAGTTTTCAGCAGCAGCCGCGGATGGCCGAGCTGCTGCTCGACCTGACTCCGGCGGCGGTGAGCTTTCATTTTGGCGTGCCGGATCGTGAAACCCTTCGCCGACTGCGGGAAAAGGGGATCGTCACTCTGGCGAGCGCGACCAGCGTGGCAGAGGCGCTGCTGGCCGTAGGGCTGGGAATCGATATGGTGGTGGCGCAGGGCTACGAGGCCGGCGGCCATCGCGGCATCTTTGATCCGCTGGCGCCCGACGGGCAGATGAGCACCTTTACTCTGGTTCAGACGATAAGACGGCATACCGATATTCCGCTTATCGCCGCTGGCGGCGTGATGGACGGCGCGGGAATTAACAGCGTAATGAACCTGGGCGCAGACGGGGCGCAGCTAGGGACGGCGTTTCTGCTGTGCCCGGAATCGTCCACGGATGGCGGATACCGTGAGGCCCTTAAAAGCGCGTCTGACGGGCAAACGGTTTTAACCTCAGCCATTTCCGGACGCCCGGCGAGATGTCTGGTTAACGGCTGGCGTGAAATAAACGATCCGCCGCTGATTCCGGCTTATCCCGTGGCTTACGACGCCGGGAAGGCGCTGGCATCGGCGGCGAAAGCGCAGGGAGATCGTCAGTACGGTGCGCACTGGGCCGGGCAGGGAGTGAGCCTGATTCGCGAGCTGCCGGCAGCGGAGCTGATACGCACCCTGGTGCGCGAAAGCGGGTTTTAATCGCGGATGGCGCGCGGCCACCCGCTTATTGTTAACGACGGTGGGCGAGGCCGCGGACCAGACGGTCGCCGGCCATCTGCACGCCCTGCACCAGCGCGACCAGAATGAGCACGGTACCGAACATCACCTCGTTATTGAAGCGCTGATAGCCGTAGCGAATGGCCAGATCGCCCAGTCCGCCGCCGCCAATCACGCCCGCCATCGAAGAGAAGCCGATCAGCATAACGATGGTCAGCGTGATGCCGGCCAGCAGCGTCGGCAGCGCTTCCGGCAGCAGCGATTTAAAGATCACGTGCCAGATATTGCCGCCCATCGATAAAATCGCCTCGATACGCCCGTAATCCACTTCATCCAGTGCGTTCTCCGTCAGCCGCGCAAAGAACGGAAAGGCGCCAATGGTGACCGGAACCACCGCGGCGGTACTGCCGAGGGTGGTGCCAATAATCAGCCGGGTGAACGGGATCAGCGCGATCAGCAGCACGATAAACGGCAGCGAACGACCAAAGTTGATAATCGCGCCCAGCACGGCGTTGAGCTTCGGCATCGGCGCCAGGCCGTTGCGGCGTGAAACAAACAGCAGCACGCCAGTCGGCAGCCCGAGCAGCACGGTAAACAGCGCCGCCAGGCCGACCATATAAACGGTATCTACCGTGCCCTGAAGCAGCAGCGGCCAGAGATCTTCCCAACTCATGCTACTCCGCATAATGGCCTCCCGTGAAAACCGTGGCGAGCGAGGAAATCCCGCTCTGCCTGAGGATCGTGCAGCAGCGACTGCCGTAGCCGCGACCATGGCGCCACCAGCAAATCGGCAATTCTGCCGCTTTCAATAATCTCCCCGTGCTCCAGCAGCGCCGCGTGGTCGCAGAGGGTTTTCACCACTTCCAGCTCATGGGTGATCAGCACGATGGTGAGGTTCAGCTTTTGGTTGATATCCGCCAGCAGGCTGAGCACCGAGGCCGTGGTCTCGGGGTCGAGGGCGCTGGTGGCCTCATCGCACAGCAGCACATCCGGCCGCGCGGCCAGCGCGCGGGCGATCCCCACGCGCTGTTTTTGCCCGCCGGAAAGCTGTGACGGAAAGGCGGCGGCTTTATCCGCCAGCCCGACCAGTTCCAGCAGCTCCGCCACCCGCGCCTGGCGGGCGGCTTTCGGCACTTTGGCTATCTCCAGCGGCACCGCGATATTGTCGGCGACGCTGCGGGCGTGAAGTAAATTAAAGTGCTGGAAGATCATGCCGGTACGCAGCCGGTACTCGCGCAGCGCGGTTTTATCCATCCGGGTAATATCGTTCCCGTTCACAATAATGCGGCCCGACGTGGGCCGCTCCAGCAGATTCAGGCAGCGTATCAGCGTACTTTTGCCTGCACCGCTGCGGCCGAGGATGCCGTAAACGGCTCCTCTCGGCACCTGCAGAGAGACATCGTTTAGCGCCGGTCGGCCTGTTCCGGCATAGGTTTTACTCAGCCCGACAATCTCAATCATGACTGAGGAGCTACCGGGATCACCGAGCCGTTATACTGCTTACGAATAAATTCGGCGACCTGCGGCGAGGTGAGGTCTTTGGCCAGCGCCTTGATGCGCGGATCGTTCGCCAGCGCCGGCGTTGTCACCAGAATGTTGGCGTACGGGTTGTTGGTCGCGCTCTCCAGACCCAGCGCGTCTTTGGCCGGCACCAGCCCGGCTTCCAGCGCGTAGTTGCCGTTTATCACCGCCAGGTCAACGTCATCCAGCGACCGCGGGATCTGCGGTGATTCAATCTCAAGGATTTTCAGGTGCTTCGGGTTTTCCACGATATCTTTCGGCGTCGCCAGGGTGGTCGCCGGGTCGGTAAATTTTGCCGCCAGCTTAATCAAACCCTGATTTTGCAGCAGGAACAGCGCGCGGCTCAGGTTGGTGGTGTTATTCGGTACCGCCACGGTGGCGTTCTCGGGCAGCGATTTAAAATCTTTATGCTTGCGCGAATAGATCCCCAGCGGCTCAATATGGACGGTCGCCGCGACGGCGAAGGTTTTGCCCAGCGCTTTCTCCTGATCTTTCAGATAGGGGACGTGCTGGAAGTAGTTGGCATCGACATCGCCGTTGGCCAGCAGTTCGTTGGCGTTAACGCCGCTGGTGAGTTCGACGATTTTCAGGTCGAGGCTGGGATCGATCTTCTTAATGTAGTTAAGGATCTCGGCGTGCGGCACCGGGTCCGCGGCGACGCGCAGCGCGGCGGCCTGGGCGGAACTCCATGCCAGAGAGAGAGACAGTGCAACCCCTGCCAGTTTAAATGCGGCATATTTCATCATCTTATTCCTTGTGTTGTTGTTATGTTTATACCCGTCATACTTCAAATTGCATGTGCGTTGGCTGCGCGCGCTCACCCGAATCACTTACCAGAGTAAGCTCATCGGGATTCACTGACTTGCCGCCTGCCTGCAACCCGAATTATTTAGGGTCTACACGATCAATTGCTCGGCGCGTTCGCGAAAAACATCCTGGTAGTAGCGCTCGGCGACATCAGGATGCGAACGCAGACGCCCTTTCAGGTAATTCCAGCCCACCTCGCGCAGCAGCGGGTTTTGCGGGTCGCTATCCGGTCCGAGGGCTTCGCGGGCCAGCTCGTCGGGCAGCGTGTAGACGGGGACCACGGCATCCAGCTGGGCGCCGAGGAAGAAAGCGATCGACAGCCGCTGCTGGTCGGCAGGCGGCGAAACGACCCGGTGCACCGTTGCCCGCAGATAGCCGTTGGTTGCCAGCTCCAGCAGCTCGCCGATATTCACCACAAAGCTGCCCGCCAGCGGGGTCGCGTCAATCCAGCGGTCAGGGGAGACTTCGACCTGCAATCCTTTCTGCTCATCCTGCAGCAGGAAGCTGAGGAAGCCGGAGTCCTTATGCGCGCCAACGCCCTGGGCGCTCTGGGTCTCCTGCTGGCCGGGATAGCGGATCAGCTTGATATGTTCATTGGGCTTATCGCCATACAGGCCATCGAAGGCATCCAGCGGCAGGCGCAGCGCTTCGGCGAAGGCGCGCAGCAGGGTGATCCCAACCTGGGTCATTTCCCGTTGCCAGGTCAGTAATGTGGGTTTGAGCGAGGGCAACGCCTCTGGCCAGAGATTCGGCCCCTGCAGGCGCAGCCAGCGCGGCGCGCGTTCGCTAAGCTGCAGGGCCGGGCGCTCGGCGCCGATATCGAACTGCTCGCGCCAGTCGGGTTGACCGCGGGTTAATTCAGAAGCGGCGCGGTTGTAGCCGCGAAAATGCGGAGAGTGAATCATTGCCACCCTCTGCTTTTGATCGTCGGGCAGGGCAAAAAAGGCGCGGGATTGCTGCTGCACGGCCTGCTGCAGCGACTCATCGACGCCGTGGTTGATCAGATAAAAGAAACCGATATCGCGGGCGGCGTGGCGCAGGTCGGCGAGAAACGCCGCTTTTTCAGCGGGGTCCGCGTAGCGGGCCAGATCCAGTATCGGTAAGGTTGTCGCGTTCATTGTGTTCTCCGAAGGCGGTATTCAGGTGTTTTCGTCGATTCAGATTCAGGGTTCGGGGACAACAACAGCGCATGATCGATTCCTCAGTCGGGTGGTTGAAGCCAGCTTGCCTTAAGCGAAAATAATCAACCAATAACGTTCTTTTCTAATTTATGACCGTGGAGGGTTCTGTGCTTTTGCGAATTTTGGATAAGGGGGAGGCGGGGCTGTTGCGATTGGCGTCGGGAGCCAGTATGGTGAGCGAAATTTTTAATTCAGGTAAAGAGACGCAATGCAGCACCCAAACGATCCTCTGCACGGCATCACGCTGGAAGCGCTGTTAAACGCGCTGGTCGCGCAATATGGCTGGGCCGAACTGGCGAAACGCATCAACATCAACTGCTTTAAAAGCGAGCCGAGTATTAAGTCGAGCCTGAAGTTTTTACGCCGCACGCCGTGGGCGCGTAAAGAAGTGGAAGCGTTGTATATCGATTCGTTGTCCGATACCGATACGGCAAAAGCGGAAGCGCCGGCGGATAATCCGTGGGCACACTGGCAGAAAAAGTAGGGCGCGCAGCGGATAATTCCACGCGCGCCCTGGGCTGTGTGTTACTGAAGATTGCCTGCGGTCAGGCTCTCTTTATCAAAGGCATGGCTGACATCAATATGATTCTGATGCACGGACGTGTCGATATTTGAACCTGCCTCCGGACGCGCAAAGCTATTCTCTGCGGCAATCGCCCCGGACGAAAGTGTAGCGGCTAACAGCAGTGCGGTGACTACGCCGATATTTTTCATATTTTGTTCCTTATTTCATCGTGTTGTCGCTGTCGCCTGTGTCTTCCGGCGGCCCGGCAATGTTTCAAATTTTATTTCGTCAGTTCTGCGGTCATATGCACGCGGTTATTGAACTGAGCGCTGGTGATTTTGTAAGAGGCGCCTTGCTCTGCGGCCTGAGCGGCAATTTTGGCTTCTGCGCGGTCCAGTGTGGAAGCGCTGGCGCTGATACTCTGCGCAAAAGTACCGAAAGAGATCATAGAGAGTGCGGCAACTGCAACGAAAGTTTTGATGGATTTCATGGTCGTATTCCTTAAGCGTTTTGTCAGTGTTGGAGCGTTGTTGCCCCGATGTGATAAATAATAGGCCGACGACGCGATGATTAAAATCGAAACAATTTGCTCTCATTATTCAATAAATTTGAATGAAGTATCGGTTACCGCAATCCTGTTTTGCAAATAAGGTTTGATTACAATCAAGCCTCATTGTCATAACAAATATATAAAAAGTTATTTTTTGACTTTCGATAGATGATTTTCTTGTTTGCTATCATCTGAACGGCGGCAATATAGTTTTTGTACAGCAATAAATGCCGGTGTGCGGCAAATAATCATTATTCACGAATATCTCATTATGATAACGCTCAATAAGATCAGTAAAAGCTTCTCCGGTGAAAGAGTGCTAAAAGAGGTATCGCTCAGCATTCATTCCGGCGAGATTATTTGCATTATTGGCCCCAGCGGCTCGGGGAAAACCACGCTATTACGTACGCTTAATTTCTTAGAGCCTGCCGATAGCGGGCAAATAAGAATAGATGATGTGGCGCTGGATTGCGCAAAAGCGGGAAAAAAGGAGATTGAAAAACTACGGTCAAAAACCGCTATGGTTTTTCAATCGTGGAATCTTTTTCATAACCTTACCGCACTGCAAAATATTACCGAAGGACTGATATACGCTAAAAAACGCCCGCGGCAGGAGGCGCTGGCTATTGCTGAACGACTCTTAAAGCAGGTGGGGTTGCTGCATAAAAAAGACCACTATCCGCACAGTCTCTCCGGCGGCCAAAAGCAGCGTATCGGTATTGCGCGGGCGCTGGCCATTAACCCCGCCGTTCTGCTGCTGGATGAACCGACCTCAGCCCTGGATCCGGAAAAAGTCGGTGAAGTGCTGGAGCTTATTCAGACCATTGCCGCCGCGGGCCAGACGATGATCATCGTGACCCACGAAATGGCGTTCGCCCGTCAGGTCGCTTCCCGGGTGGTATTTATGGAAAACGGCGAAATCGTTGAACAGGGCCCGGCGGAACAGATATTTGGCGCGGCGCAGCAGGGCCGAACCCGGGCGTTTCTTGCGCAACTGCACTATCATGCCTGAGGATGATGATGAACAATAACCCGCTGTTTAGCTGGCCGGATATCGCCGGAATAGTGCCGAAGCTGCTGGAAAATTTACCCGTGACCCTCGGTATAACGCTGGCGTCGCTGCTGCTTGGTTTAACGATCGCGCTGCTGATTGTGCTGCTGCAGTTTAGCCGCTTTACGCCGCTCAGCGCGGCGGCAAATGGGTATACCGACATTCTGCGCGGCGCGCCTCTGGCGCTGCTGATCCTGCTGTTTTTCTTCGGCGGCAAATTAATTTTGACCGCGCTGGCGCTGCCGCCGCTGTGGATTAGCGATACCACCTTTGCGGTGCTGTCTATTTCGGTCAGCATCAGTCCCTACTTTGCAGAAATGATGCGTTCAGCGTGGCGCGCGGTGGATAGCGGCCAGAAAGAGGCCATTATCAGCCTGAATATTCCCTGGCATCAGGGAATACGGCGGATTATTTTCCCCCAGGGGCTTATTATTGCTATTCCCGTCTTTGGCAATCTTTTAATTAATCTCGTGAAAATGACCTCGCTGGTCAATATTATTGGTATTGTGGATATTTTTGGGCGGGCACAAAAGATTTCGCAAAATAGCTACGGGGCGAAACAAGTCGCGGCATTTATTAGCGTTATTATCGTCTACTGGGTGCTGAATAGTATTATTCTCTATTTTACCACTCGTATTGAAAAGAAATATCAGTTCCTGCTGGAGTGATAAATTAACATGTTTAGCCTGGCGTTCATTCGCGACAATTTTACGTTTATTTTAAGCGCGCTGCCGGTCACCCTGACGATAACGTTATTATCCTTACTGTTTTCCACTTTGCTGGGCGCAGCGCTGGCGTGGGCGATTATTCGTCAGGTACCCGGCGTTCAATGGCTGGCGAGGGTATTCCTCTCCTTTGGCCGTTCGGTCCCGGTCCTGGTGATGCTGTATTTCTTTTTTTACGTCTGGCCGTGGATTGCCGCCGGGCTGTTCGGCGGCCCGCAGGACACGATGTACCGCTATAAACTCTCGCCGCTGGCGGCGGCGGTCACCGCGCTGTCGCTGATCTTCAGCGCTTATTTCGCCGAAACCTTTCGCGCGGGATGGAATGCGGTTGATAAGGGGCAGCGCGAGGCCGCATGGTCAATCGGGCTAAGCGGATTCACGCAGTTCCGACGCATTATTTTTCCACAGGCGGCGGTATCCGCGCTGCCGAACTTTACCAGCGTGCTGATCGATCTGATTAAAGACACCTCGCTGGTTTACACCATCACCGTTGTTGATCTGATGGCGAAAGCCAATATCGCCGCCGCGCGCGGGTTTCATTTTGTCGAAGCCTACTGCGTCGTGCTGGTGATTTATATCGTGCTGTGCCTGGCGATTGCCAGAGCATTGCGCAGTGCAGAAAGGTTTCTTAGCGCCCGCTGGCAAGGAAACGCAGAAAAGAGAGTTTCACGGTTATCATTTTGGGGAAGGTATTTTGAAAAATAAAATTTTACTGGTGAGTGCGCTGGCGTTGGCAATGGGAATGAACGCCGCGCAGGCTGTTGAAAAAAGCGCAAACGCGAAAACGGTTGAGGTTGTCGTCAATGCTAACGGTTTTCCCTTTAGCTTTGTTGACGATAACAACAATATTACCGGTTACGATGGCGACCTGTTAAAGGTGCTGGACCAGCGTTTAACCGACTATACGTTTCATTTTAATGCGGTCTCGCGCGATGCGATGATCGTCGGCCTATCGACCGGCGCCTATACCCTCGCGGCGGATCACTTTTATCTCACCAAAGAGCGGGCGGAAAAATACGACCACTCCGGCGAGCCGACAGGGATCAGCGATTTGCGCCTGATTGTGCGTAACGATGAGAACGATATACATAATCTCGGCGATCTCGCCAGCGGTAAGAAAAAGCTGGTGCCGATTCATACCTCTGACGCCCGTTATACGGTGATTGAAAACTACAATAAAAAACATCCAGGCCAACAAATTAATCTGCAGCCCAACGGCGAGCAGTCCGCCGCCGATATCTTTAAAGCGGTAGCCTCCGGGGAGTACGATGCGGCGATTTACCCCATTGGCGCGCTGCTGGCGTTAAATAAGGCGCTAAATCTTAATCTGAAAGCGTCGGATTCTGTCGGCCTGTTTCCTAACGTCTATTTGTATAAAAAAAATACCGATCCGCAGCTAATCAAAGCGATTGACGCGCAGCTGGTCGCCCTGAAAAAGGACGGCACGCTCGCTGAGCTCTCGCGGAAATGGTACGCCGAAGATGTGTATGCTCTGCCGGGTGCCAGCGACGTGAAAGTGAATACCGACTGGGAATAAGCGCATGACGCAAATAAGCTCGGAACCGGCGCATAACGCCGCCACCTTAAACGATGAGGTGACCCTGGCGCTGCGCGCCATTACTGAAAAACGCGCGGCAACGATTGGTTACCTGTTGGACGAAAGCCGACAACGCCATATCGCGGATGATTCTGTCCGTGAAGCAATACGCCACTATGGCCGCGATATCGGACATAAGCTGCGCGCGCAAATGCGCGATCGAAAAGATTTGCAGGAGTTTGCCGGGCTGTTTACCCGCGGTCTGGAATCTCAGGTTTATGAGATGGAGCCCGTTAGCGCCAGCCGGGCCGAATTTATCGTCCTGTTTCACTACTGTCCCTATGTCAACTGCTGGCGGCAGCAGGGGCGAGGCGCCAGCGAAATTGAGACGCTGTGCGATATCTGCATGGAAGGCGATCGTGCGCTAACCGACGCGTTTCCGGGGCTGCATTTAGAGGTGCAGACCGCGCTGGCTCGCGGCGATGCCGCCTGTCGGCTGCGTTTTTATCAGGCAGAGGAGCGGGAGGGCGAATGGCAATCTTAACGTGGGACCACGCGATCCAGTTTGTTAATCAGCCGGAAGCGGCGATTCAGGCGCTGAGCGGGCAACAGCTCAACGCGGTGGCCGGTGGACACCACTCGGGCTGGGGGACCAGGAATGCGCTGAGCTATTTCGGCCTGACCTATATCGAATTTCTGGCGATTGCCGATGATGCAGAGCTGCTTTCCGCCGCGGAGACGTTTTTACTCTCCCGGGATGCGTCGCGGCTGCTGCCGGATAATGAAGCGCTGTATCGGGTGGCGCTGCGTAGCGACGATATTGAGCGCACGCATGCGGAGTTGCACGAGCAGGGCCTGCGGGTTTCGCCGATCGTCAACGGCCAGCGCGACGATCCGCAGGGCAACGTTATCCGCTGGCGGATCTTCACCATTGACGGCGATTTTGACGGCCTGGTCTATCCCTTTATTCTGCAATGGGGGGAAGAGGATGACGCCCGGTTGAGCCGCCTGCAGGCACAGGGTCTCGCTGCGCCGCATCCTCTGGGGGAGATTGAACTGCAGCGCGCGGTTTTCACGGTACAGCATCCTCAGGCGGTGCGCGACCGCTGGCAGCTGCTGTTTGGCTTTGCCCCGCAAGGCGAGCAGGGGCTGGCGGTGGGCGGTCGAGAGTTTCTTTTCCGTCAGGGCGCGGCGAACCAACTGACTGAACTGGTGTTTCGCGTTGCTGACCCGGCGCTCAAAGGCCGACGCTTTCGCGTTGGCAACGGCGAATATCTTTTTGAATAAGGAGTAAGACTCATGACCAGGGTCCATTTTTTTGGCGCCGGACAGATGGCGGAGGCGATTATTCGCGCGTCATTAAGCCACGGTGCGCTGCGGGCGGACGCGATCTCGCTGGAGGATATCGACAGCGCGCGAGTCGAGGCTCTGCGCGCCCGTTATCGGCTGTCGGGCGACGGTGGCGTAAACGAAGCCGCTTTGCTGGTGCTGGGGATCCGTCCGCAGGACGATCTGGCGGGGGTGGCGAACCGCGTGCGCCCGCAGCTAAACGGCTCGACGACGGTGGTTTCTCTGATCGCGGGGGTGACCCTGGAAAAGCTGGCCTCCCTGTTTGGTGCGGCAACGCCGATTGCCAGGGCGATCCCCAATACCCTGACCGATACCGGATTTGGCTATAGCGGCGTGACCTTAAACCCCCACGCCAGCGCGGCTGAGATCGAGCCGTTTCTGCGCGGCTTTGGCAAAGTGCTGTATCTGCCTGAGCGGTTGATCGATATCTTTACCGGCTTTGGCGTCGCGGGCCCTAACTATATTTACTACTTTATTGAGTCCCTTACCGATGCCGGCGTACTGGCGGGGCTGCCGCGGCCCCAGGCAACGGAGGTGGTGCTGGAAAACCTGCTCGGCGCGGTCGAGATGCTGCGCCAAAGCCAAAAGCATCCGCGCCAGCTTCTGGATATCAACAACTCCCCGGCGGGCGTCGGGATCCACGGTCTGTATGAGCTGAACAACAGCGATTTTGCCGCTGGGCTTCAGCGCAGCGTACTGGCGGCGGTCAGGCGCACCCGTGAACTGGGACAGTGCTAAAATCCTTCTTCCCGCGACAGATCGCGCAGCGCGCCCGGCGCCTTTCCGATAATGCGTTTAAAGGCGCGGCTGAAGGCGGCATGAGAACTGTACCCCAGCCTGAAGGCCACTTTTTCCAGCGCCTGACCCTCATGGGAAATGTACTGCACCGCGAGGCGCATACGCAGCTCGGTGAGATAGCGGGCGGGCGTGGTGCCGGTGGCGGAGAGGAAGCGTTCAGCAAATACCGAACGCGAGATTCCCGCCTCGCGGGCCAGATCCTCGACTTTCCAGTTAATGCCCGGCTGCTGATGCATCACGTAAATGGCTTTAGCCAGCTTAGGATCGCGCAGCACCTGTACCCAGCCGGTGGCGTTGCCGCAGCCGCACTCCACCCAGCCGCGGACAATCAGCGCGGCGACCACATCGGCCAGCCGCGCCAGAATGCCGGCGTAGCCCGCCTGTCGAGTGAGGCTTTCGCGTTCCATGGCCGCCAGCATCGGCGGGATCTCCGGACGGCTGGTCAGCAGGCTGCTGACCAGCATCACTTCGGGCATCGCTTTGACCAGCGGCTGCATACCGCCCAGCTCAAAGTCCATACAGGCGCTGAAGATAATAGCGCTGTCGCTTTTCGCGTCGTCGCAGGCGTTTTTGACGCAGCTTACCGAGTCGCAAACCGGTTCGCTGGGTAGTCTGGACACGTTAACCACCGTTGCCCGGTCATCGGAGAGCAGCACGTGACCATCGCCGTTCGGAATAAACAGTGCATCGCCGCTCTGCAGCATCAGGCGCTGGCCGCTGACCATGCGCAGCAGTACCGGTCCCCGGCTGATAAAGTGGAACTGCGCTTTACCGGGCACGAAGCCGAATTCGACGCCAAAAGGGCGGGAGGTTTCGATGCGGCGGTAGTTGACGCCGGAAAGGCGCATGCCGCGCAGAAGTTCGCTGGTGAGATCGAGGGCGTGCTGAGTCATAACATCATTCCCGGACGAATTATCAATAATCAAGGAGTATGCATCATAGATCGTCCGAACAGAACCGCCTAACCTTAACGAAATGTTAATTGTTCTGGAGAGATGTTTATGAGTTCCTGCATTGCAGCTGAAGAGAGCCAGGCCAACGCCAGGCCCGCGTGGCGCGCCGTCTATGCGCTGGCGCTGGGGGTGTTTGGCCTGATTGTCGCCGAGTTTCTTCCTGCCAGTTTGTTGACGCCGATGGCGGCAAGCCTGGGCGTTAGCGAAGGCATGGCGGGGCAGGCGGTGACCGCGACGGCGCTGGTGGCGTTAGTTACCGGGCTGCTGATCACCACCGCGACGCGAAATATTGACCGCCGCTGGGTGCTGATGTTCTTCTCCGTTTTGCAAATTATCTCCAGCATGATGGTGGCCTTCGCCGGTTCGCTGGAGTTTTTGCTGCTTGGACGCCTGCTGCTGGGGATCGCCATCGGCGGCTTCTGGTCGATGTCGACCGCGACCACCATGCGTCTGGTTCCGGCGGCGATGGTGCCGAAAGCGCTGGCGATTATCTTTTCCGCCGTTTCCATCGCGACGGTGGTTGCCGCGCCGCTGGGCAGCTATTTCGGCGCGCTGATCGGCTGGCGCAACGTATTTCTTATCTGTGCGCTGCCGAGCGTGGTTGCGCTGCTCTGGCAGCTGTGGGTTCTGCCTTCCATGCGTCCGGAGAGCGTCGGCAGCTTCGCTACCCTGTTTAAGGTGCTGCGTCGGCCAGGTATGATTGGCGGCATGCTCGCGACAATTCTGATTTTCAGCGGCCACTTCGCCTTCTTTACCTATCTGCGTCCGTTCCTCGAAACCGTGGCGCAGGCCAGCGTCGAAGGGGTTTCTCTGATCCTGCTCGGTTTTGGGGTAGCGAACTTTATCGGCACCTCGATTGCCGGACATCTGTTAGCCCGAAGCCTGCGCCTGACGCTGGCGCTGGTGCCGCTGGCAATGAGCGTGCTGGCGCTGATGATGGTAACGTTCGGCCACGTCGCGCTGCTGGACGGTCTGCTGGTGGCGATGTGGGGCTTTGCTTTTGGTCTGGTGCCGGTGGGCTGGTCGACCTGGCTTGCCACCACGGTGCCGGATGAAGCTGAAAGCGCGGGCGGCCTGCTGGTGGCGTCTATTCAGCTGGCGATTAGCGCCGGTGCGGCTGGCGGCGGTGCGGTATTCGATCTCAACGGCGCGAGCGGCGTTTTTGTCGGCAGCGGCGTGCTGCTGGTCAGCGCCATGGTGATTGTGCTGTTTGCGGTAAGAGTTAAGCCAGTCGTGAGTGAGGAGTAGGGCTACCGGGCTACAGGGCCGCAGATTGCTGTTAACCCGTAGCCCGGGTAAGGCGTTTACGCCGCAACCCGGGGAATATTCCGCGACGTGGTATTGCTGTGGCTTCTTCCCGGCTTGCGCTGCGCTTAGCCGGGC
>NZ_JBEAFQ010000028.1:0-2817 GCF_040062275.1 Klebsiella sp. GW_Kp182 | reverse complement strand
AACCGCCGACCCCCTCCTTGTAAGGGAGGTGCTCTCCCAGCTGAGCTAATCACCCCCGCTGTGTGGAGTCGCATTATAGGGAGAGTTGAAAATGAGTCAACGCCTTTTCTAAATAATTTGTTTGTTCGTCGTAAAATTAAACAAAACGATCGCAATGTCATCCGTGGCGCATGATTTATAAACAAAAAGGGGAAAGCGTGACGTTGAAACGGTAACAACATTGAGGAATCAGCCCACGGTGTTAGAATATTCCTCCATAAAATCCAACGAACACTGCCGCGTGTCGGCACCTTTATCAAACGTAAGGCCACTTCATGAAAATCAAAACTCGCTTCGCGCCCAGCCCGACAGGCTATCTGCACGTTGGCGGCGCGCGTACTGCTCTCTATTCCTGGCTTTTTGCACGTAATCACGGCGGTGAGTTTGTGCTGCGTATTGAAGATACCGATCTTGAGCGCTCCACGCCGGAGGCCATTGAAGCCATTATGGATGGTATGAACTGGCTGAGCCTGGAATGGGACGAGGGTCCGTACTTCCAGACCAAGCGTTTTGATCGCTACAACGCCGTTATTGATGAAATGCTGACAGCGGGCACGGCCTATAAATGCTATTGCTCTAAAGAGCGTCTGGAAGCGCTGCGTGAAGAGCAAATGGCAAAAGGCGAGAAGCCCCGCTACGACGGTCGCTGCCGCCATGGCCACGAACATCATGCTGATGACGAACCTTGCGTCGTCCGTTTTGCCAACCCGGAAGAGGGTTCCGTTGTTTTTGACGACCAGATCCGCGGTCCGATCGAATTCAGCAACCAGGAGCTGGACGATCTGATTATCCGCCGTACCGATGGTTCTCCAACCTACAACTTCTGCGTCGTGGTTGACGACTGGGATATGGAAATCACCCACGTTATTCGCGGCGAAGACCATATCAACAATACCCCGCGCCAGATTAACATCCTGAAAGCGCTGAATGCGCCGGTGCCGGTTTACGCCCACGTCTCGATGATTAACGGCGACGATGGTAAGAAACTGTCCAAGCGCCACGGTGCGGTCAGCGTTATGCAGTATCGCGACGACGGCTATCTGCCGGAAGCGCTGCTGAACTATCTGGTGCGTCTGGGATGGTCCAGCGGCGATCAGGAGATTTTCTCTCGCGAAGAGATGATTAAACTGTTCAGCCTGGGGGCGGTGAGCAAATCGGCGAGCGCGTTCAATACGGAAAAGCTGCAGTGGCTGAACCACCACTATATCAACTCGCTGGCCCCGGAGTACGTGGCAACGCATTTACAGTGGCACATTGAGCAGGAAAATATCGACACCCGTAACGGCCCGCAGCTGGCTGAGCTGGTGAAGCTGCTGGGCGAGCGCTGCAAAACCCTTAAAGAGATGGCGGCGAGCTGCCGCTATTTCTATGAAGATTTTGCCGAGTTTGATGCCGATGCGGCGAAAAAACATCTGCGTCCTGTTGCTCGTCAGCCGCTGGAAGTGGTGCGCGACAAATTAGCCGCCATAAGCGACTGGACGGCGGAAAACGTCCATCATGCGATTCAGGCGACGGCCGATGAGCTGGAAGTGGGGATGGGAAAAGTGGGAATGCCGCTGCGCGTCGCGGTGACCGGTGCGGGTCAGTCTCCGGCGCTTGATGTGACAGTCCATGCGATCGGTAAATCACGTAGCGTAGAACGTATCAACAAGGCGCTGGCCTTTATTGCTGAGCGCGAAAGCCAGCAATCCTGATCCTGATACAGCGATTGTTAAACGGCGGGGATAGCGAACCCCGCCGTTTTTTTTGCCTGTTACTTCGCATCAGTAATGCCAAGTCGGGACAGAAACCCGCTGAGCCCCTCGCGCGCAAGAAAATCCCGCAGGTGCAGCTGCTCAGTTGGGGTCATCAGGTGCATGGTCTCGACAATCTGGCGCCAGATTGTGTCCGCATCGTTCACAAAGTATTTGACGGGCGGTTCCGCCAGCTGGTTATCCATGGTCAGATGCCGCAGCGCCGGGATATTTGCCAGGAAATCGATCACTGACCTGTCAATGACGATAAGACGAGCGCGTCCGCCTTTGACTCCGGGGATCGGTTCCGTCCGCCATTTTTGTTCTCTGGCCCAGCGGTTTATGGTTTGCCGGGCGAGGTTAAGGCACTCGGCGAGCTCCGCTGGGGTCATTTTATCTTTAAGTTTCATCATGCTTTCACCGATCGCGAATACCGAGTCGGTTGAGTAACCCGGTGATCCCTTCACGCAGCAGCAGCGACATCAGCAGCTTTTGCTCTCCCGGCGTCATCTCTTTACACAGGGTAAGCAGCAGAGATTCGAGATCGTTATCCGTTGCGGAATAGGGGACAGGGTTTTCGGCCACGCGCTGCGCGCTGCGAATAAACTCGCGAACCTGCTCATTAACATGTACGAGGCGCGCTTTACCGCCCTGTACGCCGGGGCGCGGGGACGTTTGCCATCCCTCTTTACGTACCCATTTGTTAATCGTTTGCCGACTGAAGCCAGTCAGATGCGCTATTTCTTCAGGTGTCATTCGTTCCTTGAGCATACTATTTCCTGAGTAAATATGTGGGAATTAGTTGCACATGTTATAGCATCCTTTTAAAGGAAAGAGTGACATGTTTAACTTCTGGCTGCGATAAGGCTCGCAATGTCAGCCGTTTGCCTGCTTTTTCAGCGATCAAATAGCCGGGATTGATTTTGCCGTTGACACCTGGCGAAGGAATTCATATTATGCCGCCCGTCAACACGACACGCTTTACGTTACGGGGCTATAGCTCAGCTGGGAGAGCGCTTGCATGGCATGCAAGAGGTCAGCGGTT
>NZ_JBEAFQ010000027.1:0-4269 GCF_040062275.1 Klebsiella sp. GW_Kp182 | reverse complement strand
CATCAAACAAGTGAAGAGCCCATCCTGACGGATGGGCTTTTTGCGTTTTTGTCGTTTAAAATTGCCAGATTTTAGTCACGCCATGGTACCTGCTCCCCCTGACAATCAGGAAGCCTTCCCTCGCTATATACGGTAAACTAATGCAGATTTTGCATCTGGAAGCCATTATGAGCCACTCACTTAAGCCCTGGAACACCTTCGGTATTGACCGTTCTGCCAAAGCGATTGTACGCGCCGAAACTGAAAAACAGCTACTGGATGCCTGGCAAAATGCCACCGCAGAGCGCCAGCCAACCCTGATCCTTGGTGAAGGAAGCAATGTTCTGTTCCTGAAGGATTATTCCGGTACGGTCATTATCAACCGTATTATGGGGATAGAAGTGAGTGAAACATCTGACACGTGGCATTTGCATGTCGGTGCAGGAGAAAACTGGCATCAGCTGGTCCAGTTTGCGTTAAATAACGGAATGCCGGGCCTGGAAAATCTTGCTTTGATTCCTGGCTGCGCCGGCTCCTCGCCGATTCAAAATATTGGTGCTTACGGCGTTGAATTACAGAAAGTTTGCCGCTACGTCGACTGCATTGAGTTGGTCACGGGTGTGAAACAGCGTCTTTCCGCTGCTGAATGTCGCTTTGGCTACCGGGACAGTATTTTTAAACATGAATATCAGGACCGCTACGCCATTGTGGCGGTTGGTTTGACGTTGCCAAAAGCCTGGCAACCCGTTTTGACCTACGGTGATTTAACCCGGCTCGATCCGCAAACCGTTACCCCGCAGCAGGTATTTGACGCCGTCTGTCATATGCGCATGACCAAACTCCCCGATCCAAAAGTGAATGGAAATGCGGGGAGCTTCTTTAAGAACCCGGTCGTTAGCGCGGACAAGGCGCAAGCGCTGCTGGCGACCTATCCGGGTATCCCTCACTACCCTCAGCCGGATGGCAGTATGAAACTTGCCGCCGGCTGGCTTATCGATCAATGCCAGCTTAAAGGTAAAGTGATGGGTGGCGCAGCGGTGCATAGCCAGCAGGCGCTGGTATTGATCAATCAGCATCAGGCAACCAGTGAAGACGTGGTTGAGCTGGCTCATTACGTACGCCAGCAGGTTGGTGAGAAGTTTAATATCTGGTTACAGCCGGAAGTGCGCTTTATCGGTGAAACGGGTGAAGTTAATGCCGAGGAGACCATCGCATGAAAGACTACACCGTTCCTTTGACGCTAATATCGATCCTGGCCGACGCTGAATTTCACTCAGGTGAACAGCTTGGCGAGCGTTTAGGGATGAGTCGGGCAGCAATCAACAAGCATATTCAAACGTTACGCGATTGGGGAGTCGACGTATTTACCGTTCCGGGTAAAGGCTACAGTCTCCCTGAGCCTATCCAGCTTCTGGATGAAGAGCAGATCGCCAGGCAGATCGAGCATGGCCGGGTAACCGTACTACCGGTGATTGATTCCACGAACCAGTATCTTCTGGACAGACTTAGCGAACTGCAATCGGGTGATGCCTGCGTGGCTGAGTATCAGCAGGCAGGTCGCGGCCGCCGCGGGCGCAAGTGGTTCTCGCCGTTTGGTTCTAACCTTTACCTTTCAATGTACTGGCGACTGGAGCAGGGCCCTGCTGCGGCTATAGGTTTGAGTCTGGTCATTGGGATCGTCATTGCCGAGGTGCTGCAAAGCCTGGGGGCGGATAAAGTTCGGGTGAAATGGCCAAACGATCTCTATTTACAGGATCGGAAGCTGTCCGGGATCCTGGTGGAACTCACGGGGAAAACCGGCGATGCTGCGCAGATAGTCAGCGGCGCGGGGATCAACCTCATGATGCGCCGGGTGGAGTCTGATGTTGTCAATCAGGGTTGGATCAGCCTCCAGGAGGCAGGGATCTCTATCGATCGTAATACGTTAGCGGCTTGTCTGATTAAAGAGCTGCGGGCAGGATTTAAACTTTTTGAGAATGAAGGTCTGGCACCCTATCTCACCCGCTGGGAAAAGCTCGATAACTTTATTAATCGACCGGTTAAACTTATTATTGGCGATAAAGAGATCTTTGGTATTTCGCGAGGTATTGATGCTCAAGGCGCATTATTACTGGAGCAGGACGGGATGGTAAAACCCTGGATTGGCGGTGAGATATCATTGCGCAGCGCTGAATAAAAAAAGGGGAGCTAACGCTCCCTTTTTTATTTTCTTAAACGCACCTGATTCACAGAGTGGTTTGCGCTTTTGGTCATTATAAGGCTGGCTCGCTCACGCGTTGGTAGAATGTTCTCTTTTAAATTCAAAAGATTAATCTCATTCCACAGCGATGTGGCAATATCAATTGCTTCATCTTTAGACAGCTGAGCATAGCTATGAAAATAGGAGTCCGGGTCGGTAAACGCGCCTTCGCGGAATTTCAGAAAACGATTGATATACCAGTTTTTTAGCAGTTCTTCAGGCGCATCAACGTAAATTGAAAAATCAACGAAGTCCGAAACAAATACATGATGCGGATCGTGTGGATAATCCATGCCGCTCTGCAGAACATTTAATCCCTCAAGAATTAATATATCAGGCTGCGTGACGGTTTTATCCCCATCAGGAATGACGTCGTAAATCAGATGTGAATAAACCGGAGCCGTAGCGTCAGGAACGCCGGATTTCAGGTCTGAGACGAATTTAACCAGGCGATGCATGTCATAAGACTGCGGGAAGCCCTTCTTCTTCATCAGGCCGCGTTCTTTCAATACCGCGTTAGGATGCAGAAAACCATCTGTCGTGATTAATTCTACATGTCGATGTTCAGGCCAGCGGCTCAGCAATGCTTGCAGCACGCGCGCGGTAGTGCTCTTCCCGACCGCCACGCTACCCGCAATGCTAATGATGTAAGGAATACGTTGGCCGTTGGTGCCAAGGAATTGTTCCAGTACAGCCTGGCGGCGCAGATTAGAGCTGATATAGAAATTGAGTAAACGCGACAGCGGCAAATAAATTTCCGCTACTTCTTCCAGGGAAAGATCTTCGTTGATGCCTTTTAACCGCGTGATTTCTTCTTCTGTTAGCGTCATCGGAACGGAATCACGAAGCGCAGCCCATTGGTCGCGGTTAAATTGTAGATACGGTGTCATTAACGTTTGCTCTTTTAGGCTCATAAGCATGCTCTTGCAACCGCCGAATTACATGAAGGCGGGGTGCTTCACACTAGTTAATCAGGACAATGGGCAGGAGGGTAACACCAGATTGCGAGGAATAATAAGAAAAAAACTCATTGAATGATGCTTTCTAAAGGTAGCATCACAGAGATGAATGGTTTGGTAAGGGGATATAAAGTTCTCAGCAGAGACCCGTGGGTTATTCATTGAATCGGGTGGTCAGGTGATGGGGTATCGATGCCGCTTTAGCGACTTCACTCTACTTTTTGCCCTCCTCGGCAACCCTATCCGTGAGGATGATTGGCGTATTTTTGTCCTGCTCTGTTTGAAATTACACCATTTTTTCTCGTTTGAGCACAAAATGTGAGCAATAGAACATTTTCTGCAATTTTTTAGTTGCATGAACTCGCAGGTCTCCCTAGAATGCGCGCTACTTGATGCCGACTTAGCTCAGTAGGTAGAGCAACTGACTTGTAATCAGTAGGTCACCAGTTCGATTCCGGTAGTCGGCACCATCAAGTGCCTGGTGGGGTTCCCGAGCGGCCAAAGGGAGCAGACTGTAAATCTGCCGTCATCGACTTCGAAGGTTCGAATCCTTCCCCCACCACCATCTTTCGGCAACGCTTTGCGGAGCCAGAGTTGATTGGTTAAACTGGTCAGCTCAAACAAAAAAAGAGACGCTTCTCTTTTTTTTGTTATAGAAAGAACTGGGTAGCCGAGTTTCAGGATGCGGGCATCGTATAATGGCTATTACCTCAGCCTTCCAAGCTGATGATGCGGGTTCGATTCCCGCTGCCCGCTCCAAACGTGCTGATATGGCTCAGTTGGTAGAGCGCACCCTTGGTAAGGGTGAGGTCCCCAGTTCGACTCTGGGTATCAGCACCACTTCTTTATCTCTCCTCCCCTGTTTCTCTCTTGTTTATTGCATTCAACAAGTCGGGCATGTTGCCCGGTTGATGTGGTGATATCACCGATTTATCCGTGTCTTAGAGGGACAATCGATGTCTAAAGAAAAGTTTGAACGTACAAAACCGCACGTTAACGTCGGTACTATCGGCCACGTTGACCATGGTAAAACAACGCTGACCGCTGCAATCACTACCGTTCTGGCTAAAACCTACGGTGGTTCTGCTCGCG
>NZ_JBEAFQ010000026.1:0-6655 GCF_040062275.1 Klebsiella sp. GW_Kp182 | reverse complement strand
AAGGGCAATACAGGCTAGCTGCCAAATTTGCGCGAACCGATAACGCACAGAATCACGCCCAGCGTCACGGCCAGCATCAATGGGCTGACGGTTTCATGCAAAAGCGCCGCCGCCAGGCCAAGCCCGAAGAACGGCTGTAATAGCTGGAGCTGGCCGACGGCGGCGATACCGCCAGCGGCGAGCCCTTTGTACCAGAAAATAAAGCCGATAAGCATGCTAAAGAGCGACACATAGCCGAGCGCGATCCAGGCGGAAGGCGATATAGCGCCCCATGACGCTGGCCGGGTTATCCACGAGGCCACCAGCATAAAAGGCAGCGCCATAATCAGCGCCCAGCTAATCACCTGCCATCCGCCGCCGCCGGTGGCCAGCTATGCGCCGGAAAGCACGGTTTATATCACCGGTTTTTCGAAAAACGTCGCCACCGGACTGCGCGTGGGGACGGTTGTCTGCCCGTCCCGCTATCGGCCGGAGATTGAGCGCGCTATACGGGCCACCACGTGGAACACCCCTTCGCTGGTGAGTTCGCTGATCTGCGCCTGGATTGAAGACGGCACGGTGGCGCGTTTTGAAGCGCAGAAACGCCAGGATGCGCGGCGGCGGCAGGGGGTTGCCCGTGAGGTTCTCGGCGCGCTTCCCTTCGTCAGCCATCCGGATTCGTATTTTGTCTGGCTGCCTCTGGGCGAGGAGAGTCGGGCCGATCGGCTGGCGAAAACGCTGATGGAGCGCCATATTTCCGTGTCGACCGCCGAGCCTTTTTGCGTTACAGCGAACGTTCCGCAGGCGATCCGCATCGCCCTCGGCTCCGTTCCCTTCGATAGCCTGCGCGCGGCGCTAGTCCAGGTTCGCGAAGCCGTGGAGTATGAGCAATATCGCTAGCGTTTCGGCGGCGAGCGATAGGGTGACTTATTAGTAACGTTTTATGGGGTAAATAGCGGGTTAATAGTCTTAAAATAAATGTTTGTTTTTTATTATTATGATTTATAGGGTTAATTTTAAATTTGATGACAATATAAAATTGTTACGGTAGTGTACAAAACACATCAAGTACGGTTGTGCTGTTGACGCTGAGCGAGCGCACGTCCTGAAGATACGACGTTGTTAATCATTTCAGGGGCGGAGCCGCGCCCTGTTCTGTACAGGATCCTTTTTCAATGCAGCAGCTCTACCTTTATATACTGATTGCCAGCCTGACCATTGCCAGCCCCGGGCCAGGAGTGCTTCTGACGCTGACCAACACCCTGAATTATAATCTGCGTAATGCAATGGCGGGGATTATCGGCGTGGCGGTGGGGATGGGCGTCATATCGATTATTGCTGCCAGCAGCGTTGGCGTGATGATTACCACTTCTCAGCTGACGCTGTTGATAGTCAAGGGGGTTGGGGCGGCCTATCTGATCTATCTGGGCGTAAAGCTCTTTCGCTCGGTGCCCCGCGCGCTGAATCAACCTCTCTCTTCTGCCGATTTAACGATGCCTTCCGCCAGCCAGCGGTTTCGTCAGGGAGTACTGGTGTCGTTGTTTAATCCCAAACCCATTGTGTTTTTTATGGCGCTGTTTCCCCAGTTTATTCATCCGCAGCAGCCCTTTATTCCGCAGTTCAGCGTGCTGTCGATAACCTTCTGTATTCTGGTGGTTGTCATTCATTCACTCTACGGCCTTTTCGCACACAGCGTAAAAACGAAAATGTCGTCCGGGAATGCCTTTGTTAAGCTGAATAAAACCGGTGGCATCGTGTTTGTGTGTTTTGCCGTCGGTCTTATTGTTTCCGCCGTTCATCCTTATTTGTCGCTATCATCGTGAGGCCGCCGCGTTAAGGCTGGGGGCCCTGCGTTCAGCCCATCTGCGCCAGCTGGCCGCGCAGTACCTCCACGCCCTGTTCGATGGCGTCAGGGTGAATGGCGTGGAACCCCATCCGGAAGAAATTAGCCGGCGGCGCGTCGCTGAGAAAATGCCGCGCGCCGGGCTCAATCAGCACCCCGGCGTGGGCGGCGCGCCAGGTCAGCTGCTGGGTGTTGATTTGCTCCGGCGTGGCCAGCCAGAACGCGTTGGCGTGTTCGCTGCCGGGGATGATGCGGCACTCCGGCAGATGCTGCTGTAGCGCGTTGTTGAGACGGTCCCAGCGCTGGGCAGAGTCGTAATGGTAGCGCCGCAGGTGGGTTTCATAGTGGCCCTGGGCGAGGAAATGGGCCATCTGATACTGAATATTGGTCGGCGGATGACGATACACCAGCCGCCGCAGCGCCCGGGCTTCGTCAATCAGATCCGGGTCAGCGACCATAAAGCCCAGCCGCAGGCCCGGCGATAGCGCTTTTGACAGGCTGCTCACGTAGATCACTCTTCCGCAGCGATCGCTGGCCTTCAGCGCCGGCAGCGGGTTGAGCATAAAGTTACTTTCAGAGTCGTAATCGTCCTCAATAATCACCGCATCATGGCGAGCGGCATGCTCCAGCAGCTGGTCGCGCCGCGCTTTGCTCATCGCCACCCCGGTTGGCACCTGGTGTCCGGGGGTGACGTAGTAGTAATCGCAGGGGGCGTCGTTGAGGACGATCCCCTGTTCATCCACCGGATGCGGCACGATATCGGTATCGGCAAGCAGAAAGGTGTTAATAGCCTCGCGAAAGCAGGGATTCTCCACGCCAACGCGCGTGCTGGATGACATCAGCAGGCGCGTCAGCAGGTACAGCGCGTTTTGCGAACCGAGGGTAATCAGAATCTCGTCCGGCGAGGCGACAATGCCGCGTTTGGGCAGCACCCGGGTGCGGATCTGCTCAATCAGCATCGGCACGTCGCGATCGATGTGATCCACCACCCACTCCGGGTCGCGCACCCCGCCGTGCAGCCAGTTTGCCGCCGAGCGCCAGGTCGCCAGCGGGAACTGGCGGGTATCCGGCTGGCCGTAGATAAACGGATAGCGGTAGTTCATCCAGCCGGCCGGCTTCAGAATCGACTCCTGCTGGCTGGGGGTGATTTGCAGCCGCGTGCCCCAGCGTGGTGCAGAACCCTCGTCCTGCGGTGCAGCTTCCGGCGCCGAAGAGGGGCTGGCGTGCTGGTAATCCGGATGCAGGTAATAACCGCTGCGCGGGCGACTCACGAGGTATCCCTCGTTAACCAGCCCTTCAAAAACCAGCGCCGTGGTGTTGCGCGAGACCCGCAGCTGGCTGGCCAGCTGGCGGCAGGAGGGGAGCGGCGTGTCGGCGGAAAAAATGCCGCCCAGAATGGCGTTAATCAGCGTCTCGCGCACCTGCTCCTGCAAACCGCGGCGCGGGTCGAAATCAACGTGTAACAGGTGTCGGATCATGCCAGGCTCCTTACTCAAACGCACAGTACAGACACTGGAGCAAATTCCATACCACCCTGAGAATGACTGACACATCCGCGCGGTGAATCTGGCTCTATCCGGAAATTTAAAACGCTCCCTACAGTAAAAACGTATTCATCAGTCGCGGACCGGAACTTCCGTCGGCACATATTTTGCAAAACCTTTTCATGTTCTGGAGTGAACACGTCTGGCGAATTAATTAGGGGTGAATTAATGAAAAAATCATTAGGTTCAATTTGTCTGGGCGCCATCATGGCGATGGCCTTTTCTTATCACGCAGCCGCCGCGGATCTTCCGGAAATAGAAAAATCCGGCACCCTGAAAGTCGCAACCGAAGATGATTACGCGCCTTTTAACTTTATGAATAACGGCCAGGCGGATGGCTTCAACAAAGATATGCTCGATGAATTACGCAAATACGCGAAATTCAACGTCGACCAGAGCATTTTGCCGTGGACCGGATTACTGGCGGCGGTTTCTACCGGGCAATACGATATGGCCTTAACCGGCGCGGTAATTACCGACGACCGTCTCAAGGTCTTTGATTTCACGCCGCCGTGGGCGTCAGCGCAGCACTATTTTGTCAAACGCGCGGGCGATAATTCATTGAACACCATTGCCGAACTGAGCGGGAAAAAGGTGGGCGTACAGGCGGGCAGCGCGCTGCTGGCAAGGCTGCCGGAACTGAAAGCGATGCTGGAGAAAACCGGCGGTAAGCTGGGGCCGGTGGTGGAGTATCCCTCCTACCCGGAAGCCTACGCCGATCTTGCCAACAAACGCCTGGACTACGTGATTAACGTGGTTATCTCGGTCAACGACCTGGCGAAGGCCAAGCCGAAGGTGTTCGCCAAAGGTCTGGCGGTATCCGGCCCGGGCTATATGGCCTGGCCGATCCCGAAAAACTCGCCGCAGCTGCTGGCCTATATGACCAAGTTTATGAACCACATGAAGGAGACCGGCAAGCTCGCGGAACTCCAGAAAAAGTGGTTTGGCGAAACCTATGACGATCTTCCGAACGTGCCAATCACCAGCCCGGAACAGTTCCATAAATTGGCCGGTCTGTAATGCGTTCTGCGGCGGGTAACCGCCGCCCGTTGAGTGAAGGAGGGCTTCATGGATGCAATTTCCTGGCAGTTACTGATTGAAGGCGCATGGACGACCCTCTGGATTTCGGCCATCGCCATTGCCTTTGGGGTGGTGATTGGCCTGCTGATTGCGCTGGTGCGCATGCTGCGCATTCCGGTTATCGATCAGCTGCTGGTGGTCTATATCAGCCTCGCCCGCGCGACGCCGCTGGTCACGCTGGTGCTGTTCCTGTTTCTTTCTCTGCCGACCGTCGGGATTAACCTCGACAAAAACGTCGCAGCGATAGTGGCGCTGACGCTCAATACCTCGGCCTTTAACGCCGAAATCTGGCGCAACGCCTTTCGCACTTTTCCCCGCGAACAGCGGGAAGCGGCGGAGTCGGTCGGGATGCGCCGCTGGGCCTACTTCCGCTACATCATGCTGCCGCAGATGTGGATTGAAAGCCTGCCCGCGCTGGTTAACGAGATGTCGTTCCTGATTAAGGGCAGTCCGGCCATTGCGGTGATTGGCGTGGTGGATTTGACGCGCGTCACCAACCGGATTTCTTCGGTCACCTATGAACCGCTTTCGCCAATCCTGGCGGCGGGTCTGCTGTACGTGGTGATTATTGGCCTGCTGCTGAAACTGCAGGGAATGGCCGAGCGTAAAGCGAAGCGTCTGGCACGATAAATACGGGAGGTGCTATGAATCAGTGGGCCGTTATCTGGTCGGTGCGCGACAGCTTTATTGCCGGTTTACTCGCCACCCTTGAGCTTTTTATTACCGCGGCAATTGCTGGATTAATTATCGGCGTTGTCCTGTGCTATTTAAGCGAATATCAAAAGAAAACCCTTAACCGGCTTATTATTGCCTTTGTCAGCTTAATGCGGGCGATTCCCTTTTTGATCCTCGCCTATTTGCTCTATTACGGGCTGCCGCAAGTGGGGATTAGTATGGAGCCCTGGACCGCCGGCTTAATTGCCTTAATTATCTACCACGGCGCCTATTTCTTTGAGATTTTGCGCAGCCAGCGGCGGGTATTTTCCGGTGGCTATATCGAGGCGGCGGTCGCGCAGGGGTTTTCGCGCTACAAAATATTCCGCCGCATTATTCTGCCCAATATTCTCTCTTCCGCGCTCCCGCTGATGGGGAACCAGCTGATTATCTGCCTGAAAGATACCGCTTTCCTCAGCATTATCACCGTCCAGGAGATAACCGCTGCGGCTAACAGCGTGCAGGCCACCTATTTTATCCCGTTTAACTCTTTTATCGTCGCGATTGGGCTCTACTGGGCGATCAGCATCCTGCTGGAGCTGCTGATTAAACGCCTGAGCGCCTGGGGAGTCAGAAGAGGAATGAGTCATGTCTGATACTACTGCTGTAAGCGTCAAAAACGTCTCTAAACAGTTTGATAACGTGGAAGTTCTGCGTGATATCAACCTGACGGTAGAAAAGGGGACCGTGGTGAGCATTCTCGGCTCGTCGGGGTCGGGTAAATCGACGCTGCTGCGCTGCATGAACTGGCTGGAACAGCCGGATCGCGGCGAGATCCGCATCAGCGGCCAGCGGCTGGGGATTGATGAGCATAATGGCCGCGCGATGTCCCATCGCCAGCTGTCGAAAATCCGCGAGCGGGTTGGCATGGTGTTTCAGAGCTTTAACCTGTGGCCGCACCTGACGGTGCAGCAGAACGTCAGCGAAGCGCTGCTGCACGTGAAGGGGATGAAGCGTGATGAAGCGAAAGCTATCGCCATGCAGCAGCTGGAGAAAGTGGGGATGGCGCATAAAGCCGACGTTTACCCGATTACGCTCTCCGGTGGACAGAAGCAGCGGGTGGCGATTGCCCGTTCGCTGGCGATGTCGCCGGAGGTGATTCTGTTTGATGAGCCGACGTCCGCGCTGGACCCCGAGCTGGTCAATGAGGTGCTGGGTGTGATGAAGGCGCTGGCCGCCGAGGGCTACACGATGGTGGTGGTGACCCACGAGATGGACTTTGCGCGCCAGGTCTCGGATGAGGTGGTGTTTCTTGAGAAGGGGTTGTTGATTGAGAAAGCGCCGCCGGAGAAGTTTTTCACCAACCCGGATTCTGAGCGCGTCAGGCAGTTTTTGCAGAGCAGCCGGTAAGCATCAGCGGCCGTTCTCCCCGGTCGCGCTGCGCTTACCGGGGCTACGGGGTTCCAGCCGTCAGCGGGGAGTAGCCCGGACAGGCGCGATAAGCGCCGCCTCCGGGACGGTGTTCGTGCAGCTACGATATGCCTCTGAAACAACG
>NZ_JBEAFQ010000025.1:0-8356 GCF_040062275.1 Klebsiella sp. GW_Kp182 | reverse complement strand
AAGCCGGTTCCGGCTGATATGCTGGCTGCTGTACCGGGGCCTGTTCCGGCTGGTAAGCATGCTGCGGCTGGTAAGCCGGTTCAGGCTGATACGCTGGCTGCTGTACCGGGGCCTGTTCCGGATGATAGACCGGCTGAGCCTCATACCCTGGCAGCGGTTCAGACCATGCCTGCGGCGCAGCGGTATCCTGCGCGGCCAAAGCCACCGGATCGGCAATGCTATGACCGTTCAACAGAGGATCGTAGGGGTCAAAATCGCCGGGACGTGCCGCACTGACGCCGGAGAACAGAACATCATCAGCATTTGCCGGACGCGCTGCGCTGGAGCCAGAAAAAAGGACATCGTCAGCGGCAACAGGCGCACCGCCGGCGCTGTACTGAACCTCGTCTTCGGCGTCATCCATCCGTTTACCCGAGAACAGCGCCGCATCGGTCTTACGCCCCATCGGATTAGAGAACTTCTCAGCCAGACGCTGGCGGCGAGCTAAGGCGCTGCGTAAAATTCGCGCGCGTCGAGAACCCTGCGGCTTCGCGGGTTCATCATCTTCATATTCTTCTTCATCATCTTCATATTCCCCTTCATCAACCCAGGTATCGTCACGACGGGTACGGTTGCTGGCAAACGTGAGAATAGAAAGAATCGCACCGCCGAGTTTTTCAGCAATGCTAACCCAGGACCAGCCGGTAAATAGCGTCAGTCCTGCCGCCCAGATGCAGAGCAGCGCGATTGTGCCGCCGCTGCTGTGCAGCAGCGGTTGCAGGGTGGTGCTCAACAGACTGCCGATCACGCCGCCGGAGGCGAAATACCAGATATCATCAGCGTTGATTGCCGCCAGACCGCAGGAAGTGAGGATCAGCGCCAGCGCGCCAATTAAACGCAGCGAGACGGCGAAATAGTCGATGTACTCGTCGTTTTCTTGATGACGCCAGGCAAACCAGCAGCCGCCGATAATGATGACCGGAATGGTATAGGCCATTACGCCAAAAATAAAAAATAGCGTATCGGCAAGCCAGGCTCCCGGCGTCCCGCCTATGTTGTGAATAGGCTCATGCCACGCCGTTTGCGACCAGCTAGGATCCGAGGGATTAAAGCTGAGTAAGGCCGCCATCAACCAGATGGCAAAAAGGGAGCAAAGAATGAGTAACGCCTCAAGGAGCCGGCGTCCGCTACTCAGCTTTGTGAATTTGACTTCTTTGTCTTCAGTGTATTCCTGGCTCAAGAAAGGCTCTCCAGGTATCAGGCTGTTTCCTGCCTTCGGCTAAAACGGACAACAGTGCCGGGTCTCCCCGGCACTGTTGCTGTATGGATTAACAGGAGTGTAATCAAACTACATCGATTTTGCACCTGTTCCGTGTTAGCGCGTCTTGATTACCAGACGATTACTCTGCTTGACTTCTTCCATTACCACATAGGTACGGGTGTCATTTACGCCCGGCAGGCGCAGCAAGGTCTCGCCCAGTAATTTACGATACGCTGACATATCCGGTACGCGGGTTTTCAACAGGTAGTCAAAATCCCCGGAAACCAGATGACACTCTTGAATTTCTTCAAGTTTTTGCACAGCGGAGTTAAATTGCTCAAACACATCCGGCGCGCCACGATTCAGAGTAATCTCAACAAATACCAGAAGTGATGCATCCAGATAGTGCGGGTTGAGCAGCGCTGTATAGCCCTGAATAAAACCCTGTCTTTCCAGTCGACGCACGCGCTCAAGGCAAGGCGTCGGAGAAAGTCCCACCCGTTTAGAAAGCTCGACGTTGGAAATACGCCCG
Source organism: Klebsiella sp. GW_Kp182 (assembly GCF_040062275.1). Taxonomy (NCBI): domain Bacteria; kingdom Pseudomonadati; phylum Pseudomonadota; class Gammaproteobacteria; order Enterobacterales; family Enterobacteriaceae; genus Klebsiella; species Klebsiella sp. GW_Kp182. The sequence continues at coordinate 6,584 of NZ_JBEAFQ010000025.1, read as the reverse complement.
TCTTTTTGCAATTCATTCAAAATATTACGATCAATGCGGTCGAGATCTTTGCCAGGGCGCTTCTTGCTATCTACCATTATTATTGTCTCTCTGTATTCCTTCCCTACTCCTGTTCCGACTCTGAGCCTTCACTGCCAGAGTCCATCCTGTTATCACCCGTACGACGTTGGGTAACCCAGGGGTACGTGAGAAGCCCGTTGCCTGACGGCAGTCACCGACATCACGCATGGCGTCTGTCCACACCATGCGTAGATTTCGCTAACCCGGATAAAAATGGCATTTGCGTGCATGAAAATTCGCCACACGCGAAACACTGCTTTTCTTCTTCCATGAATGTTTTCGCAAAAGCACAGGGGATTGTCAAAGCAAAACATCGATTTTTAGTACAAGATGCCAGATATTCATAATCCTCCCCGGTTGATTCTCATGTTTTCCTCTTATAATTGTCTCGCTAACAGTAGAATTAGTTATATTCTTCGTTCGTTAAATCGCCGATTAATCGGCAGCTTCTATTGCACATATCGTTAACAAAACCGCCGCGCTCTTTTTTTACGTCCACAAATTCCCTACAATCCAGCTCATGTATGCCAATAAATTATGAGGATCTCATGGGCACGGCCAAACACAGTAAACTGCTTATTCTTGGTTCTGGACCTGCGGGATACACCGCTGCGGTCTACGCAGCGCGCGCAAATCTGCAGCCGGTACTGATTACCGGAATGGAAAAAGGCGGTCAGCTGACCACCACCACGGAAGTGGAAAACTGGCCAGGCGATCCTAACGATCTGACCGGACCGCTGCTGATGGAGCGCATGCATGAACATGCCACCAAATTTGAAACCGAAATTATTTTCGATCATATCAACAGCGTCGACCTGCAAAACCGTCCGTTCCGCCTGGTCGGCGACAGCGGCGAATACACCTGCGATGCCCTGATTATTGCCACCGGCGCTTCAGCACGCTATCTGGGTCTTCCCTCGGAAGAAGCGTTTAAGGGCCGCGGCGTGTCTGCCTGTGCGACCTGCGACGGTTTCTTCTATCGTAACCAGAAGGTTGCCGTCATCGGCGGCGGCAATACGGCCGTCGAAGAGGCGCTGTACCTGTCTAACATCGCTTCCGAAGTGCATTTGATCCACCGTCGTGACGGCTTCCGCGCGGAAAAAATCCTTATCAAACGCCTGATGGACAAAGTGGAGAGCGGCAATATCGTGCTGCACACCCACCGTACGCTGGAAGAAGTGACCGGCGACCAGATGGGCGTAAGCGGCTTGCGTCTGCGCGATACCCAGAATGCGGATAACGTTGAATCCCTGGAGGTTGCGGGGCTGTTCGTGGCTATCGGCCACAGCCCGAACACGGCAATTTTCGCCGGTCAGCTGGAGCTGGAAAACGGCTACATTAAAGTCCAGTCCGGCATCCACGGCAACGCCACCCAGACCAGCATCCCGGGCGTCTTCGCCGCCGGCGACGTGATGGATCATATCTACCGTCAGGCGATTACTTCTGCGGGTACCGGCTGCATGGCAGCGCTGGACGCGGAGCGCTATCTGGATGGTTTAGCCGACGCTTGCAAATAATCTTTACAAGTCAGTAACAAAGGTAAAGAAGGCGACGAAAAGTCGCCTTTATTTTTGCCTCGTTGTAACATTGCCGTGCCCAAAAAACTCATAACTACACCTGCTAAGCGCGCAATGAATAAAACCCGTCAACAAGAGTTAACCCGTTGGTTAAAAGATCAAAGCATTATCTCCCGTCGCTGGTTGATGATTTCCCGCGTATTGGGCGTCGTTAGCGGCCTGTTGATCGTCGCCCAGGCCTGGTTCCTGGCGAGGATCCTCCATCGCATGATTATGGAAAATATCCCCGCGACGGCGCTGCTGCTGCCCTTTACGCTACTGGTGCTGGTCTTTGTGCTGCGCGCCTGGGTGGTCTGGCTGCGTGAAAGAGTGGGTTTTCAGGCCGGTCAACATATCCGCCTTGAGATCCGCCGTCAGGTTCTGGATCGTTTACAGCAGGCGGGACCGGCGTGGATACAGGGCAAACCTGCGGGTAGCTGGGCCACGCTGATCCTTGAGCAGATCGACGATATGCATGACTACTATGCTCGCTATTTGCCGCAGATGACGCTGGCCGCCTCTGTACCGTTGCTGATTGTTATCACGATTTTCCCCATCAACTGGGCCGCGGCGCTGATTCTGCTGGGTACCGCACCGCTTATTCCGCTGTTTATGGCGCTGGTGGGAATGGGCGCGGCTGATGCCAACCGGCGCAACTTTCTCGCTCTGGCGCGTTTAAGCGGCCATTTTCTCGATCGCCTGCGCGGTATGGAAACGCTGCGTATTTTTCATCGCGGCGAAGCGGAGACGGACAACATACGCGAGGCCTCGCAGGATTTCCGCCAGCGAACAATGGAAGTGCTGCGCCTGGCGTTTCTCTCCTCCGGTGTCCTGGAGTTTTTCACCTCGCTGTCGATTGCGCTGGTCGCCGTTTACTTTGGTTTTTCCTATCTGGGAGAGCTCAACTTTGGCCATTACGGCGCCGGGGTGACGTTGATGTCCGGTTTCCTCGCCCTGATTCTGGCTCCTGAGTTTTTCCAGCCACTGCGCGATTTAGGCACCTTTTATCATGCGAAAGCGCAGGCGATTGGCGCCGCCGATAGCCTGAAGACCTTTATGGAAGCGCCGCTGGCGCAGGCAGAGCGTGGGGAAAAGGCATTAAAAGATGATGAAACGGTAAGCCTTGAAGCTCGCGACCTGCTGATTAAGTCTCCCGAAGGGAAAGTGCTGGCCGGGCCGCTGAATTTTTCCCTGCGCGCCGGTGAACGCGTGGTGCTGGTTGGGCAAAGCGGCTCGGGCAAAAGCTCGCTACTGAATACGTTAACGGGTTTTCTTCCCTATGACGGCTCGCTCAAGGTCAATGGCGTCGAGTTAAAGAGTCTGGATGCGGACCGCTGGCGTCGTCTCCTGAGCTGGGTCGGGCAAAATCCACAGCTGCCCGCGGCGACGCTGCGCGAAAACGTCCTGCTCTCCTGCCCTGAAGCCACCGAAGCGCAGCTGCAGCTTGCGCTGGATAAAGCCTGGGTTAGCGAGTTCGTCTCTCTTCTGCCGCAGGGTATTAATACGCCTGTTGGCGATCAGGCCGGCCGGCTGTCGGTCGGGCAGGCTCAGCGCGTCGCCGTCGCACGAGCGCTGCTGGTGCCCTGTCGTCTGCTGCTGCTTGATGAGCCTGCCGCCAGCCTTGACGCGCATAGCGAACAGCGCGTGATGCAGGCGCTGACCAATGCATCAACGCAGCAAACCACGTTAATGGTTACCCATCAGTTGGAAGGACTGGCGAACTGGGATGCGATCTGGGTTATGCAGGATGGTCGAATTGTTGAGCAAGGCAGCTATTCGCAGCTGGCGGCCGCTGGCGGCCCCTTCGCGACCCTGCTCGCTCATCGTCAGGAGGAGATTTAAATGCGCGCATTATGGCCTTACCTGGCGCTGTACAAACGACACAAATGGCTGTTGCTGCTCGGTATCGTGCTGGCGATCGTGACGCTGCTGGCCAGCATTGGCTTATTAACGCTATCCGGCTGGTTCCTGTCGGCATCAGCCGTCGTTGGCGTGGCGGGCATCTACAGCTTTAACTATATGCTGCCAGCCGCGGGCGTGCGCGGCGCGGCGATTATTCGCACCGCGGGCCGCTACTTTGAGCGTCTGGTCAGCCATGACGCCACCTTCCGCGTTCTGCAGCACCTGCGGGTCTTTACCTTCAGTAAGCTGCTGCCGCTCTCCCCCGCCGGGCTGGCGCGTTTTCGTCAGGGCGAGCTGCTTAACCGGGTGGTTGCAGATGTCGATACCCTGGATCATCTCTATTTGCGCGTCATATCACCGCTGGTAGGCGCGCTGGTGGTGATCCTGGTCGTCACCGTAGGGTTGAGCGTGCTGGACGTCACTCTGGCCCTGACCCTCGGTGGTATTATGCTGCTCACCCTGCTGGTGATGCCGCCGCTGTTCTATCGCGCAGGTAAACCCGCAGGTGAAAGCATAACCCGGCTTCGCGGGCAATATCGCCAGCATCTGACCTCATGGCTCCAGGGACAGGCGGAACTCATGCTGTTCAACGCCAGCGACCGCTACCGGCAGCAAATGGAAAAAACGGAAGCGCGCTGGCTGGATGCGCAGCGTCGCCAGGCTGAGCTCACCGCGCTCTCTCAGGCGCTGATGCTGCTGATTGGCGGAATTGCGGTTATCGCTATGCTGTGGCTCGCCTCCGCGGGCGTTGGCGGCGATACTCAGCCAGGGGCGCTGATTGCGCTGTTTGTCTTCTGCGCGCTGGCGGCGTTTGAAGCGCTGGCGCCGGTAACCGGCGCATTTCAGCATTTAGGGCAGGTGATCGCCTCCGCAAAGCGCATCACGCAAATTACCGAGCAAGAGCCGGAAGTGGCCTTCCCTCAGGGCGAAGGCCAGACGCTGGATCGCGTCTCGTTACGCTTACATCAGGTCACCTTCAGCTATCCGCAGCAGCCCTCCCCCGCGCTGGAGAAAGTGTCATTGCAGATCGAGGCCGGAGAGCATATCGCCATCCTCGGACGAACAGGCTGCGGTAAATCGACCCTGCTGCAGCTGCTGACCCGCGCCTGGGATCCGGCTGAAGGGGAAATCTTACTCAACAATCAGCTGCTGGGGCAGTTTAATGAGGCGACGCTGCGCCGGGCGATGAGCGTCGTGCCGCAGCGCGTACATCTGTTCAGCGCTACGCTGCGCGACAACCTGCTGCTGGCTTCTCCCGGAGCCAGCGATGCCCGACTTGCCCAAACGCTTGAACGCGTCGGCTTAGCGAAATTACTGGAAGATAGCGGTCTGAATAGCTGGCTGGGTGAAGGCGGCCGTCAGCTTTCCGGCGGCGAGCTGCGCAGGCTGGCTATCGCCCGCGCCCTGCTTCACGATGCGCCGGTCATGCTGCTTGATGAACCTACTGAAGGCCTCGATGCGACGACCGAAAGTCAAATCCTTGATTTACTGGCGGAAGTGATGCGTGAAAAAACTGTGTTAATGGTAACCCATCGTCTGCGCGGACTGGCGCGTTTTAATCAGATAATAGTCATGGACAACGGGAAGATTATTGAGCAAGGTAGTCACGCAGAACTGCTGGCTGAACAGGGGCGTTACTACCAGTTTAAGCAGCGCCTGTAGGCTACTATTGAATCATTGCCTGATGCGTTGAGGTAAAAATGCGGCTGGTTCAGCTCTCTCATCATTCCATCGCCTTCCCCTCCCCGGAAGGCGCTTTACGCGAACCTAATGGCCTGTTAGCGCTGGGCGGCGATCTTAGCCCGGCGCGTTTACTGATGGCCTATCAGCGCGGTATTTTTCCGTGGTTTTCGCCCGGCGACCCTATTTTGTGGTGGTCCCCCGATCCGCGAGCGGTACTGTGGCCAGAGAAATTTCATCTCAGCCGCAGCATGAAGCGTTTCCATCAGCGCTCGCCTTATCGCGTCACGCTGAATCACGCCTTTGGTCAGGTTATCGAGGGCTGCGCCGACCACCGCGATGAGGGAACATGGATAACGCCGGGGATCGTTCAGGCGTACCACCAGCTGCATGAGCTGGGACATGCTCATTCTGTTGAAGTATGGCAGGGAAAGGAATTAGTCGGCGGGATGTACGGCGTCGCGCAGGGCGCGCTGTTTTGCGGAGAGTCGATGTTCAGCCGTGCCGAAAACGCCTCTAAAACCGCGCTGCTGGTCTTTAGCCAGATATTTTCGCAGGATGGCGGAAAATTAATCGATTGTCAGGTGCTGAATAAGCATACGGCGTCGCTGGGCGCAGTGGAAATTCCCCGCCGCGATTACCTCGACTATCTTTCCGTGCTGCGGACGTATCGTCTGCCGGAGCGATTCTGGGTACCAAGGATGCTATTTGCAGGAGAAGCATAAATGTTTTCAGCACATTTTTTGTTGGGATGTTATAATTGCGCGGTAGAGTAGCTTCTGCCCGTTGCCCCGCCGCCGTTTGGGAATAATAAGAGTCAGATAACACCCATTGTTCTGTCACTCCCCCTTTACGTTTGCGCCTGTCACCCGGTTTATCCGCGTGAATTACGGGTAATGCGCCAAAACTACTTCGGCGATTTGACGTAAAACTTTACATACTTGCTGAACTTCGGCATTATCTTGCCGGTTCAAAACTACGGTAGTGATACCCCAGAGGACTAGATGGCCAAAGAAGACAATATTGAAATGCAGGGCACCGTACTTGATACGCTGCCTAACACTATGTTCCGCGTAGAACTGGAAAACGGTCACGTGGTAACTGCGCATATTTCCGGTAAAATGCGTAAAAACTACATCCGCATTCTGACGGGCGACAAAGTGACTGTTGAGCTGACCCCGTACGACCTGAGCAAAGGCCGCATTGTCTTCCGTAGTCGCTGATCGTTTTCGCGCTTAGCGCGCCAGATGCTGAAGGCCGGGATAATTCCCGGTCTTTTCATTTCTGCGTCATTTACAACTTAAAGCGCGCAGATAAAAAAACCGGCCCTGATGAACTGACCCCATAATGTTGGACGGTTTATATCAAGCGGCTATCAGGGCCTGA
>NZ_JBEAFQ010000024.1:0-8683 GCF_040062275.1 Klebsiella sp. GW_Kp182 | reverse complement strand
CGGGCTACCGGCCCGCAGACGGCGGTGGACCCGTAGCCCGGGTAAGCGCAGCGCAACCCGGGAAGAAGCCGCACCGATGCATTCATCCCGGAGCAACCCAGGCTACCGACCTGCAGTTGCCCGGTAGCGCCACCGGGAAAACCGAAAAGAGCGATAATAAAAAGCCCCGGATTGCTCCGGGGCTGGCTATCACTCGTCAGTGACGATTTACGCTTAGTACGCGCCGAGATCGCTCCAGACCTGGAACTGACCGCAGTTCAGATCCGGCTGGTTGCCCTGAGACCACCATTTCACCTGGTAGTTATGGCCTTTCCAGCTCACGATTTCAAAGCTGCCCCAGTTGCTGCCATAGACGGTGCTGGCATTCCACAGCGGGTAAGGCGTGGTTTCGTCAGAAGGAACAGCATCATCATCTGCCGGTTGAGGCGTATCATCGGTGCGATCCTGGTCGTCAGCCGGCTCGTCCTCGGTATCATCAGTCTGAGTCGCGGCGACGACGGAGAGCACAAAGCGCTGCTGCGTTGACGGTTCACCCCAGGTATCGCGCACGAACAGGGTGAAGGTGTACTCGGTATCCGCAGCCACTTTCGGCACATCGAACTCAATGACCGCCGCGGTTTTATCGGCGACGTTGATCGCCGCGGGCACGCCCCAGCTAAAGGTCAACTCGTCGTTATCTTCATCAGAAGATTTTTCGCCGGAAAGGCGCACGCGGGAGCCGCCTACCACCATCAGTTCGATAGCGGCTTTCGGCGCATGGTTTACCGACGGTTCAGGCTGGACGGTATCCTCCTCCTCTTCCTCCGGTTCAGCCGGTTCATCCGCCGGGTCGACGTTGATGCCTTCGAAATAGAACGGCTCCATATCGATAACTTCAGACGCTATTTCATAGCCCAGACCTTCACGGGCGGCGTTAACCAGCACGCCGTTGTCCTGGTCGATTGTCCAGGTGAACAGCGCGCCCAGGCCGAGGCTGGCGGCGTATTCGCCCTTGGCTTTCACCGTGCGCGGCGTATCCAGGGACATGAACAGTTTGCTGTCAGGGTTGTAGAGGTAGTCCGCGTCGGCAACCTTGTCGGTGTAGACGTTGAAGCCGTTACGGCCTTTCTGGTTTTCCAGATCCAGGTAGTTATAAATGATGTCGTACCATTCGGTGGTACCCGATTCGAAGGAGCCTACGGTGGTGCCGGTGCCCGGGCTATAGGTGCCTTTCAGCGGGGACAGGGATTCCAGCTCCGCGTTGCGCCCGTTACGGGTGTAGGCAGCGTAACCAATGTTGATTCGCTCTGCCGGGAAGCCTTCGGACAGCAGATGGCCGACAACGGTATCCACTCCCCAGCCGCCTTCTTCCAGCGCCTTCAGGTTGGTGTGGTGGGTCACGCTCTCCGCCCACGGGGTACCGAAGAAGTCATATGTCATCACGTTGATACCGTACAGGCCCGCTTCCAGCAGCGCATTGACGTTAGAGTAGCCGAGCGTCTTGACCACCGCCGAGCTGGCAATGGAGATTTTGACGTTGCTCAGGCCTGCGGCGTCCAGCTGCTTACGCAGTTCGCCAATCAGCAGGGCGTAGTTCTCGCCGTCTTCCGGGCCGTACGGGTTGCCAGCGCCTTCGGCATTCGGATATTCCCAGTCAATGTCCACTTCGCTGAACATCGGGAACTGCTTGAACAGTTTTACCACGCCTTTGGCAAAGACCTTACGCGAGGCGTCAGACGCGGCGGTTTCATGGAAACCGTTACTCATACTCCAGCCGCCGATGCTCATGGACAGCACCAGGTCGTGGCCCTGCTGCTTCGCTTTGGCCTGCAGATCGCGCAGGCCGCCGAGCAGGCCTTTAGTATTACTCTGGGTCACGGTCTTCGGATCGACATCCCAGCCGCTGACGGTGTGGCCAACGTTAACGTAAGACTGGAAGTCGCCCCACGGGTCGAGGAAGGTGGGCTCGTACTTCACTTTTCCGCACTGATCGGCACCTTCGGCAACCACGTCGCGCCACAGGTTGTCTACTTTGTGGAAGCCGGTCACGCCGACGAAACCGACGATGATTTTGTCGTAGGCGGTAGGAGAAACGTTGGTCAGGTCGTAGCCGCGACCGCGGTTATCTTTTGAATTATCGCCCTGCAGACGACCATCATACTGTGACCAGTCGGTGTAGTAGCCGAAGACTTTGGGTTTGGTGGTGGAGGCTTTGTATTTGTTATAGACCGGTTTAGCGACGCGAGCGGAGGTATAGCTGTATGCGCTCACTTCTGTTGCCGGGTTAAAGCCGTCTGCGGCGTTGCTGGTTTCGGTCAGCGTATCGCCCTTAATCAATTTGCTCGTTGCCACGTTAATTTCCTTCTGTGTTGAATGACCACCTCAAGCGGTGTGGGGCAGATAATCGGGCAACGCGGCGGCCGGGGCTAATCACAAAATAACAACTGAAACGATGATATTTCGGCTGATGGGCGATGAGGGTGATAGGGCGTTAAACGGTGAAAAAGCCTGTTATAACAACGCGATGATATATGAAATGAGGCGCGATGAGATCCCGGCGACCGGCGCCGGGAAGCGTGGCTTACGCAAAGAGGGCCGCTAAGCGCTGCAGCACCAGTACGGCGCTGTAGTAATCCAGGCGGAAGGTTTCCGTCCCCAGCGGATAAACGCGTTTGCCTTCAACGGCGGGCAGATGCGCCAGCAGCGGGTTAGCGTTAATCGCGTCGGCGTCCTTTTGGTCGCCGGCAAACAGGAACAGGCTCTGGCCGTTAAGTCCGGCGGCTAAGTTTTCCCCGCCCAGCTGCACGATATCATGCCGTTTTCCCTGGCTCTGGCTGGCATGCAGCCCGCCGGGCAGGTCGGCGAGGGTAAAGCCCAGCTGCTCGAGCAGCTGTCCCTGAGCGGATTCTTTGGTCCAGATATTGGCGCTATGGGCCGCGGCGGTGTAGACCAGCGCGGTGACCGGCTGCGGCGGCAGCTTCATTTTCTCTTTCAGCGCCGCCAGCTTTTTATCAAACTCCGCGATTCTCTCCGCCGCCTGTTTTTCGTGGCCGGTAATCTCCCCCAGTTGGGTCAGCAGGGCCTGCCAGCTTTTATCATCGTAGTTAATGATAAGCGTCGGGGCGATGGTGGAAAGCTGGTCGTAGAGCATCATCGCCGAATCGCCGCCGGTGGCGCTAATCAGAATGAGATCCGGCATTTGCGCCGCGACGGCCTCAGCGCTCGGTTCGCCAATATAGAGGCGCGACAGCTTGCGCGCTTTCGCCACATCGCTCCACTGGCGTAAAAATCCCTGACCGTCGGCGACGCGGTTATTGGGCGTCGTGGCCCCGCTGGCCACCACCGGCGCGTCAATCGCCAGCAGCGAGCCGGTCAGCGTCACGCTGGTGGAAACTATACGCAGCGGCTGGCTTTCCAGCGTATGGGGTCCCCGGCTGTCGGTTATCTGACGCGGCCAGTCTGCCGCCAGCGCTGAGCTAATTCCGAAAATCGCCAGGCCGCTGGCGAGGAGGGTACGGCGGCAAAAGGTGGAGAAATTCACGTATTCGCATCCTGGTTAAGTAGTGATAAATGCTTCTCATTTTCAGCTGTGAGCGGCGTCGATGCAAGCTTAAGTCGCACAACATGCTACCTGTACGGTTGACATAGCGCGCAATACCTTTTAGGTTACCCAACCAAAATATAAATGATAATTATTCGTAATATCTTTATCGTTTTTGGAGGATGATATGGAAACGTCTTTGGCTGAGGAAGTACGGGAGAAAAAAATGACTCTGCCGCCGGAAAGCTTCTTCTTTATGTCGCCGTACCGCAGCTTCACCACCGCTGGCTGCTTTAGCCGATTCTCTCATCCGGCCGCCGACGGCGATAATCCGGACGGGGAGTTTCAGCAAAAAATAGCGGCCTCGTTTAAAGCGGCGCGGGCTGCCGGGATCGCAAAGCCTGTGATGGTCGGCGCCATTCCGTTCGATACCAGTGAGCCTTCCGAGCTGTTTATCCCCGCGAGCTGGACAGCGTTCTCCCGCACTGAAAAGCAGCACTCCGCGCGCTATGCGTCCGGGCAACAGCCGATGGACGTGGTGCAGCGCCGGGAGATCCCCGAACAGGACACCTTCATGGCGATGGTGGCGCGCGCGGCGGCCCTCACCGCGACGCCGGAAGTGGACAAAGTGGTCCTCTCGCGCCTGATTGATATCACCACCCGCGAACGGGTTGATAGCGGGGCGCTGCTCGAGCGCCTGATCGCCCAGAACCCGGCCAGCTATAACTTCCACGTGCCGCTCTCGGACGGCGGCGTGCTGCTGGGCGCCAGCCCGGAGCTGCTGCTGCGTAAAGAAGGCGCGCATTTCAGCTCTCTGCCGCTGGCCGGTTCGGCCCGTCGCCAGCCGGACGATGTGCTGGACCGCGAAGCGGGGCACAGGCTGCTGGCATCGGAAAAAGACCGCCACGAACATGAGCTGGTGACCCAGGCGATGAAGGCCGTATTAGCGCCGCGCAGCAGCGAACTCTCCCTGCCGGACTCTCCGCAGCTGATCACCACGCCGACCCTGTGGCATCTGGCGACGCAGATTCAGGGCACCGCGCTGGCAAATGAGAACGCCATGTCGCTGGCCTGCCTGCTGCACCCGACGCCGGCGCTGAGCGGCTTCCCGCATCAGGCGGCGAAACGCCTGATTAACGAACTGGAGCCGTTCGACCGTCAGCTGTTCGGCGGCATCGTCGGCTGGTGCGATGATGAAGGCAACGGCGAGTGGGTGGTGACCATCCGCTGCGCGCGCCTGCAGCAGCGCACCCTGCGGCTATTTGCTGGCGCAGGTATCGTCCCGGCCTCTTCGCCGCTAGGCGAGTGGCGCGAAACCGGCGTCAAACTGACCACCATGCTGAACGTATTCGGCTTGCAATAAGGGACTATGATGATCGAATTTACCCGCTGGCCGGAAGAGTTTGCGGCCCGCTATCGGCAAAAAGGTTACTGGCAGGATCTGCCGCTAACCCATCTGATTACCCGTCATGCGGAAAACGACGCTCCCGCGATTATCGACGGCGACAAAAGCTACAGCTACCGTGAATTCAACCGCCTGGTGGATAACCTCGCCTCCTCGCTGCAGCGTCAGGGCCTGAAGCGCGGCGAAACGGCGCTGGTGCAGCTGGGCAACGTTGCGGAATTTTATATCACCTTCTTCGCGCTGCTGCGTATCGGCGTTGCGCCGGTCAACGCGCTGTTCAGCCACCAGCGTAGCGAGCTGAACGCCTACGCCGCGCAGATTGAACCCGCTTTGCTGATTGCCGACCGCGAACACGCGCTGTTTGCCGATGATGATTTTCTTAACGCTTTTGTCGCCCAGCATGCGTCGGTACGCGTGGCCCTGCTGCTGAACGACGGCGGCGAACGCAGCCTGGCGGCGGCCATCGCGCGGCCTGACGATAATTTCGTCGCGCATCCGACGCCCGCTGACGAAGTGGCCTTTTTCCAGCTCTCCGGCGGCAGCACCGGTACGCCGAAGCTCATTCCGCGTACTCATAACGACTACGAATACAGCATTCGCCGCAGCAACCAGCTGTGCGGCGTAAGCGCCGAAACGCGCTATCTGAACGCGCTTCCCGCCGCCCACAACTACGCGATGAGCTCGCCGGGTTCACTCGGCGTCTTCCTCGCCGGCGGCGTGGTGGTGCTGGCGCACGACCCGAGCGCCACCCTCTGCTTCCCGCTGATCGAAAAGCACCAGATTAACCTGACCTCGCTGGTTCCGCCGGCGGTAAGCCTGTGGTTACAGGAGATCCATGAGTCCGGCAGCAATGCCCGTCTGCAGTCGCTGCGGCTGCTGCAGGTAGGTGGGGCGCGCCTGTCCGCGACCCTTGCCGCGCGTATTCCGGCGGAAATCGGCTGTCAGCTCCAGCAGGTCTTCGGCATGGCGGAGGGGCTGGTGAACTATACCCGCCTCAACGACAGCCCCGAGCGCATTATCAATACCCAGGGCTGCCCGATGTGTCCTGATGACGAAGTGTGGGTGGCCGATGCGCAGGGTAATCCGCTGCCGCGCGGCGAAGTCGGGCGCCTGATGACCCGTGGCCCTTACACCTTCCGCGGGTACTACAAGAGCCCGCAGCATAATGCCGAGGCCTTTGATGCCGATGGTTTCTACTGCTCTGGCGATCTGATCTCGATCGATGAAGATGGCTATATCACCGTGCAGGGGCGGGAAAAAGATCAGATCAACCGCGGCGGCGAGAAGATCGCGGCGGAAGAGATTGAAAACCTGCTGCTGCGCCATCCGGCGGTGATCCACGTCGCGCTGGTCAGCATGGAAGATAGCCTGCTGGGGGAAAAGAGCTGCGCATATCTGGTGGTAAAAGAGCCTCTGCGCGCGGTGGCGGTACGCCGCTTCCTGCGGGAACAAGGGGTCGCAGAATTTAAACTGCCGGACCGCGTGGAGTGCGTTGATGCGCTGCCGCTGACGCCGGTGGGCAAAGTCGATAAAAAACAATTACGTCAGTGGCTGGCTGAACGCAAGCTGGGCTGAAGGAGAAGACAGAATGGCAATCCCAAAATTACAGGCTTACGCGCTGCCGGAAGCCAGCGATATCCCGGCGAATAAAGTGAACTGGGCATTTGAGCCGTCCCGTGCCGCGCTGTTGATCCACGATATGCAGGAGTATTTCCTTAACTTCTGGGGCGAAAACAGCGCGATGATGGAGAAAGTGGTGGCCAACATCGCCGCCCTGCGCGAGTTCTGCAAACAGAACCATATTCCGGTTTTTTACACCGCCCAGCCGAAAGAGCAGAGCGATGAAGACCGCGCGCTGCTGAACGACATGTGGGGGCCGGGCCTGACCCGTTCGCCGGAACAGCAGCAGGTGATTGCCGCGCTTGCGCCGGACGACAACGACACCGTGCTGGTGAAGTGGCGCTACAGCGCGTTTCATCGCTCGCCGCTGGAGGAGATGCTGAAAGAGGCGGGGCGCGATCAGCTAATCATCACCGGCGTATATGCCCATATCGGCTGCATGACCACTGCGACCGATGCGTTTATGCGCGATATTAAGCCGTTCTTCGTTGCCGACGCGCTGGCCGATTTCAGCCGCGAGGAGCACCTGATGGCGCTCAACTACGTGGCGGGTCGCTCCGGTCGAGTGGTGATGACCGAAGAGCTGCTGCCGCTGCCGGCATCGAAAGCGGCGCTGCGGGCGCTGGTGCTGCCGCTGCTGGATGAATCCGACGAACCGATGGATGACGAAAACCTGATCGACTACGGCCTGGATTCGGTACGCATGATGGCGCTCGCCGCCCGCTGGCGTAAAGTGCACGGCGATATCGACTTCGTGGTGCTGGCGAAAAATCCGACCATTGATGCCTGGTGGGCGCTGCTTTCCCGCGAGGTGAAATAATGAACGGGCTCGATTTTCACGGCCGGACCGTGTGGATCACCGGCGCGGGCAAGGGGATCGGCTACGCCACCGCCCTGGCGTTCGTTGAGGCCGGCGCGCAGGTAACCGGGTTTGATTTGGCGTTCGACGGCGAAAGCTACCCGTTCGCCACCGAGACGCTGGACGTTGCCGACGCGCAGCAGGTGGCGCAGACGTGCGGCCGCCTGCTGGCAGGGATCGCGCGGCTGGATGTGCTGGTCAATGCCGCCGGTATTTTGCGGATGGGGGCGACCGATGCGCTGAGCCAGGAAGACTGGCAGCAGACCTTTGCCGTTAACGTTGGCGGGGCGTTTAACCTGTTCCAGCAGACGATGGCGCAGTTCCGCCGCCAAAAAGGCGGGGCGATTGTGACCGTGGCGTCCGACGCTGCGCATACGCCGCGCATTGGCATGAGCGCCTACGGCGCATCAAAGGCGGCGCTGAAGAGCCTGGCGCTGACCGTCGGGCTGGAGCTGGCGGGCAGCGGCGTACGCTGTAATCTGGTTTCTCCTGGCTCTACCGATACCGATATGCAGCGGACGCTGTGGGTGAGCGATGACGCTGAGCAGCAGCGCATTCGCGGCTTCGGTGAGCAGTTTAAGCTGGGCATTCCGCTGGGCAAAATCGCCCGCCCGCAGGAGATTGCCAATACCATTCTGTTCCTCGCCTCCGACCACGCCAGCCATATCACGCTGCAGGATATCGTGGTGGACGGCGGCTCGACGCTGGGGGCATAAATGGCCTGGAAACGTCAGCTGACGCTGGATGAACTCAACGCGACCAGCGTCAATACGATGGTGGCGCATCTGGGCATCGTTTATACCCGGCTTGAGGAGGGCTTGCTGGAAGCGGAAATGCCGGTCGACGCGCGAACCCATCAGCCGTTCGGGCTGCTGCACGGCGGCGCCTCCGCGGCGCTGGCGGAAACCCTGGGCTCGATGGCCGGGTGGCTGATGACCGAAGAGGGGCAGTGCGTAGTGGGGACCGAGCTCAATGCCACCCATCACCGGGCGGTCTCCAGCGGCAAAGTCCGCGGCGAATGCCGGGCGCTGCACCTGGGGCGTCAGGGCCAGAGCTGGGAAATTGCGGTGTTCGACGAGCGGGGACGACGCTGCTGCACCTGCCGTCTGGGCACGGCGGTCCTCGGCTGAGGCATAGCCTGTTCCCGGGTGGCGCTGCGCTTACCCGGGCTACGGGTAACGCGCCGTCTGTGGTTCCGGACAACTCACCGTCATCTGCGGTGTGCTTCCCCGGTGGCGCTGCGCTGACCGGGCTACGGGTTCATCATCGTCTGCGGGCC
>NZ_JBEAFQ010000023.1:0-8955 GCF_040062275.1 Klebsiella sp. GW_Kp182 | reverse complement strand
ATGACATTGCGCGCTGCTTCCCGGAGGCGGCGCTTGACGCGCCTTGTCCGGGCTATAAAACCTTGACCGCGCCAGCCTGCTCCATGACCACCAAACGCAAATCCTGCGCAAAGCGCTGGTACTGCGCCTCATTAATCGGCAGCGGATAGCTCAACACGATCAGTTCATGATCGGCGATGCCCTGATGATAGGTCGGATGGCGATGCGCCCAGGGGTTCGCGCAAAAGCCCATGGTTTCATAAAAGCGCAGGCGCTTATGGGCAACTTCGCTGGTCAGCGGATCGATTTCCAGAACGGTCAGCGGCGCGCGCTGAAGTATTTCAGCTAACAGCCGCTTGCCGTAGCCGCGCGATCGCAAGGTATCGTCGATGGCCAGATGTTCAACGTAGCGATAGTCAGCAAACCGCCAGCAGCCGCTCAGGCCAATAAACTGGCCATCATCGAACCAGGCTTCCAGTTCATAATGCGGATTATCAAGCGCCTGCTGCTTAGCCTCGGCTTCACGCTGCTCGTGCCACGGAAAGGCCCTGCCGTACAGTGCGTCAAGCGGGGGAAAATGCGAGGAATCGGTAGAGGTCACTCTTTCTGAATTCAACATGAACCCTCCTGGCCACAAAAACTATCCGCCCTCACGCGGAGGGCGGATAAACGAGGAGAATAGCCTACTCGGCCGCCTCGGCTTTTTTCGCCAGCTTATCGAGCAGCTTCTGATGAATGCCGCCAAATCCACCGTTGCTCATCACCAGAATGTGGTCGCCAGGATGGGCGGTTTTAACAATCATATCCACCAGCGCATCGACATCGGCGCTCCAGTGCGCAGGCTGTACGCAAGCGTCAGCCACTTCAGCAACCTGCCACGGAATATGCTGCGGCTGCAGCAGGAAGACCTCGTCCGCGCGACCGAGAGACGGCGCCAGGTCGTCTTTGCAAATGCCCATTTTCATGGTGTTAGAACGGGGTTCAAGCACGGCAAGAATACGCGCGGTACCGCCAACTTTGCCGCGTAGCGCCTGCAGGGTCGCCAGAATCGCCGTCGGGTGGTGGGCGAAATCATCGTATACGGTCACGCCGTTGGCTTCGCCGCGCAGCTCCAGACGGCGGCGGGCGTTGATAAAGCTGCCCAGCGCGTTGGCCGCATCGGCAGGCAGCACGCCGACATGCCGGGCGGCGGCGATGGCCATCAGGCCGTTATGCATATTATGCTCGCCGACCAGCGCCCACTTCACTTCGCCGACTTTCTCGCCGTCCAGCCACACTTCCCAGGAGGAAGCATCGGTGGTGAGCTTTTTCGCCTGCCAGTGCCCCTGTTCGCCAACCAGCTCCTGCTCGCTCCAGCAGCCCATCGCCATCGTCTGCTTCAGATTGATGTCGTTCTCCGGCAGGATAATCTTGCCTTTGCCCGGCACAATACGCACCAGATGATGAAATTGCTTCTGGATAGCTTTTAGATCGTCAAAGATGTCCGCGTGGTCGAATTCAAGGTTATTGAGAATCAACGTGCGCGGGCAGTAATGAACAAATTTGGAACGTTTATCGAAGAAAGCGCAGTCGTATTCATCGGCTTCAATCACGAAGAACGGGCTGTCGCCGAGGCGCGCGGAAACATCGAAGTTGCCCGGAACGCCGCCGATAACAAAGCCCGGCTTGTAGCCGCAGGCTTCGAGGATCCAGGTCGCCATGCCGGCAGTGGTGGTTTTTCCGTGCGTTCCGGCAACCGCCAGCACCCAGCGATCGCGCAGCACGAAATCGTGCAGCCACTGGGGACCGGACATGTAAGGGATATTATTTTCCAGCACCGCTTCCACGCACGGGTTTCCGCGCGTCATTGCGTTACCGATGATCACCAGGTCAGGCTGCGGATCCAGCTGGCTGGCATCATATCCTTGAATTAACTCAATTCCCTGGTTTTCCAGCAGGGTACTCATTGGCGGATAGACGTTCGCATCCGACCCCGTTACCTCATGACCGAGGGAACGTGCCAGCATCGCCAGCCCCCCCATAAACGTGCCACAGATTCCTAAAATATGAATGCGCATTCGTCATTTCCTTCTCTTATCTGAAGCACAGTTTACCGGGATGTTGGGGGGGAAAGAAATGCATTTCAGGCGAATCCGTATTTTGCTGGCGCGATTCACCAGTGCGAACTTTTTTTATTCTTTGTTAAGATTGTTATGTTCGTTTTACTTCACATAAACATGCAGGGAACGGGTTATGAAAACGTTAGGTGAATTTATTGTCGAAAAGCAGCACGAGTTCTCTCACGCAACCGGCGAGCTTACTGCTTTGTTGTCGGCGATAAAGTTAGGCGCCAAGATCATCCACCGCGATATCAACAAGGCCGGCCTGGTCGATATCCTGGGTGCCAGCGGTGCTGAAAACGTTCAGGGCGAGGTTCAGCAAAAACTCGACCTGTTTGCCAATGAAAAGTTGAAAGCCGCACTGCGAGCACGCGATATTGTTGCCGGGATCGCCTCTGAAGAAGAAGATGAGATCGTCGTCTTTGAAGGATGCGAACACGCCAAATACGTGGTGCTGATGGACCCGCTGGATGGATCTTCTAACATCGACGTTAACGTCTCTGTTGGTACGATCTTCTCTATTTACCGCCGCGTCACGCCGGTGGGCACCCCCGTTACCGAAGAAGATTTCCTGCAACCGGGCAACCGACAGGTCGCCGCGGGCTATGTGGTGTATGGCTCCTCGACGATGCTGGTTTACACCACCGGCTGCGGCGTGCACGCCTTTACCTATGACCCTTCCCTTGGCGTCTTCTGCCTGTGCCAGGAGCGCATGCGCTTCCCGGAAAAAGGCAACACCTACTCGATTAACGAAGGTAACTACATTAAGTTCCCGATGGGTGTGAAGAAGTACATTAAGCACTGCCAGGAAGAAGATAAAGAGACCCAGCGCCCGTATACCTCACGCTACATCGGCTCTCTGGTGGCGGATTTCCACCGCAACCTGCTTAAAGGCGGCATCTATCTCTACCCGAGCACCGCCAGCCACCCGGACGGTAAACTGCGCCTGCTGTACGAATGCAACCCGATGGCGTTCCTTGCGGAACAGGCGGGCGGTAAGGCCAGCGATGGTAAAGAGCGTATTCTGGATATCATCCCGGAAAGCCTGCATCAGCGCCGTTCTTTCTTCGTCGGCAACAACCATATGGTTGAAGACGTCGAAAACTTTATTAAAGAGTTCCCGGACGCGTAACCCGCCTCTTCCCCTCCCGCCTTACGGGAGGGGAAATCCTTCCATCAGTGCCCCACCCTTGTCACCGGCGAACTCTGCCGATTCTCCCACAGCACCGTCAGGCCGCGCTGCAGCGCGATAAAGATGAACAGAAGGATACCGATAGCGATCTTGGTCCACCATGAACTCAGCGTACCGTCGAAGTTGATGTAGGTTTGAATCAGCCCCTGAATGGCGACGCCAAACAGCGTGCCGAGAACCGTCCCTACCCCACCGCTTAACAGCGTACCGCCGATAACCACCGATGCAATCGCGTCCAGTTCAACGCCAACGCCCGCCAGCGCATAGCCCGCCTGGGTATAGATGGAGAAAACGATCCCCGCCAGCGTCGCCAGCCCGGTAGAGAGCATATAAATACGGATCGTCGTGCTCCGCGTGGAAATCCCCATCAGGTTCGCCGACGTCGCGTTGCCGCCGATGGCATAAACCTGATTGCCAAAGCGGGTGCGGTGGGCCATAAAAATTCCGCCGATCACCACCAGCAGCATCAACAGCCCCATCGCGCTCAGACGCCCGCCGCCGGGGATGGTCCATGCCAGTCCTGATAGCGCGTCATACACCGGATGATTAATGGGAATCGACTCTTCCGAGACCAGGTAGCTGACGCCGCGCAGAAAAAACATCCCGGCGAGGGTGATGATAAACGCCGGGATCTTCAGCGCATCAATAAGCAGGCCCATAAACGCGCCAAAGGCGCAGCCCATCACCAGCACCAGCGGAAACGCCACCAGCGGCGAAATCCCCCAGAAACCGATCGCTTTAGCGAGAAATACGCCGGTAAAGGCGATCACCGACCCGACCGACAGATCGATCCCGCCGGAGAGGATCACGAAGGTCATGCCGACGGCGATGATCCCAAGAAAGGCATTGTCGGTCAGGATATTGCAGATCACCCGCGTCGAGGCAAAGCCGGGAAACTGGGTCAGGCAGTAAAGGTATCCCAGTATGAAGACCGCGAGGGTAATCATTAACGGTAAATTACGTTTTATCATGGCCGCGCATCCCCTTCAGTATGCTGATAAAGCGCGGCGACTGGACGATCAGTACGCACAGCACCACCACCGCTTTGACTACCTGATTAAGCTCCGGCGGGAATCCTGACAGCAGGATCCCGGTATTCATCCCCTGGATAATCAGCGCCCCGACGACCGAGAGCAGCAGGTTAAAACGCCCGCCCATCAGCGAGCCGCCGCCGATAACCACCGCCAGGATGGCGTCCAGCTCCAGCCATAGCCCGGCATTATTGGCATCCGCGCCGCGAATATCCGCCGCAACGATAATCCCGGCAATCGCCGCGCAAACGCCGCTCAGCACGTAGGCCAACATCACGACGATGCGGGTATTTACCCCGGCGTTTTTCGCCGCACGAATGTTAATCCCCACCGCTTCGATAAACATCCCCAGCGCGGTTTTGCGGGTAAACAGCCAGAACAGCACCAGCGTCACGATCGCGATAATCACCGGCGTCGGGAACAGCAGTAGCGATCCGCTGCCGAGCCACGCCAGATGCGGAGAGTCAAAGGTCACGATCTGCCCGGAGGTGATCAGCTGCGCCACGCCGCGTCCGGCGACCATCAGGATCAGCGTGGCGACGAACGGCTGGATCTTCAGCACCGCCACCAGAATGCCGTTCCACAGACCGGCCAGCGCGCCGGCCCCCAGCGATGCGAGCAGCACAACCGTCAGGCTGTGCCCCGCCACGGTCATTGACGCCGCCGTTGCGCCGGCAATCGCCATCACCGCTCCGACGGAGAGGTCAATCCCGCCGGTGGCGATAACCAGCGTCATGCCAATCGCCAGCAGCGCCACCGGCGCGGCGCGGTTCAAAATATCTATCGGGCTGCCGAACAGTCGCCCGTCCTGGAGCACGATCTGGTAGAAATGCGGGGCGACCAGGCTGTCAACGACCAGCACCAGCAGCAGCGCAATAATTTGCGGCATCCCTTTTGGCCAGTTAAAGCGCCGTTTCGGCTGGCCGGTTTTCGGAACAGATTGAGGCATCATCGGTTACTCCTTATGCCGCAATAGCGTTCATGATCGCCGGCACGGAGAGCTCGCTCAGAACCAGCTCCGCCACCTGCTGGCGATCGCGCATGATAATCACCCGATCGGCGTAACCCACCAGCTCTTCCAGCTCTGAAGAAATGACCAGCAGCGCCAGACCATCGGCGCACAGGGTTTCAATCAGGCGGATGATTTCGGCGTGGGCGCCAACGTCAATACCGCGAGTCGGTTCATCAAGGATCAAGAACTGCGGCTTCGTCAGCAGCCATCGGGAGAGCAGCACCTTCTGCTGATTACCGCCGGAGAGAAATTCGATCGGCTGTTCAGCGCTGGGGGTACGAATACCCAGTTGACGAATGAAACGTTCAGCAATCTCATTTTGTTCGCGCCGACCAATCGGCCGCAGCCAGCCGCGCTGCGCCTGGAGCGCGAGAACGATATTTTCCCGCACCGAGGCGGCGGCGATAATGCCGTCGGTTTTACGATCTTCCGGACAGAAGCCGATCCCGAGGCAGGATGCCTGATGCGGCGAGCGCAGGGTTTGCGGCTTGCCTTTGATCCACGCTTTGCCGCTGTCGGCGGGTTTAATGCCAAAGATCACCTCCGCCGTTTCCGTACGTCCCGAGCCTAACAGCCCCGCCAGGCCGACGATTTCACCGGGACGGACCTGCAGACTAAACGGTGCGATGGTGCCTTTTTTGCCAAAATCTTCGAAGGCGGCCACCGGCTTATCGCTCAGCAGGGTGCGGCCCGCGCGCTGCAGGGCGTTATGCTCCAGTTCACGGCCCAGCATCATCTTCACCAGTTCAATTTGCGGCAGCTCGCGGGTTTCCCGGCAGCCGACAAAACCGCCGTTACGCAGCACGGTGATGCGATCGCTGACGGCATACACCTGGTCGAGGAAGTGGGTGACGAAAATCAGGCTGACCCCGCTATCGCGCAGCTGGCGCATCAGGGTAAAGAGCATCTCCACCTCCTGGGTATCCAGGCTGGCGGTCGGTTCATCAAGAATTAACACTTTTGCTGACAGGTCGATCGCCCGGCAGATCGCGACAATCTGCTGCATCGCCACCGAAAAGCGGTTCAGCGGTTCACGGACATCAAGAGAAAAACCGTAGGACGCCATCAGCGCGGTGGCGCGCTTTTCCATCTCTTTACGCCGCAGCAGGCCAAAGCGTCTGGGCTCGCGGCCGATAAACAGATTGTCCGCCACCGACATATTAGGCAGCAGGTTCACTTCCTGATAGACGGTGCCGATCCCCAGCTGCTGGGCGTGAGCGGTATTTTTCGGCGCGATCTCCCGCCCTTCCAGCCAGATGGCCCCGCGATCGGCATGATAGACGCCGGTCAGCGCTTTGATCAGGGTGGATTTACCTGCGCCGTTTTCGCCTAACAGAGCCATGATTTCGCCCCGGCGCAGGCTAAAATTAACGTTATCCAGCGCCTTCACGCCGGGGAAAAATTTGCTAAGCCCTTCAGTACGAAGGATTTCCTGATGTAATTCGCCGTTCATGCTCTCCCCCCTCACCTTTGCCCTCTCCCCGATGGGAGGAGAGGGAAATCAGCCGCGCTTTAGCGACCGGGGACATCCCGGAGGCGGCGGTGAACCTGTCATTCGGCTACTCAGTAGCCCATATTTTTCTTCTTCTCTAACTCTTCTTTCGCCGTATCCGGCAGGTAGAGGGTCGATTTGGTGATGGTGACTTTTTCAGGCAGGGTGCCGTCTTTTTTGTATTTCTCCAGCGCATCGAACGCCGGACCGGCCATATTCGGCGTCAGCTCGACGCTGGCATTGGCCTCGCCGGCCATCATCGCTTTATAGATATCCGGCACGCCGTCGATAGAGCCGGTGAGGATATCTTTGCCCGGCTTCAGCCCGGCCTCTTTAATCGCCTGAATGGCGCCAATCACCATATCGTCGTTATGGGCGTAAACCATGCAGATGTTCTTGCCGTTGTTTTCCGCTTTGATAAAGCTCTCCATGACTTCTTTGCCCTTGCTGCGGGTAAAGTCGCCGGACTGGGAGCGGATAATTTTGATATTAGAGGCTTTAGAAATGGCCTCAGCGAAGCCTTTCTTGCGGTCAATCGCCACGCTGGCCCCTACGGTGCCCTGCAGTTCAACAACGTTACACGGCTTGCCGTCGACGGTTTTCACCAGCCACTCACCGATCAGCTGGCCTTCCAGCACGTTGTTCGCGGTGACGGTGGTCATGTAGAGATCTTTGTCTTTAACATCAATTGAGCGGTCGAGCAGGAATACCGGGATTTTGGCCTCTTTCGCTTCTTTCAGTACCGGCTCCCAGCCGGTCGCTACGACCGGCGCGATGAAGATGGCATCGACGCCCTGAGCGATAAAGGAGCGTACGGCTTTAATCTGGTTTTCCTGTTTTTGTTGCGCGTCGGCAATCTTCAGAGTGATGCCGCGCTTCGCGGCCTCCTCTTTCGCGACGTTAGTTTCGGCCGCGCGCCAGCCGGATTCAGAACCGACCTGCGAAAAACCTACGGTAAGAGGGGCAGCCATGACCATAGACGACATAGCTGCGGAAACTGCTGTGACAAGAAGTAAGCGCTTCCACATAAGAGGATCCTCGTAGGGTTATTGTTGGTTAAAGCCTCACCTGCGGACAAACTATAGACAATCGGAGATGTAACTGAATGCGTTACATCACACTTCAAAAAAGTTAATTAGATGTTAATCAGCGGCCATCTCACCAGCGGAGAGCCGGTGAGGCTTCGCGAGCCGCGCGAGCTTCGCCGTTTATGACGAAATTTTGCACACTTTGAGATATCAAGCATATGCAATGAAAACGGTTACATAATTTTATTCAGTATGCGGCTATGTTTATGGATTTTCAGGCTGTCTTACGCTGAAAAATTCAGACTCCACCCACCCGTTCTGGGGAAAAAGAAGCGAAGACATTCGATGTGAGTTGGCTATAATACCGGGCACTTGTTTGCCATACATTTTAAAGGAAACAGACATGAGCTTACTCAACGTACCTGCGGGCAAAGATCTGCCGGAAGACATCTACGTCGTGATCGAGATCCCGGCGAACGCAGATCCTATCAAATACGAAGTCGACAAAGAGAGCGGTGCACTGTTCGTTGACCGTTTCATGTCCACGGCGATGTTCTATCCGTGCAACTACGGCTACATCAACCACACCCTGTCCCTGGACGGCGACCCGGTTGACGTTCTGGTCCCGACGCCGTACCCGCTGGAGCCAGGTTCAGTCATCCGCTGCCGTCCGGTTGGCGTGCTGAAAATGACCGACGAATCCGGTGAAGATGCGAAACTGGTTGCGGTACCGCACACCAAGCTGAGCAAAGAGTACGATCACATTAAAGATGTGAACGACCTGCCGGAACTGCTGAAAGCGCAGATCACCCACTTCTTCGAGCACTATAAAGACCTCGAAGCGGGCAAATGGGTTAAGGTTGACGGCTGGGACAACGCTGAAGCGGCGAAAGCTGAAATCGTGGCTTCCTTCGAGCGCGCTAAGAAGTAATTCAGCCGCACTCAGGTTCGCAAAAACACCGCCTCCGGGCGGTGTTTTTTTTGGCCGTTGATCCATGCCCGAGCGGCGGCTGACGCCTTAGCCGGCGACAGCACCTAACGCCACAAAAAACAACGCCACCCGAAGGTGTAATGCCAGTCAGTTAAGCAACTGACTGGCCCTTTTTAGGGGCTGTGGGGTAT
>NZ_JBEAFQ010000022.1:0-9795 GCF_040062275.1 Klebsiella sp. GW_Kp182 | reverse complement strand
TAGCCCGGGTAAGGCGTTTACGCCGCAACCCGGGGATACGCCGGGATGAATGCATCGGTGCGGCTTCTTCCCGGGTCGCGCTGCGCTTACCCGGGCTACGGGTTCACCGTCGTCTGCGGACCGGTAGCCCGGACAGGCGCGTCAAGCGCCGCCTCCGGGGAAGCAGGATGCGATGCAGTGACAGATTATCCCTCCCCGTTTTCATCCATTTTCCTGCCAGAAGTGATCTCGCTTGCAATGTGAGATAAATCCTTGCCGTCAGGCGACATCTGCAACGTTTCAAAGTTGTTAAAACTTCCATTGTGTTCTAGAAACAACTTGTAACATCCTGATTACCCTACCTGTGGAACACAATGATGAATAATTCAGGGAAATACCTCATCTGGACACTGCTCTCCGTTATCGGAGCCTTTGCCCTGGGCTATATCGCGCTAAACCGGGGTGAACAGATTAACGCGCTGTGGATTGTCGTCGCGGCAGTCTGCGTCTATCTGATCGCCTATCGCTTTTACGGCCTGTATATCGCTAAAAACGTGCTGGCGGTCGACCCGACGCGCATGACTCCGGCGGTGCGTCACAACGACGGCCTCGACTACGTTCCAACCGATAAGAAAGTGCTGTTCGGTCACCATTTTGCGGCCATTGCCGGCGCGGGGCCGCTGGTTGGTCCGGTGCTGGCGGCGCAGATGGGCTATCTGCCGGGAATGATCTGGATCCTCGCGGGCGTGGTGCTGGCCGGAGCGGTACAGGACTTTATGGTGCTGTTCGTCTCCACCCGTCGCGACGGACGTTCGCTCGGCGAGCTGGTGAAAGAGGAGATGGGCCCGACCGCCGGCGTACTGGCGCTGGTGGCCTGCTTTATGATCATGGTGATTATCCTCGCGGTACTGGCGATGATCGTGGTGAAAGCGCTGACCCACAGCCCGTGGGGCACTTACACCGTGGCCTTTACCATCCCGCTGGCGATTTTCATGGGGATCTATATTCGCTATCTGCGCCCCGGGCGCATTGGCGAGGTGTCGGTGATTGGCCTGGTGATGCTGGTGTTCGCCATCATTTCCGGCGGCTGGGTGGCGGAAAGCCCGACCTGGGCGCCGTGGTTTGACTACACCGGCGTACAGCTCACCTGGATTCTGGTGGGCTACGGGTTTATCGCCGCGGTGCTGCCGGTCTGGCTGCTGCTGGCGCCTCGCGACTACCTCTCCACCTTCCTGAAAATCGGCACCATTGTCGGTCTGGCGATTGGTATTCTGATTATGCGCCCGACGCTGACGATGCCGGCGCTGACCAAATTTATCGATGGCACCGGCCCGGTATGGAGCGGCAGCCTGTTCCCGTTCCTGTTTATCACCATCGCCTGCGGCGCGGTTTCCGGCTTCCATGCCCTGATTGCCTCCGGCACGACGCCGAAGATGCTGGCTAATGAAGGCCAGGCCTGCTTTATCGGCTACGGCGGCATGCTGATGGAGTCCTTCGTGGCGATTATGGCGCTGGTGGCGGCCTGTATTATCGACCCGGGCGTTTACTTCGCGATGAACAGCCCGATGGCGGTGCTGGCCCCGGCGGGCGTGACCGATGTGGTAGCGTCGGCGGCACAGGTGGTGAGCAGCTGGGGCTTTACCGTGACGCCGGATACGCTTAATCAGATTGCGACCGAAGTGGGGGAACAGTCGATTATCTCCCGTGCGGGCGGCGCGCCGACGCTGGCGGTGGGCATGGCCTATATTCTGCACGGTTCGCTGGGCGGCCTGATGGACGTCTCCTTCTGGTATCACTTCGCGATTCTGTTCGAGGCGCTGTTTATCCTGACCGCGGTGGATGCCGGCACGCGCGCGGCGCGCTTTATGCTGCAGGATCTGCTCGGGGTGATTAGCCCGGGCCTGAAGCAAACCAGCTCGCTGCCGGCGAACCTTCTCGCCACGGCGCTGTGCGTGCTGGCGTGGGGCTACTTCCTGCATCAGGGCGTGGTTGACCCGCTTGGCGGCATCAACACCCTCTGGCCGCTGTTTGGTATTGCCAACCAGATGCTGGCGGGGATGGCGCTGATGCTCTGCGCGGTGGTACTGTTTAAGATGAAGCGCCAGCGCTATGCCTGGGTCGCGCTGCTGCCGACCTCCTGGCTGCTGATCTGTACCCTGACCGCGGGCTGGCAGAAGTCGTTCAGCACCGATACCAAAGTGGGCTTTCTGGCGATTGCCAACAAGTTCCAGGCGATGATTGACAGCGGCAATATTCCGCCGCAGTACACCGAATCGCAGCTGGCGCAGCTGGTGTTTAACAACCGTCTGGATGCCGGGCTGACCATCTTCTTTATGGTGGTGGTGGTCGTGCTGGCGCTGTTCTCGATTAAGACCGCGCTGGCGGCGCTGAAAGAGGACAAACCGACGGCGAAAGAGACCCCTTACCAGGCGATGCCTGCTGATGCTGATAGCCTGGTGACCCAGGCGAAACGCGCCCACTAAGCCATGACGTTATCGCCCTCCTTTACGAGAAGGGGGGCGATGATGGGAGTTGAAAATGTTTGATACCCTTTCGAAAGCCGGAAAATATTTAGGCCAGGCGGCGAAAATGATGATCGGCGTCCCGGATTACGACAACTACGTGGAGCACATCCGCGCGACCCATCCGGAACAAACGCCGATGACCTATGAAGAGTTTTTTCGCGAGCGTCAGGACGCGCGCTACGGCGGTAAAGGCGGCGCGAAGTGCTGTTAACCCTCTTTTGGCAGATACAGGCTGATCTGCTCCTGGGTGCAGCCGTATATTGCCGCCAGCTTTTCGCGGGTGCGCTTTTGCGGGCGGGAGTCGATAGCTTCTAGCTGGGATACCGCCGACTGGCTAATCCCGAGCTTATTGGCCACCTCCTGCTGCGACAGGCCGCGCAAAATGCGCCAGGCCGCCTGCAGGCTGACTTTCTCTTTATCCATGATGTCGCAGACGTCACCCGGCAGCATCACGTTGTCGTAGATATCGTGTTCTACCGGAATATCTTCAAGATCGGCTTCCGTTTCATCATCCAGCTCGGCTAGTTGCAAACACATCTGGAAGTATTCGTCGTAGGGGATCACCGCGTACTGCGCTTTCCCTTCATCATCCTTAATTATCTGAACAGCCATATGGCATATTCTCCTCATGCAAATAGGTTGTTGAGGTTCTGCGCTTAACGGACACGATAAACAGGTCGCTCAGCGTCAGCCCCTGACGTGTGAAAATGACCCGATAATCCCCTACCCGAAGACGGTAATGATTCTCTGGTTTAGATAACTTTCTGACATCGGGCCGAGGAGCCGTACGGTCACCTAAATCAGCTAGCCTGCTTTTGATTCTCTGCTGATAGCGATAATCGATATTTGCCAGTTCCTTTTTTGCCACTTTTGACCAGATGAGCATGCTATGTACCTCCACTGTACACCTCAGTTGAACATAAGAAAATAATAAGTTTATAAGATAAGTTTGTTATTTTCTTATGAGGGTACCCTAACGCAGAATCGTCTTCTGGCGAAGACAGAAACATCGGCTTTGCGAGGCGGCTCGAAAGCGCCTCCGCCGGGCGGCAGAGGCGAATAAAACGGGGGATTAACCGGCGAAACGTTCGACCTTCTCAAACGCCGCGCGCAGGGTTTCGGCGTTCAGTTCAACCGGCAGAAAATGGATGGACTCCACCGGGCGCAGGGTATGGGCAATCACCTTATCCAGCTGTTCGCGGTTGTTGATGTCCACCTCCAGCGCCGCCAGCGTAGTCGGCAGATTAAAGCGCCGGTACGCCTGCACCAGCTGCGCCAGCACGTCGTCCTGGCCGAGCAGGGCGCTCTGGACCAGAATGCCGTAGGCGACTTTGGTCCCGTGAAGATACTTCTCGGTCTGCGGCAGTACCGTCAGCCCGTTGTGCACCGCGTGGGCGGCGGCGACGCGGGTATAGCGCTCGCCCAGCCCGCCGACCATACCGCCGCCGGCGATAACCGCATCCACCACGTCGCGAAACGCCTGGGTCAGCTCGCCGCGCTGCTGGTCGGCCAGCGCGGTTTCGCTGCTTTCCAGCAGAACATCGCGGATCGCCAGCGCGCCGTTGATACCCAGGCGCACGGTGAGCGGCAGCGTCTCCGGCTGCGGAGCCAGCACCACCGCTTCATACCATTTCGCCAGCGTATCGCCGATGCCCGCCAGCAGATATTCCGCCGGCGCGTTAAGAATAATGTGCGGCTCCACCAGCACCAGAAAGTTGGCGTCGTCGAAGATTTCAAACTGCAGCGCCTGACCGGCATCGTTATACCACACCGACAGCGGCGTCCACGCCGCGCAGGTGGCGGCGATGGTGGGGATGGCCACCACCGGCAGGCCGAGGCGACGGGCCAGCGCCTTCGCGGTATCGAGCAGCGCGCCGCCGCCCACGCCAATCACCACCGATCGATCGTCGCCGGATGCGCGGGCCAGCTCGCTGACGTCGCTTTCGCTGCAGTGGCCTTTAAATAATATTTTTTTGGCGCCAGGCGCGTTAAACGCTGCCGGCAGGAAAGCCTGCGCGCCCGCGATAGCCCGCTCGCCGTAAACCCACACCGCGCGTGAAAGCTGTTCTTCGCTGTAAAAATCCTGCAGCCGGGCAAGGCTGCCGGGATGGGAATAGTAGTTGGCGGGGCCGGGGACCACGCGGATATCGCTGTGACTCATCAATGTTGTCCTTGTGCTGTTTCGCTAACCCGATGTTATGTCTGGACATCCGGATGGCTAATATTATTTCGCTTTATCTTATGCCTTTTATGCATTTGTCAGTCAAGGAGAGCTATGAAAAATTCGTTAAATCAGAACATTAATCGACAGGGTGCAGGGGATGACCGGCAATCGCCTTGAGATGCAAAATATTAGCCTGGCCTTTTCCGGCTTTCGGGCGCTCAGCAACGTGGCTTTCACCCTGACGGGGGGATCGGTGCATGCGCTGACCGGCGCCAACGGCGCGGGTAAGTCCACGCTCATGGCGGTGCTGTGCGGCACGCACGCCCATTACGAAGGCGAGGTGGTGATTAACAACCAGTCGGTAAGCATTCGCTCGCCGCGCGATGCCAAACTGCTGGGGATCCATCTGGTGCAGCAGGAGGTTGACGTGGCGCTGGTCCCGGGCCTGAGCATCGCGGAAAACATCATGCTCGACAGGCTGGCGGAGCCGGGGATCGCCTTCCGCTGGGGGCGGCTGCGCCAGCTGGCGCGCGAGGCGCTGGCTCAGCTTGACGTCAGCCTCGACGTACGCCGCTCCATCGACAGCTGTACGCTGGCGGAAAAACAGCAAATCCTGCTGGCCCGCGCGCTGTCGCATCACTGCCGCTTTCTTATCCTCGATGAACCGACCGCGCCGCTGGACCAAAACGAAAGCGAGCGCCTGTTTGCGGTGGTTCGCCGCCTGCAGCGGCAGGGCATTGGTATCGTGTTTATCTCGCACCGCATTCATGAATTAAAAGCGGTCTGCGACACCCTGACGGTGCTGCGCGACGGCCGGCTGATTGAGAGCGGGCCGATGGCCGACCTGAGCGGCGAGCAGATCGTCGAGAAGATGCTCGGGCATGAGCTGAGCGATATCTTTCCGCCGAAGCGGCCGCCGCATAGCGATGAGGTGCTGCTACAGGTTGAAGGGCTGCACGACGAAGGGCTGCTGCAGGATATCTCGTTGCGTCTGCGCAAGGGGGAGATTCTGGGGATCGCCGGGCTGGCGGGCGCCGGGAAAACCGAGCTGTGCAAGGCGCTGTTTGGCGCCAGCAAAAGCCGTTTGACCCGCGGCGAACTGAACAGCCAGCCGTGGCGACCGCGCGACCCGGCGGACTCGGTGGCGCGCGGTCTGGCGCTGGTGCCGGAAGAGCGGCGCAAAGAGGGCATTTTTATCGAAGAGCCGGTGGCGATGAACCTGGCGGTCAGCGCCGATAGCAGCTTCTCCCGCTGGAGCCTGTTTGGCCATCGTCAGGCCTGGCGCTGGGCGGAAGAGGTGATCGCCCGGGTGGGCATTCGGACATCGGGTCCGGCGCAAACCCTGCGCCGTCTCTCCGGCGGCAATCAGCAAAAAGTGGCGATAGGCAAATGGCTGCGCGGCAACGCCAACGTCCTGATTTTCGATGAGCCGACCAAAGGGGTCGACGTCAAAGCCAAAACGGACCTCTTCAACGCGATCGACGGCCTGGCGCGGGAAGGTAAAGGGGTGATTTACGCCTCGGGCGAGTTCGCCGAACTGGTCGGCCTGTGCGATCGCATCTGCGTGCTGTGGGATGGACGCATCGTGGCGGAAATTCCGGGCGCAGAGGCCCGGGAAGAGAACATTCTTTATTACTCCACCGGAGGAGCAGCAGCGTGAGTAAGGCCCTGGCAGTTAACGCGACGGTATCGGGCCGTCAGCGATTTTTCGATTTTCTCTACAAATGGGGCATGTTGCTGACCGTCGTCCTGCTGATCGCCGTTTTTGGCCTGGCGTCGGACAACTTCCTCGACCCGTTTAACATCATCAACATCCTGCGTTCCATCGCCATCGTGACTGTGATCGCCATCGGCGTATCGATATCGCTGACCATCGGCGGTTTCGATTTGTCCGTGGGCTCCACCGCCTCGCTGGCCAATGCGCTGGTGATTTCGCTGTTTGTCTGGCACGGCTTCGGCACCACCGAGGCGATCCTTATCACCCTGGCGCTCTGTACCTTAGTGGGGCTGTTTAACGCGTTTCTGATCGTGATCCTGCGTATTCCCGACATGCTGGCGACGCTTGCCAGCCTGTTCGTGATTCAGGGCGTGGCGATGACCTACAGCTACGGCGGGTCGATCACCGAAAACATGGTGCTGCCGAGCGGCGATATGGCGGAAGGCGCGATTCCGGCGGCGTTCGGTTCGCTGGGGCAGGTGCCAACGATAGTGATCATTATGCTGGTGGTGACCGTTATCGCTCAGCTGGCGCTCTCTTTTACCACCCACGGACGGCGGATGTACGCCATCGGCGGCAACCCGGAAGCGGCGCGCCTCTCCGGCCTGCGCATCACCCGTTACAAAGTGGCGGCGTACGTCATCGCCTCTCTGCTGGCGGGGCTCGGCGGCATTCTGCTGGCGTCGCGCATCGGCTCATCGCAGGTGAACGCCGGCGGCGGCTACCTGATGGATGCGGTGGCGGCGGCGTGGATTGGCTTCTCGCTGGCCGGTTCCGGTAAGCCGAACGCGCTCGGTACGCTGGTGGGGGCGGTCATTTTAGGCGTGCTCTCCAACGGCCTGGTGATGCTCTCGGTGCCCTATTACGCGATGGACATTATTAAAGGGCTGGTGCTGGCTGGCGCGCTCGCACTGACTTATTTTCAGCGCCGCATCTAAAATTTTACCCGTCATTCTTCAAATTGCAGGTGTGTTGGCTGCGTTCACTCACCCGAATCACTTACTTATGTAAGCTCATCGGGATTCGTTTACTTGCCGCCGTCCTGCAATTCGAATTATTTAGGGTAACAAAAAGGAAACACTATGAAAAAGATAACGTTTTCACTCATCGCGCTGGGGTTGTTCAACGCTGCGGCGGCCTTTGCTGAAACCCCGACGCCGCTTCCGGCTGCCATTGCTGAACACAGCGGGCCGATTCGCATTGCGGTGATCCGCAACCTGGGCTCGGACGATAACACCACTCAGTTTGTCTCCGGAGCGATCCAGGAGGGGAAAAAGCTCGGCTTTAAAATCAGTACCTTCCTCAGCAACGGTGATGACGCCAAATTCCAGGACTTCGTTAACCAGGCGATTAGCCAGAAATACGACGGCATTATCCTTTCTCAGGGGCGCGACCCCTACGCCACCGCGCTGGTGAAAAAAGCGGTGGACGCCGGGATCAAAGTCTCGGTCTTCGATACCGCGGTAAACGGCCAGATCCCGGGCGTCACCGTCACCCAGCAGGATGATGCTTCGCTGACCGAGCTCTCCTTTGGCCAGCTGGTGAAAGATTTCAACGGCAAAGCCAATATCGTCAAACTGTGGGTTGCGGGTTTCCCGCCGATGGAGCGTCGCCAGGCGGCCTACCAGACGCTGCTTAAACAAAACCCCGGCATCAAAGAGCTGGAATCCATCGGCGCGGTCTCTTCCGACGTGCAGGGCGATACCGCCAACAAGGTCGGCGCGATCCTGGCGAAATACCCGAAAGGTAAAATTGATGCCATCTGGGGAACCTGGGATGCGTTCAGCCAGGGTGCCTATAAAGCGCTGAAAGAGAACGGCCGCACCGAGATCAAACTCTACAGCATCGACATTTCCAACCAGGATCTGCAGCTGATGCGCGAATCCGGCAGCCCGTGGAAGGTGAGCGTAGCGGTGGATCCGAAGCTTATCGGCGCCACCAACGTGCGCCTGATCGCCAATAAGATTGCCGGGGAACCGACGCCTGCGACCTACGACTTTAAGGCGGCGGCGATCCCGCAGGCGCTGCTGGCGGCGCAGCCGGGGGCGGTTAACGTCGCCTCGCTGGGTAAAATTATCCCGGGCTGGGGCCAGACCGAAGACTTTATCGCCCCGTGGTTCGCTACCCTGGAAGCGAAAAACAAATGAGTGTTTTGCCAACACCAGAATACAGCCTCAATATGCGGCTGATCGGGCATAGCGATCAGGGGGGACGCCCGGACGGCGTTCAGCTGATGGTCCATCGTGGTTTTGCCTATATCGGCCATATGGTCTCGCAGGGCTTTTCCGTGGTGGACGTGCGCGACCCTAAACATCCGCAAACGGTCAACTACATCGCCGCGCCGCCCGGTACCTGGAACGTCCATTTACAGGCGCACGATGATCTGCTGCTGGTGATCAACGCCCGGGATCTGTTCGCCGATGCCCGCTTCGCCGACGAGAAGGTTTACTACACCCGTTCGGTGGGCGAGACGGTCAGCGACGTACGGGATAGGGGCTGGAGCGCCGGGCTGCGGATTTTTGATATTTCCACTCCGGATAAACCGCGAGAGATCGCCTTTCTGTCGCTTAACGGCATCGGTATCCACCGAATCTGGTACGTCGGCGGACGCTGGGCCTACGTTTCCGCGCTGATTGACGGCTTTAGCGACTACATTTTCCTGACTATCGACCTGGCCGACCCGCGCAAGCCGGAGGTCGCCGGGCGCTGGTGGCTGCCGGGGATGAACCAGGCGGCGGGGGAGACCGCGCAGTGGCCGGAAGGTAAGCGCTATGCCCTGCATCACGCGATTATCGCCGGCGACACCGCCTACGGCAGCTGGCGCGACGGTGGCCTGACCCTGCTCGATGTGCAGGACCGCACCCAGCCGAAGCTGATTAGCCACCGTAACTGGAGCCCGCCGTTTGGCGGCGGCACCCACACCGCGCTGCCGCTCCCGGATCGGGATCTGCTGGTGGTGCTTGATGAGGCGGTGCTGGATAACCAGCAGGATGGCGAGAAGCTGATCTGGCTGTTCGACATTCGCGACCCGACGAATCCGGTGAGTATCGCCACTTTCCCGCAGCCGGACGAAGCTGACTACGTGGCGAAAGGGGCGCACTTTGGCCCGCATAACCTGCATGAGAATCGTCCCGGCAGCTTTGTCAGCTCAACGCTGATTTTCGCCACTTATCAGAACGCGGGCGTTCGCGCTTACGATATTTCCAACCCTTATCGACCGGTGGAAACCGGGGCGCTGGTGCCTGCCGCACCGGTAAAAATGATGGATACCCGCCCAGGCCGCCCGCGGGTGATCCAGTCCTGCGACGTGTTCGTCGACGCGCAGGGAATTATTTACAGCACCGACTATAACGGCGGGCTGTCGGTGATTGAGTATCTGGGGTAGGGGATTGTGGGTTGTTGCTTCCCGG
>NZ_JBEAFQ010000021.1:0-12757 GCF_040062275.1 Klebsiella sp. GW_Kp182 | reverse complement strand
CTGTCACGCAGGGGGTCGCGGGTTCGAGTCCCGTCCGTTCCGCCACTTATTAAAAAATTAAGCCTGCTGATTAAGCAGGCTTAATGATAAGAAACTTTAGGGGCGTAGCTCAGTTGGTAGAGCACCGGTCTCCAAAACCGGGTGTCGCGAGTTCGAGTCTCTCCGCCCCTGCCATATATAATCCTTTGCTCAGGCAAAGGATTTTTTTTGCTTTAAATTTCCCGCCGATCGTCCTCCATCCCTGGAGGAGTGCGTTTATCCCAATATATTGTGCTTCAGGATCTCCCGAATCTGCGCTTGTTTATCGCTGTTCTGTAGCCAAATCGCATAGAGAGGCCTTGAAAGCGTCGCACTGTCGGTCACCGTATGCAGATTATTTTTCCCCTGTGCCCAGAGCACGGGCAGCCATGTACAGCCCTTAAGCGCGCTGAGCTGTTGGTAAGCTAACTCGGCAGAACTGGTGGTCAGCAGAGGAATATCATCATTTCCGATCAATCCCGCTTCGTTTTGTTGGAAATCGGGCCCCCATTCCAGGCGTAAATAATTCAATTCATTTGTGTATTTAGCCGGAGAGGCACAATAAAGCGCCAGGGTAAAATTACCCAGCAACTGGCTGCTTAGTTCATCCATCTTCGGCGATTCTGTCGTGATCAGGAGATCAAGCTGACGTTCGTGCAGCTGTTTGACCAGCGATTGCCGCTGCGCAATCCGCGCCTCAAACTGTAGGTTATAGGGCTCTGTATAGAGCTTTCCCAGCCATCCATTAAGCAGGCATTCCCACAGAGAAGCGCTGGCACCGATCGAAAATTCATTATGGCGGGAAGCATTCGCGACCTCCTTGCGCGCAGCTTGCCAGGTATTCATCAGGGTTTCGGCGTAGGGTAGCAGTTTCTCTCCGGCTGAGGTCAGACGGATATTATTACGATGACGGGTAAAAAGATTTACCCCCAGCTGGTTCTCCAGCTGACGAATACGAAAGCTAACTGCTGACTGCGTCAGATAAAGCGCCTCTGCGGCTCGGCCAAAGTGGCGAGTTCTGCTCACCTCAAGGAAAGTCTTGAGCAATTCCGTATCCACACTCTTCTCCGCAAAATTATTTGTCGTGATGATTTAAATGTTTTGTTTGACGCTCTGTCAAGCGTAACTAATACTCCGCGCCATAATTAGCTCGGCCAAAGAATCAGGAGCGTGTAGGATGGCGGAAAGCTTTACGACAACTAATCGTTTTTTCGACAATAAAAATTATCCGCGCGGGTTTTCCCGTCATGGAGATTTCACCATCAAAGAGGCGCAACTGCTGGAACGTCATGGTTATGCCTTTAATGAACTCGAACTAGGTAAACGCGAGCCTGTCACCGACGATGAAAAACAGTTTGTTTCGGTATGCCGTGGTGAACGTGAGCCCGCAACGGAAGCAGAACGCGTCTGGATTAAGTACATGGCGCGCATTAAGCGTCCGAAGCGTTTCCATACCCTGTCCGGCGGCAAGCCGCAGGTGGAAGGTACGGAAGATTACACAGAAAGCGATGATTAAGAAAAAGGGCGTAAGCCCTTTTTTTACGCCATCATTTTTTGTAGATGGCTCAACATTCTGTCTATTGCCCGATAGCCGAGAGCCTCCTGCAAATGATGACGTTCGATGCGTTCGACTGCCTCAATATCGGCAATAGTTCGGGAAACTTTAATCAGGCGCTGCCAGGCGCGGATTGAAAGACCGAGCTGTATTAGCGTCTGCTCCAGCCAGACAGCGTCATCTTTATGAAGCCGGCAGCAGATTTTCATCTCATCATTTCCCAGATGCGCGTTAAGTTTTTTCTGCCGCGATAGCTGCCTTTCGCGTGCGGCCAGAACACGTTGGCGTACGCAGGCGCTACTTTCCTCTTCGTTTGTTCCCTGGCTGAGCACCCCCGGCGGCGGAAGCGGGATCTCCAGGGAGAGATCGAATCGGTCAAGAAACGGGCCGGATAAACGACCCAGGTAGCGTAGCGTCTGTTCCGGTGAAGCGCGATTATGCTGGCCCTGATAGTGTCCTGTCGGGCTGGGATTCATCGCTGCAATAAGCTGGAAACGGGCTGGATAATCGATTTTGGCGCGCGTGCGTGAGATATGGATAACCCCTGACTCAATGGGTTCGCGTAACGCATCCAGCACCCTGCGTTCGAATTCAGGCAGCTCATCCAGGAACAGGACTCCGTTATGGGCAAGGGAGATCTCTCCCGGTGCCGGAATTGAGCCTCCGCCCACCATGGCCGCCAGGGAGGCGCTATGATGCGGGGCACGAAAGGGCCTGCGGCGCCAATTTTTCATGGCATGCCTGGAATCGACCAGGCTAAGTATTGCCGCGCTTTCCAGCGCTTCCTGATTACTCAGCGGCGGCAGTAGTCCCGGTAATCGACTGGCGAGCATCGTTTTTCCTGTGCCGGGCGGGCCTATCATCAGCAGGTTGTGACCACCTGCAGCGATGATTTCCAGCGCTCGTTTCCCCTGCCGCTGGCCAATAACATCACGCAGATCAACCGATGTTTCATCCGAATATTCCCCTTCTGGAAGGGGGTTAGCCAGGGTATGTCGACCTTCGAGAAAAGCGCAGACTTCCTGGAGATCGGTGGCGATAAGGCAGTCACTGCCGCCGATTAACCCCACCTCTGGAGAATTCTCATTAGAGATAACAATCTTCCGCCCCGCTTTTATGGCCTCCATGGCGCTGGATATGGCCCCAGGAACGCCACGCAGAGCGCCTGTAAGCGCCAGCTCGCCGACAAACTCATATTGATTTAGCCTGGGGGCCTTTAGCTGCTCTGAGGCCACCAGAAGCGCGAGAGCGATAGGTAAATCATATCTTCCCCCTTCTTTTGGTAGATCGGCCGGGGCCAGATTGATGGTGATTTTTTTCGCCGGATAAGCGTAACCGCTGTTGATAATCGCACTACGTACCCGGTCACGCGCTTCTCTAACCGTTGTTTCAGGCAGTCCTACCATTGTCAGGCCTGGGAGCCCGTTGCTGATATGAACTTCAACCGTGATAAGCGGGGCACCGATCCCGAGAGCGGCGCGGGTGTAAACAATGGCGAGTGACATAACACCTCCTGAGAACCGGGATTATGTCGGGGATTTGCTGTTGAGTAATTCGGCAATATTAAATTCTGCATGCTTGCTCCCAGTCAATTTTCCGGCAATTTCCGCTTTGCACTGGTGATGGATGCCGGCTCGTAAAATGCTGTCATCAGGCAAAAAGATGAGAAAGAGCTGTGGAGTACGCCACAAATTGAAATATTTTCATTTCATATTTTTCCCATTAAAAACAATTGTTTTTTCTTAAATGGTTAGCAAGGTAAGAAATGAGGTCATAAAAAAATCTTGTGTTTAACGCGAAGTCTGTGGTACCTCTTTAGGTATTCCTTCGAACATGAAGCCAGAAAGAACATAAAATGACAGCCCTTCTACGAGTGATTAGCCTGGTCGTGATTAGCGTGGTGGTGATTATTATCCCACCGTGCGGGGCTGCACTTGGACGAGGAAAGGCTTAAAAAACAAGCCTTAACGAACTAAGACCCCCGCACCGAAAGGTCCGGGGGTTTTTTTATAACTTAAAAACAGAAAAGAGGAGCAGACGATGGCTGGTAGCATAAAATTCTGTTTCTCTCGATCTACGACGGGGAAGTAACTATGAATGGGGCGCGGTGGGTAGTACATGCTTTGCGAGCACAGGGAGTCGATACCGTTTTTGGCTATCCGGGTGGAGCAATTATGCCGGTTTACGATGCATTGTATGACGGCGGCGTGGAACACCTACTGTGCCGGCATGAACAGGGCGCGGCTATGGCGGCTATCGGCTATGCCAGGGCTACCGGCAAAACCGGGGTGTGTATCGCCACTTCGGGGCCTGGCGCAACCAACCTGATCACCGGCCTCGCCGACGCGCTGCTTGATTCCGTTCCCGTTGTTGCTATCACCGGCCAGGTTGCGGCCCCGTTCATTGGCACCGACGCATTCCAGGAAGTTGATGTCCTCGGTTTATCGCTGGCATGCACCAAGCATAGTTTCCTGGTGCAGTCGCTGGAAGAACTGCCGCGCATCATTGCCGAAGCTTTCCACGTAGCAAACTCCGGGCGTCCCGGTCCCGTGCTGGTCGATATCCCAAAGGATATCCAGCTGGCTCAGGGCGATCTCGATCCGCATTTTTCCATGGTAGCCGACGACGTTGATTTTCCATATGCGGATATCGAATACGCTTTGCAGATGCTGACCCAGTCGCAGAAGCCGATGTTATACGTTGGCGGCGGCGTGGGGATGGCGCAGGCGGTACCGGCGCTGCGCGAATTTCTTGCCGTTACGCAAATGCCCGTGACGTCTACCCTGAAAGGGCTGGGTGCGGTAGCGGCGGATTATCCCTACTATCTGGGCATGCTGGGGATGCACGGTACTAAAGCGGCCAACCTTGCAGTACAGGAATGTGACCTGCTGATCGCGGTAGGCGCCCGTTTTGACGATCGCGTCACCGGCAAGCTGAATACGTTTGCCCCGCACGCCAAAGTTATCCATATGGATATCGATCCGGCTGAACTGAACAAGCTCCGTCAGGCACATATCGGCCTGACCGGCGATTTGAATGTGATGCTGCCCGCGCTCCAGCAGCCGCTGTCTATCGACGCCTGGCGCCAACGTAATGCGCAGCTGCGCGCCGAGCATGCCTGGCGCTACGACCATCCGGGAGACGCTATCTATGCCCCGCTGCTGCTGAAGCAGCTTTCCGATCGCAAACCCGCAGACTGCGTCGTGACAACCGATGTGGGCCAGCATCAGATGTGGTCAGCGCAGCATATGACCTATACGCGCCCGGAGAATTTCATCACTTCCAGCGGATTAGGCACTATGGGTTTCGGCTTGCCCGCAGCGGTAGGCGCGCAGGTGGCCCGTCCAGACGATACGGTTATCTGTATCTCCGGTGACGGCTCCTTCATGATGAACGTGCAGGAGCTGGGCACCGTAAAACGCAAGCAGCTGCCGCTGAAGATAGTCTTACTGGACAACCAGCGTTTAGGAATGGTTCGACAATGGCAACAGCTGTTTTTTCAGGAACGTTATAGCGAAACCACCCTTACCGATAACCCCGATTTCCTTACTCTGGCCAGCGCCTTCGGCATCCCTGGTCAACACATCACCCGTAAAGACCAGGTTGAAGCGGCACTCGACACCATGCTTTCGAGCCAGGGGCCTTACCTGCTTCATGTCTCAATCGACGAACTTGAGAACGTCTGGCCGTTGGTGCCGCCCGGTGCCAGTAATGCAGAAATGCTGGAGAAATTATCATGATGCAACATCAGGTCGCCTTGCAGGCTCGCTCTAATCCTGAAACGTTAGAACGCGTGCTGCGCGTCGTGCGCCATCGCGGGTTCCAGATTTGCGCGATGAATATGGCAACCGCCGCCGATGCCCGGAATATTAATATTGAACTGACCGTTGCCAGCCAGCGGCCCGTCGAATTACTGTTTAGTCAATTAAGCAAACTGGTGGACGTCGCCTGCGTCGAGATCCAGCAACCTACATCACAACAAATTCGCGCCTGAGCGCAAAGGAAGAACAATGACGACGAAAAAAGCTGATTACATTTGGTTCAATGGTGAGATGGTTCCGTGGGGCGAGGCGAAGGTTCACGTGATGTCCCATGCGCTGCACTACGGGACTTCCGTATTTGAAGGCATCCGTTGCTACGACTCTCACAAGGGACCGGTGGTGTTCCGTCACCGTGAACATATGCAGCGTTTGCATGACTCAGCAAAAATCTATCGTTTCCCGGTTTCTCAGAGCGTTGATGAGCTGATGGAAGCCTGCCGTGAAGTCATTCGTAAAAACAGTCTGACCAGCGCCTATATCCGCCCGTTAGTCTTCGTCGGCGACGTGGGCATGGGCGTCAACCCGCCTCCGGGCTATAACACTGACGTGATCATCGCGGCGTTCCCGTGGGGCGCCTACCTGGGCGCCGAAGCGCTGGATCAGGGGATCGATGCGATGGTTTCTTCCTGGAATCGCGCGGCGCCAAACACTATTCCGACCGCGGCTAAAGCCGGCGGTAACTATCTCTCTTCGCTGCTGGTCGGCAGCGAAGCGCGTCGCCATGGCTATCAGGAAGGTATCGCGCTGGACGTGAACGGCTACATCTCTGAAGGCGCCGGTGAAAACCTGTTTGAAGTGAAGGATGGCGTGCTGTTTACCCCGCCGTTCACCTCTTCCGCGCTGCCTGGCATCACCCGCGACGCTATCATCAAGCTGGCGAAAGATCTCGGCCTGGAAGTCCGCGAGCAGGTATTGTCCCGCGAGTCCCTGTACCTGGCCGACGAAGTGTTTATGTCCGGTACTGCCGCAGAGATCACGCCGGTACGCAGCGTTGATGGTATTCAGGTGGGTGAAGGCCGCTGCGGCCCGATCACCAAGCGCATTCAGCAAGCATTCTTTGGCCTCTTCACCGGTGAAACCGAGGATAAATGGGGCTGGTTGGATCAGGTTAATCAATAAGCATAAAAAAATGGGGCGACACGCAACGCCCCATTTCACCGAAACTGGGAGTAACTAAAGCATGCCTAAGTACCGTTCCGCCACAACCACTCACGGCCGTAATATGGCGGGTGCCCGCGCGCTGTGGCGCGCCACTGGAATGACCGACGATGATTTCGGTAAGCCGATTATCGCCGTGGTGAACTCTTTCACCCAGTTCGTGCCGGGCCACGTTCACCTGCGCGATCTCGGCAAACTGGTTGCTGAGCAAATCGAGGCCGCTGGCGGCGTCGCCAAAGAATTCAACACCATTGCGGTGGATGATGGGATCGCGATGGGCCACGGGGGTATGCTTTATTCACTGCCATCCCGCGAACTGATCGCCGACTCGGTTGAGTATATGGTTAACGCCCACTGTGCTGATGCGATGGTCTGTATCTCCAACTGCGACAAAATCACCCCGGGGATGTTAATGGCGTCTCTGCGCCTGAATATTCCGGTCATTTTTGTTTCCGGTGGCCCGATGGAAGCCGGGAAAACCAAACTGTCCGATCAAATCATTAAACTCGACCTCGTTGACGCGATGATTCAGGGCGCTGACCCGAAAGTCTCCGACGATCAGAGTAATCAGGTTGAGCGTTCCGCCTGCCCGACGTGCGGCTCTTGTTCGGGAATGTTCACCGCGAACTCCATGAACTGCCTGACCGAAGCGCTGGGCCTGTCGCAGCCGGGCAACGGCTCGCTGCTGGCGACTCACGCCGATCGTAAACAGCTGTTCCTCAATGCGGGCTCACGTATTGTTGAGCTGACTAAACGCTATTACGAGCAGGACGATGCCTCTGCGCTGCCGCGTAATATCGCCAATAAGGCGGCGTTTGAAAACGCCATGACGCTGGATATCGCCATGGGCGGTTCCACCAATACCGTACTGCATCTGCTGGCGGCGGCGCAGGAAGCGGAAATCGACTTCACCATGAGCGATATCGATAAACTTTCCCGCAAAGTGCCGCAGCTGTGTAAGGTCGCGCCAAGTACGCAGAAATATCATATGGAAGACGTGCATCGCGCGGGCGGCGTATTGGGTATTTTAGGTGAACTGGATCGTGCCGGGCTGCTGAACCGCGATGTGAAAAACGTGCTTGGTTTGTCCCTGTCGCAGACGCTGGAGCAGTACGATATCACCGTCACGCGGGATGAAGCGGTTAAGAAGATGTTCCGCGCTGGCCCTGCGGGTATCCGCACAACGCAGGCTTTCTCTCAGAACTGCCGTTGGGACACCCTGGATGACGATCGCGCAGAAGGCTGTATCCGCTCGCTGGAACATGCTTACAGCAAGGACGGTGGTCTGGCGGTTCTGTACGGCAACTTTGCCGAGAACGGCTGTATCGTGAAAACCGCCGGCGTTGACGACAGTATCCTCAAGTTTACCGGCCCGGCGAAGGTATACGAAAGCCAGGACGCGGCTGTGGATGCGATCCTCGGCGGCAAGGTGGTCGCCGGTGACGTAGTCGTCATCCGCTATGAAGGGCCGAAAGGCGGGCCGGGGATGCAGGAGATGCTCTACCCGACGACCTTCCTGAAATCAATGGGCTTGGGTAAAGCCTGTGCGCTGATTACCGACGGACGCTTCTCCGGCGGTACCTCGGGTCTCTCTATTGGTCACGTTTCTCCGGAAGCGGCCAGCGGTGGCAATATCGCGATCATTGAAGATGGCGACATGATTGCTATCGATATCCCGAACCGCGGCATTCAGCTGCAGCTGAGCGATGCCGAGATTGCGGCGCGCCGCGAAGCTCAGGAAGCGCGCGGTGATAAAGCATGGACGCCGAAAGATCGCGAGCGTCAGGTTTCCTTTGCCCTTCGCGCCTATGCCAGCCTGGCAACCAGCGCCGACAAAGGCGCGGTGCGCGATAAATCGAAACTTGGGGGTTAATGATGGCCGAGTCTCAACCCCTCTCCGCCGCCCCCGAGGGGGCGGAATACCTCAGAGCGGTACTGCGCGCGCCGGTATACGAAGCCGCGCAGATCACGCCGCTGCAAAAAATGGAAAAGCTCTCGTCGCGCCTCGATAACGTTGTGCTGGTGAAGCGTGAAGACCGTCAGCCGGTGCACAGCTTTAAGCTGCGCGGAGCCTACGCGATGATGGCGGGCCTGACGGAAGAGCAAAAATCGCATGGCGTGATTACCGCTTCGGCGGGTAATCATGCGCAGGGCGTGGCTTTCTCGGCATCTCGCCTGGGCGTGAAGGCGCTCATCGTTATGCCAACCGCCACCGCGGATATCAAAGTTGATGCGGTGCGCGGCTTCGGCGGCGAAGTGCTGCTGCACGGCGCGAATTTCGATGAAGCCAAGGCCAAAGCCATCGAGCTGGCGCAGCAGCAGGGGTTCACCTGGGTTCCGCCCTTCGACCATCCGATGGTGATTGCCGGGCAGGGGACGCTGGCGCTGGAGCTGCTGCAGCAGGATGCCC
Organism: Klebsiella sp. GW_Kp182; assembly: GCF_040062275.1. Taxonomy (NCBI): domain Bacteria; kingdom Pseudomonadati; phylum Pseudomonadota; class Gammaproteobacteria; order Enterobacterales; family Enterobacteriaceae; genus Klebsiella; species Klebsiella sp. GW_Kp182. The sequence continues at coordinate 3,795 of NZ_JBEAFQ010000021.1, read as the reverse complement.
ATATCGATCGCGTATTTGTCCCGGTCGGCGGCGGCGGTCTCGCGGCCGGCGTGGCGGTGCTGATCAAACAGCTGATGCCGCAGATCAAAGTCATTGCGGTTGAGGCCGAGGATTCTGCCTGTCTGAAAGCCGCTCTGGATGCGGGTCATCCGGTCGATTTACCCCGCGTTGGGCTTTTTGCCGAAGGCGTGGCGGTGAAACGCATCGGCGATGAGACTTTCCGTCTGTGCCAGGAGTATCTCGACGACATCGTTACCGTCGATAGCGATGCCATCTGCGCGGCGATGAAAGACCTGTTTGAAGATGTGCGTGCGGTAGCAGAACCTTCCGGGGCGCTGGCGCTGGCGGGGATGAAAAAATATATCGCTCAGCATAATATTCGCGGCGAACGCCTGGCGCACGTGCTTTCCGGCGCGAACGTCAACTTCCACGGCCTGCGCTACGTTTCCGAACGCTGCGAGCTGGGAGAACAGCGCGAAGCGCTGCTGGCGGTCACCATTCCGGAAGAGAAGGGCAGCTTCCTCAAGTTCTGCCAGCTGCTGGGCGGCCGTTCGGTGACCGAGTTCAACTACCGCTTCGCGGATGCGAAAAATGCCTGCATTTTTGTCGGCGTGCGCCTGAGCCGGGGGCTGGAAGAGCGGAAAGAGATCCTCAACCTGCTGCACGACGGTGGCTACAGCGTAGTGGATCTCTCTGACGATGAAATGGCCAAGCTTCACGTGCGCTATATGGTGGGCGGGCGTCCGTCGCAGCCGCTGCAGGAGCGTTTATTCAGCTTCGAGTTTCCGGAATCACCCGGCGCGCTGCTGAAGTTCCTGCATACGCTGGGCACCCACTGGAACATCTCTCTGTTCCACTATCGCAGTCACGGTACCGATTACGGCCGCGTGCTGGCGGCATTCGAACTGGGCGATCACGAGCCTGACTTCGAAACCCGCTTGCATGAGCTGGGCTACGATTGCCACGATGAAAGCAATAATCCAGCGTTCAGGTTCTTCCTCGCCGGTTAAGAAGCGCTGTGCTTGTCAGGCCTGCGGTCGGGCTGTAGGCCTGAGCAGGCCCGGCATTAGTGGCCAGGCAGCAAATTCCAGAACGCATTAATCAGCGGCTCATGCAGCCGCTTTTTTGGCGCGCAGACGCCAAGCTCAAACGGGGTTTTCTCGTCGCTACGCTCCAGAATCATCACGCGATTGCGCACTGGCTCAGGGCTGTTTTCCAGCACCACCTCCGGCAACAGCGCGACGCCGCAGCCGAGCGCCACCATGGAGACCATGGCTTCATGCCCGCCCACCGTGGCGTAAATTGACGGATTACTGATTTTATGGCGGCGAAACCATAGCTCAATGCGGCGACGCACGGGGCCCTGGTCGGCCATAATAAAGGGTACCGTTGCCCAGTCAGGCTTCTCCACTGAGACCTGGTTACGAACCGGACAGGGCAGCGCCGGGGCGATCAGCACTACCGCCAAATTCTCCAGCATGGAAAAAGCCACCGCGCCAGGCAGCGTCTCGGGTTTCCCGGCAATCGCCAGATCGGCCTCACCCGTGACCACTTTCTCCATCGCATCGGCGGCATCGCCGGTGGTGAGTTTTATTTCCACCGAGGGATGTTCGGCGCGGAAACGATCGAGAATCGGCGGAAGATGACTGTAGGCGGCGGTCACCGAACAGAAGATATGCAGTTCGCCCGACAGCGACGGACCTTGCTGATCGATAGTGTGGCGCAGCTGCTGATACTGCAACAGCGTCTGCTGGGCAAACGTTCGTAGCTCTTCTCCCGCTTCGGTAAGCGTTACCGTGCGGTTATCACGGACAAACAGCGGCTGCCCGAGGTCTTCCTCCAGGCGCTGAATTTGTCGGGAAAGCGTGGAGGGGCTGACGTGCATCGCCCGCGCGCTGCGGCCAAAATGGCGGCTTTCAGCCAGATGCAGGAAGGTTTTCAGATCGCGTAAATCCACCGGCGGCACTCCACGATTTTACATTGCAGAAATTGCAACGTGACGTTGTGAATATATCAATTTCCGCAATAAATTTCCTGTTGTAATGTGGGTACATTCTCGCTGAAAGGCGAACCGAACAAAATAAGACACACAACATCACGAGGTATCACCATGGCTAACTACTTTAATACACTGAACCTGCGCCAGCAGCTGGCGCAGCTGGGCAAATGTCGCTTTATGGGTCGCGACGAATTCGCCGATGGCGCAAGCTACCTTCAGGGTAAAAAAGTGGTCATCGTCGGCTGTGGCGCTCAGGGCCTGAACCAGGGTCTGAACATGCGCGACTCCGGTCTGGATATCTCCTACGCGCTGCGTAAAGAAGCGATTGCCGAAAAGCGCGCATCATGGCGCAAAGCAACCGAAAATGGCTTCAAGGTGGGTACCTACGAAGAGCTGATCCCGCAGGCCGATCTGGTGGTTAACCTGACGCCGGACAAACAGCACTCTGACGTTGTACGTTCCGTTCAGCCGCTGATGAAAGACGGCGCGGCGCTGGGCTACTCTCACGGCTTCAACATCGTGGAAGTTGGCGAGCAGATCCGTAAAGATATCACCGTCGTGATGGTGGCGCCGAAGTGCCCGGGTACCGAAGTACGTGAAGAGTACAAACGCGGTTTCGGCGTTCCGACCCTGATCGCGGTTCACCCGGAAAACGATCCGAAAGGCGAAGGTATGGCCATTGCTAAAGCCTGGGCTGCGGCGACCGGCGGTCACCGTGCGGGCGTGCTGGAATCGTCCTTCGTTGCCGAAGTGAAATCCGACCTGATGGGCGAGCAGACCATCCTCTGCGGTATGCTGCAGGCCGGTTCTCTGCTGTGCTTCGATAAGCTGGTGGAAGAGGGTACCGACCCGGCATACGCCGAAAAACTGATTCAGTTCGGCTGGGAAACCATCACCGAAGCGCTGAAGCAGGGCGGTATCACTCTGATGATGGATCGTCTGTCTAACCCGGCTAAGCTGCGTGCTTACGCGCTGTCCGAACAGCTGAAAGAGATTATGGCGCCGCTGTTCCAGAAGCATATGGATGACATCATCTCCGGTGAATTCTCCTCCGGCATGATGGCTGACTGGGCCAACGACGATAAAAAACTGCTGACCTGGCGTGAAGAGACCGGCAAAACCGCGTTCGAAACCGCACCGCAGTTTGAAGGTAAAATTGGCGAGCAGGAGTACTTCGATAAAGGCGTTCTGATGATCGCAATGGTGAAAGCGGGCGTTGAGCTGGCGTTTGAAACCATGGTGGATTCCGGCATCATCGAAGAGTCCGCTTACTACGAATCACTGCACGAGCTGCCGCTGATCGCCAACACCATCGCTCGTAAGCGTCTGTACGAAATGAACGTGGTTATCTCCGATACCGCTGAATACGGTAACTACCTGTTCTCTTACGCCTGCGTACCGCTGCTGAAAGAGTTCATGACCACCCTGCAGACCGGCGACCTGGGCAAAGCGATTGCCGAAGGCGCGGTAGACAACGCTCAGCTGCGTGACGTGAACGAAGCCATTCGCAGCCACGCTATCGAGCAGGTTGGTAAGAAACTGCGCGGCTATATGACCGACATGAAACGCATTGCGGTAGCGGGCTAATTCCCCGTCGTCTTTCAACTTGCAGATGCGTTGGCTGCGTTCGTACACCCCAGTCACATAGTTATCTATGCTCCTGGGGCTGTACTCACTTGCCGCCTTCCTGCAAGCTGAAATCCTTAGGGGAAAGCTGTGAGATAAAAAACCGGTGCAATAATGAACTGACCCCATAATGTTGGACGGTTTATATCAAGCGGCTATCAGGGCCTGAG
>NZ_JBEAFQ010000020.1:0-13691 GCF_040062275.1 Klebsiella sp. GW_Kp182 | reverse complement strand
GCATAATTACCCGGAGGCGATGCTGCGCATCTGTCCGGGCTACCATCCCGCAGACCGCGGTATACCTGTAGCCCGGCTAAGCGCAGCGCGAGCCGGGGATGTCAGGCGGCACATCAACGCTTAATACTCATCGCGCTCATCGTCCTCATCCGGCTGCTCCATCACGCTATAGGCCACCGAGCAGAACAGTGAATTCAGACGCTTCATATCGCCCAGCAGCGCCAGGTGCAGCGTACTGGTCTCAATACTCTGCACGTTTTGCTGATGCAGGCGGTCAACGTGGGCATGCGAGTAACGACGGTTCATGATACGAAAACGATGCTTGCTGCGGCGCAGGCGGCGGGCGCTCGGCACGTCGCCGGAGAAGAAGACCGACATCGCCAGCTGCAGATTGCTGAGCAACTGCTCGTAGAGGGCATCCAGCTCTTTTAATCCCTCCATGGAGAACGCGCGCCGCGCGGCCAGCGATTTATCGGCGATCTCGCTGCCCATTCTTTCGACGATATCCGAAGCCTGCTCGAGGTTAAGCGCCATTTCGATAATTTCCGCCCAGCGGCGGGACTCCTCATCCGCCAGCTCCTCTTTCGGCATCCGCGCCAGATAGAGCTTAATGGCGGTGTAAAGTACGTTGATATCGTCCGCCATCCGCCGCAGCTCTTTCTCCTCACGCGGCTCGCCGTGCATCACTTTATGCAGGCTTTCCAGCATCTGCTCCATGGCATCGCCAATACGCAGGGTTTCGCGGGCGGCATTGGCCAGCGCCAGGGCGGGCGTATCCAGCGCCGAAGTATCAAGATGCTTCGGCTTCAGCCGCGCGTCCAGCTCGGGCTCATCGCGAATCAGACGCTTACAGAGGTTAGCCATGGGGCCGGCAAACGGCACCATGGCGATACAGCGGATCAGGTTGTAGAAGACGTGGAAATAGATAACCAGTTCGGATTTTTGCAGCGGAAGCTCATCCATGACGTTTGCCAACAGATGCACAAACGGCAGGATAATCAGGCTACCCACCAGCTTAAACAGCAGGCTGCCGAGCGCCACGCGGCGCGCGGCAGCATTGGCGCCGCTGTTGTTTAGCATGGCCAGCAGCCCGGATCCGAGGTTGGCGCCGATCACCAGGCACAGCGCCACCGGAAACGAAATCACGCCGGTGGCGGTTAACGTTGCGGTCAGCAGCACCGCTGCCAGGCTTGAATAGCTGATGATGGCAAACACCGCGCCGATCAGCGCATCCAGCATAATATCGCCGGTCAACGAGGCGAAAATCACCTGTACGCCGTTAGCCTGGGTGATGGGATGCACCGCCTGCACGATCAGCTCCAGCGCTAGCAGAATCAAGCCCAGACCAATCCCCACGCGCCCGAGCTGGCCCGCGCGCGTTTGCTTGCGCCCAAGGAAGAAAATCACGCCGATAAAAATCAGCAGCGGCGAAAGCCAGGACAGATCGAAGGTCAGCACCCTCGCCATCAGCGCGGTACCGACGTCAGCGCCCAGCACCATCACCAGCGCAGGGGCCAGCGCCACCAGATCCTGGGCGACAAAAGAGGTGACCAGCATGGTGGTGGCGTTGCTGCTCTGCACCAGCGCGGTAACGCCGATCCCCGCGCAGAAGGCGAGCGGTTTTTTCTCCACGCTGCTGCTGAGTACGCTTCGCAGACGAGCGCCGTAGACGCGCATCACGCCGGTACGGACAATATGGGTGCCCCACACCAGTAGGGCGACGGCGGACAACAGGTGTAGCAGAGTTAACACGGAATCAGCTTCTCCTTATATTTATTCGTTCCCGAAACTCATAAACCGTTACAGGCCGGATAGCGCTTCGCTTATCCGACGGCAACGATCGCAAGCTTCCTTCAGTATAAGGGTTTACGCACAATAAAGAGACAGGGCGCTCATTGAGCGCCCTGTTAGTTGTAAGGAAAGATAACGGTTTGGTGGATCAGTCGGCATCGTAACCGAGGTTCGGCGCCAGCCAGCGCTCCACTTCCGCCACGCTCATCCCCTTACGCAACGCATAGTCTTCCACCTGGTCGCGCTGAATTTGCGCTACCGCGAAGTATTTGCTGTCCGGATGGCTGAAGTACCAGCCGGAAACCGACGCGCCGGGCCACATGGCAAAAGATTCCGTCAGCTTCATGCCGGTGCGTTTTTCCACCTCCAGCAGTTCCCAGATCGTCGCCTTTTCGGTGTGCTCCGGGCAGGCCGGATAGCCCGGCGCCGGGCGAATTCCCTGGTAGTTCTCGCGGATCAGCTCCTCGTTGCTGAGGTTTTCGTTCGCCGCATAGCCCCAGTAAACCTTGCGCACCCGCTCATGCAGATACTCGGCAAAGGCTTCCGCCAGGCGGTCGGCAATCGCCTTCACCATAATCTTGTTGTAGTCATCGTGCTGCGCTTCGTAGGCGTCGGCCAGCGCGTCTTCCTCAAGGCCGCCGGTCACCGCAAAGGCGCCGATATAGTCCGCCTTCCCCGACAGCTTCGGCGCGACAAAATCCGCCAGGCAGTAGTTGGCAAAGCCGATTTTCTCCGTCTGCTGGCGCAGATGATGCCCCACCGTCAGCACGTGAGTCCGGGTTTCATCGCGATAGATTTCAACATCGTCGCCGACGCGGTTAGCCGGGAACAGCCCCACCACGCCGCGCGGATTCAGGGCCTTCCCGGCGCTGAGCTTATCCAGCAGTTCGTTGGCGTCTTTAAACAGGCGCTGCGCCTCTTCGCCGACCACTTCATCTTCCAAAATGCGCGGATACTTACCGGCCAGCGACCAGGTCATAAAGAACGGCGTCCAGTCGATATAGTTACGCAGGGTTTCGATACTGGCCTCAACCTCATGCACGCCCAGACGATGGGCCACCGGCGGGGTGTAGCTTGCCCAGTCAAAGGCCAGGTCGTTATCGCGCGCGGCCTCCAGCGTGACCGGTGGGGTGCGCGGCTTTTTACGCCCGTGCTGAATACGTACCGTTTCGTACTCTTTGCGGGTACGGGCGACAAAATCATCGCGCTGGCTATCGGACAGCAGCGCGGCGACCACGCCAACGGTGCGCGAGGCGTTCTGCACGTAGACCGTCGGCCCGCTGTAGTTCTGCTCGATTTTCACCGCCGTGTGCGCTTTCGAGGTGGTTGCGCCGCCAATCAGCAGCGGAATAGTAAAGCCCTGACGCTCCATCTCCTTCGCCACGTTGACCATCTCATCCAGCGACGGCGTAATCAGCCCGGAGAGGCCAATCAGGTCGGCGTTAACCTCGCGGGCGGTTTTCAGGATTTTATCCGCAGGCACCATCACGCCAAGGTCGACGATTTCGTAGTTGTTACACTGCAGCACCACGCCGACAATATTCTTGCCGATGTCGTGAACGTCACCCTTCACGGTGGCGATGACCATCTTGCCGTTGCTGGAACCTTTCTCTTTGCTGGCCTCAATATAAGGTTCGAGGTAGGCCACCGCCTGCTTCATGACGCGGGCGGATTTCACCACCTGCGGCAGGAACATTTTCCCTTCACCGAACAGGTCGCCGACCACGTTCATGCCGTCCATCAGCGGCCCTTCGATAACCTCAATCGGACGCGCGGCCTGCTGGCGGGCTTCTTCGGTATCGAGCTCGATAAATTCGGTAATGCCTTTAACCAGCGAGTATTCGAGGCGTTTTTTGACGTCCCAGCTGCGCCATTCCGCCTGCTGAGCGTTGGCGGTATCGTCGGTTTTGCTGCCGCGATACTTTTCCGCCAGATCGAGCAGGCGTTCAGTGCCGTCATCGCGGCGGTTCAGAATCACATCTTCAACCGCATCGCGCAGCTCGGCGGGAAGGTCGTCGTAAATCGCCAGCTGGCCGGCGTTAACGATGCCCATGTCCATGCCGTTGCGGATGGCGTAGTAGAGGAATACCGCGTGAATCGCCTCGCGCACCGGGTCATTGCCGCGGAACGAGAACGACACGTTAGAGACGCCGCCGGAGATCAGCGCGTGCGGCAGTTCGCGTTTGATATCTTCGCAGGCGCCGATAAAGTCCTGGGCATAGTTGTTGTGCTCTTCAATCCCGGTCGCCACGGCGAAAATATTCGGGTCAAAGATGATGTCTTCCGGCGGGAAGCCCACCTCTTCGGTGAGAATTTTGTACGCCCGGCAGCAAATTTCAATTTTCCGCTCGCGGGTATCGGCCTGGCCCACTTCATCAAAGGCCATCACCACGACGGCGGCGCCGTAGCGGCGCACCTTTTTCGCATGCTGGATAAACGGCTCAACGCCCTCTTTCATGGAAATGGAGTTAACGATGCCTTTACCCTGAATACACTTCAGACCCTTTTCGATGACCTCCCATTTGGAGGAGTCGATCATAATCGGCACGCGGGCGATATCCGGCTCACCGGCGATCAGGTTGAGGAAACGCGTCATCGCCGCTTCGGCGTCGAGCATCCCCTCATCCATATTGATATCGATAATCTGCGCGCCGCTTTCCACCTGCTGGCGCGCCACATCCAGCGCTTCGTTATATTTTTCTTCTTTAATCAGGCGTTTGAATTTTGCCGAGCCGGTAACGTTGGTGCGTTCGCCGACGTTCACAAACAGGCTGTCATCGCCGATATTCAGCGGCTCAAGGCCGGAAAGACGACAGGCGACGGGGATTTCCGGCAGCTGGCGCGGCGGCAGGCCGGCCACCGCGCGGCTCATGGCGGCGATATGTTCCGGCGTGGTGCCGCAGCAGCCGCCGACAATATTCAGGAATCCGGCTTCAGCCCATTCGCGAATTTGCGCCGCCATCGTGTCGGCGTCCAGGTCGTATTCGCCAAAGGCGTTCGGCAGACCGGCGTTCGGGTGGGCGGTAACGTAGCATTCGGCGATACGCGACAGCTCCTGCACGTACTGGCGCAGCTCATCCGGCCCCAGGGCGCAGTTGAGGCCAAACGTCAGCGCATCGGCGTGGCGCAGCGAGTTATAAAAGGCTTCGGTGGTCTGGCCGGACAGCGTGCGCCCGGAGGCGTCGGTGATAGTGCCGGAGATCATAATCGGCAGATCGACTCCCAGCGCTTCAAACTCCTCTTTAACCGCAAAGATCGCCGCTTTGGCGTTGAGGGTATCGAACACCGTCTCAATCAAAATCAGATCCGCCCCGCCTTCCACCAGCGCTTTGGTGGATTCACGGTAGGCTTCCACCAGCCCGTCAAAGGTGATGTTGCGGAAGGCCGGGTCGTTGACGTCGGGAGAAATGGACGCCGTGCGGTTAGTCGGGCCGAGGACCCCTGCGACGTAGCGCGGTTTTTCCGGCGTGCGTGCGGTCCAGGCATCGGCGCTGGCGCGGGCCAGTTTCGCCGCCACAAAGTTGATTTCCGCCGACAGGGATTCCATCTGGTAATCCGCCATCGCGATGGTCGTCGAGTTAAAAGTGTTGGTTTCAATGATATCCGCCCCGGCCGCAAAATAGGCATCGTGGATAGCGGTTATCACATCCGGCTTGCTGAGAACCAGCAGGTCGTTGTTGCCCTTCAGGTCGCACGGCCAGTCGGCAAAGCGCTCGCCGCGAAAGTCCTGCTCACTCAGACGGTAGCTCTGGATCATGGTGCCCATGCCCCCATCCAGAACCAAAATACGTGCTTTTAACTGCTGATGCAGTTGCTCAACTTTGCTGCTCACACTCGCTCCCGACAACGCTCAACCAGACCGAAAAAACTCAACAGACCATACTGGCACAAACCGAAGGGGTGGAAAAGAGAACAGCGGGCAAGATGAGACATGTTCAGCTTCACTCATCCGATCAGTCGGGTAGTGATTGCATTATCGCCAAATAAAACGAAAATCATTTCCACGATACAGAAAAAAGGAGTCCGCGATGGCGACCCCCGCTCCCGCAAAACGCGGCAGAAAACCTGCCTCCCCCGCCGCCGCTCCGGCCGGCGGGCAAGTTCAGTCCCTGACCCGCGGACTGAAGCTGCTCGAATGGATTGCTGAATCCCACGGCAGCGTGGCGCTGACCGAACTGGCCCAGCAGGCCGGCCTGCCTAACTCCACGACTCACCGCCTGCTGACGACCATGCAGCAGCTGGGTTTTGTTCGTCAGGTCGGTGAACTGGGCCACTGGTCGGTGGGCGCCCATGCTTTCGTCGTCGGCAGCAGCTTCCTGCAAAGCCGTAATCTGTTGGCGATCGTCCATCCGATTTTGCGTCAGCTGATGGAAGATTCCGGTGAAACGGTTAACCTCGCGGTGCTTGACCAGAGCGATCATCAGGCGATTATTATCGATCAGGTGCAGTGTACGCAGCTGATGCGTATGTCGGCACCGATTGGCGGTAAGCTGCCGATGCACGCTTCCGGCGCCGGAAAGGCGTTTCTGTCGCAGCTAAGCGAAGAGCAGGTTACCGGCCTGCTGCACCGTCAAGGTCTGCACGCTTATACCCATGCCACCCTGGTATCGCCGGTACATCTGAAAGAGGACCTGGCCCAGACGCGTAAGCGCGGCTACTCGTTTGATGACGAAGAACACGCGCTGGGCCTGCGCTGCGTAGCGTCGTGTATTTATGATGAACATCGTGAGCCGTTCGCCGCCATCTCCATTTCCGGGCCCATTTCCCGCATTACCGATGACCGCGTGACCGAGTTCGGCGCGATGGTGATTAAGGCGGCGAAAGAAGTGACGCTGGCCTACGGCGGAGTGCGCTAAATGAGCGATCTGAAATCCTACTGGCAGGATAAATACCCTTCTGCTTTCTGCTGGTCTTTCGGCGATTCACCGGCGCTGGCCGACGAGCTGGCTGCCCTGGTTATCGCCGGGAAGAAACGCGGCACCTGCGGCTCGCTTGCCAGCTATCAGCAGGAGCAGCCGCCCGTGACGCCGGGGGCGTATCACATTGTGCTGGACGGCAAAGGGAAAGCCGTCTGCGTGATACGCACCCTGACCCTCAGGCTCATTCGCTTTAACGAAATGAGCCCTGAGCTCGCCGCGCTGGAGGGCGAAGGTGATTTAAGCCTCGCTTACTGGCAATCGGCGCATCAGGCATTCTTTGAACGCGAAGGCACCTGGGCGCCGGATATGGAGCTGGTGTACGAAGAATTTGCCGTTATCGAAGCAGCCTGAAGCAGGCCATCGGCTATCCCGCCTGCTTCAGGTCGCCGTAGCGCACGCTAAAACGCTGACGGCGGCGATAGGCATAGACGTCTTCCACGTGGCCGTTGCGGATACGCGTTTGCAGCTCCCGCCAGTAGTCGGCGCGCAGCAGGTCGGCGTGCATCTCTTCAAATAGCGGTCCGATGCGCGGGTCAGCGCACAGCCAGTGGCGAAACTCTTCCGGAAAAACATCGCCAGGCGAGACGCTATACCAGGGCTCGCTGGCAAGCTCATCCTCCGGGTAGCGCGCCGGCGGGATCTCGCGGAAATTCACCTCCGTCATATAGCAAATTTCATCGTAATCGTAGAACACCACCCGGCCGTGACGCGTGACGCCAAAGTTTTTAAATAGCATATCGCCGGGGAAAATGTTGGCGGCGGCCAGCTGACGAATGGCGTTGCCGTACTCCTCTACCGCATCGCGCAGCGCCGGACCGTCCACCTGCTCCAGCCAGATATTCAGCGGCACCATCCGCCGCTCGATATAAAGATGGCTGATCGCAATCCGATCGCCGAGATCGGTAATTTTCGCTCCGGCTTCGGTTTGTAACAGGGCCATTAGTTCGGGCGCAATTTGCCGTTTCTCCAGGACGAAGTTCTCAAACTCCTGGGTATCGGCCATCCTTCCCACGCGGTCGTGCTCTTTGACCAGCTGATAGCAGGCGCGCACGTGGGCGGCGGTCATCTCTTTCTGCGGCGCAAAGCGGTCCTTAATGACTTTAAATACCCGGTCAAATCCCGGCAAAGTAAACACCAGCATCACCATGCCGCGAATCCCCGGCGCTTCAATAAATTGCTCATCGCTGCGGGAAATATAGTGCAGGTATTCCCGATAGCTCTCGGTTTTCGCATGCTTCTGGCAGCCAATCGCCATGTACAGTTCAGCGGTGGTTTTCCCCGGGAGAATCTCGCGCAGCCACTCGACCAGCGCGCCGGGTAGCGGCGCGTAAACCATAAAATAGGAGCGGGCGAAGCCAAAAACGATGCTGGCTTCGGCATGCGTCGTCAGACAGGCGTCGACAAACAATTCGCCTTCATCGGTGCGATGGATTGGCAGAAGAAAAGGCAGCGTCGCCATCGGCGTAACCAGTTTGCCTACCAGCCAGGCCGCCTTATTGCGGTAAAACAGTTCATTCGCCACCTGCAGGTGCGACCGGGAAAGCAGCTCGCTGCCGAGCGCCTCCTGCAGGCAAGCGGTGATATAACCGATATCGCGCGCGCTGTTTTGCCACGGCAGACGGAGAGGAAGATCGGATAACACTTTGCGTAATAGCGTGTCCCAGCCGCGCTCGGGGAAGAAATCTTTGGCCAGCGGGCGCGGGATGGCGCGTAAGCGCCGCTCTGGCTGAGAGCTGAAAATAAAAAGCCGCTCGGGAGTCAGCGAGCGGTGGTCAAACAACCGGCAATAAACGGAATTGAAAAAGCTCTCCGCAATTTCGAAACGAGGGTAATCCGGCAGCAGGTGGGTATAGTGTTCTTTTACCTGCAGCAAAAAATCGGTATCGGTATTTTTACCATCGGTAATGCAGCGCAGCTGCTCGACGACCAGGCCGACATGGTGATCGTAGAGATGAATACGCTGCTTCATCGCCTGCTGGACGGCATGCCAGTCAGCCTGTTCAAAGCGCTGCTGGGCGCCGGAAGTCACTTCAAGAAAACGACCGTACTGGGCGTCAAAACCCTGCAAAATAGTTTGAGCAATCAATAATTCCAGGCCACGCGTCATCTCTTCCCCCTCACCCATCCCTCTCCCCCGGAGAGAGGGAGAGGGGGAAATTATCAGAACTGATCTTCTTCTGTAGAGCCGGTTAACGCCGTGACTGATGAGGCTCCGCCCTGGATAATGGTGGTGACCTTATCGAAGTAGCCGGTGCCGACCTCCTGCTGATGAGAGACAAAGGTGTAGCCATCTTTAGCCGCCGCGAACTCCGGCTGCTGGACCTTCTCAACGTAGTGCTTCATCCCCTCGCCCTGGGCGTAGGCGTGGGCCAGGTCGAACATGTTGAACCACATGCTGTGAATACCGGCCAGGGTGATGAACTGATACTTGTAGCCCATATCCGACAGCTGCTGCTGGAAGCTGGCAATGGTTTTATCATCCAGCTTTTTCTGCCAGTTAAACGACGGCGAGCAGTTGTAGGCCAGCAGTTTGCCCGGATATTTCGCGTGGATCGCGTCGGCAAAGCGCTTCGCCAGCTCAAGGTCCGGGGTAGAGGTTTCACACCACACCAGGTCGGCATAGGGCGCGTAGGCCAGCCCGCGGCTGATGGCCTGTTCGATACCGGCATGGGTACGGAAGAAACCTTCGCTGGTACGGTCGCCGGTAATGAACTGGCGATCGTAAGGATCGCAGTCTGAGGTAATTAAATCCGCCGCATCGGCGTCAGTGCGAGCGATCACCAGCGTCGGCACGCCCATGACGTCCGCCGCCAGACGCGCGGCGACCAGTTTCTGAATCGCCTCTTGCGTGGGGACCAGCACTTTGCCGCCCATATGGCCGCATTTTTTCACCGATGCCAGCTGGTCTTCGAAGTGTACGGCCGCTGCACCGGCCTCAATCATCGATTTCATCAGCTCAAACGCATTAAGCACGCCGCCAAACCCCGCTTCCGCGTCGGCGACGATCGGCAGGAAATAATCGGTATAACGCGGATCGTTCGGCTCAATACCCGCAGACCACTGGATCTGATCCGCGCGGCGGAAGCTGTTGTTGATCCGATCGACCACGGCCGGTACCGAGTTCGCCGGATAGAGCGATTGATCCGGATACATGCTGGAGGCCAGGTTGGCGTCCGCTGCGACCTGCCAGCCGGAAAGATAAATCGCTTCAATGCCCGCTTTCGCCTGCTGCAGCGCCTGGCCGCCGGTCAGCGCGCCCAGGCTGTTGACGTAGCCTTTTTTCGCTTCCCCGTGCAGCAGTCGCCACATCTTTGCCGCGCCCAGCTGCGCCAGAGTACATTCCGGGTTGACCGAGCCGCGCAGCTTCACCACATCTTCGGCGCTGTATGGGCGAGTAATGCCTTCCCAGCGCGGATTCGTCCACTCTTTGTTTAATTCTTCGATTTGTTGGGTACGGGTTTTCATGTGCAGATGCTCCATATTGTTGTGTGGTGAATTAGGCCAGAAGGCGGTAGCCCGGCAGGGTTAAGAAATCGATCAGCTCGTCGGAGGTGGTGATCTGTTCCATCAGGCGAGCGGCTTCATCAAAACGCCCGCTGCTGTAGCGGTGCTCGCCCAGTTCGTCCTGAATCACCCGCATCTCTTCAGCCAGCCACTGGCGGAACAGCGCTTTGGTAACCGGTGTGCCGTTACTGAGGGTTTTCTCATGGTGGATCCATTGCCAGATAGAGGTACGGGAAATTTCCGCCGTCGCCGCATCTTCCATCAGGCCATAAATCGGTACGCAGCCGTTGCCGGAAATCCACGCCTCGATGTACTGCACCGCCACGCGAATGTTGGCGCGCATGCCCTCTTCGGTTCGTTCGCCCTCGCAGGGGGCCAGCAGCTGTTCAGCGGTAATCGGCGCATCGTCTTCGCGGGTAACGGACAGCTGATTTTTGTTCTCGCCCAGTACGCCGTTAAAGACGGCCATCGCGGTGTCAGCCAGCCCGGGATGCGCGATCCAGGTACCGTCATGGCCGTTATTCGCCTCCAGCGATTTGTCCGCTTTTACCTTGTTCAGCACCTGGTTGTTTCGCTCGGCATCTTTGCTCGGAATAAAGGCCGCCATGCCGCCCATCGCAAACGCGCCGCGCCTGTGGCAGGTCTTAATCAACAATCGCGAGTAGGCGCTGAGGAAAGGCTTGTCCATCGTCACCACCTGGCGGTCCGGCAGAACGCGATCCGGATGATTCTTCAGCGTTTTGATATAGCTGAAGATGTAGTCCCAGCGCCCGCAGTTCAGACCCACAATATGGTCGCGCAGGGCGTGCAGAATTTCGTCCATCTGGAATACGGCGGGCAGCGTTTCGATCAGCAGCGTGGCTTTGATGGTGCCGCGCGGCAGCTCAAAACGGTCTTCCGTAAAGCTAAATACTTCACTCCACCACGCGGCTTCCTGCCAGGCCTGAGTCTTCGGCAGATAGAAATAGGGGCCGCTGCCTTTTTCCAGTAACGCTTTGTAGTTGTGGAAGAAATAGAGGGCGAAGTCGAACAGACTGCCGGGAATCGCTTCCCTGCGCCACGTCACGTGTTTTTCCGGCAGATGCAGACCGCGCACGCGGCAGATCAGCAGCGCCGGGTTCGGCTTGAGCTGATAAATCTTGCCGGCTTCATTGGTGTAGCTGATGGTGCCGTTAACCGCATCGCGCAGGTTAATTTGCCCATCAATGACTTTGCTCCATTCGGGCGCCAGTGAGTCTTCGAAATCCGCCATAAAGACTTTTACATTCGCATTGAGCGCATTGATGACCATCTTGCGCTCTACCGGACCGGTAATTTCTACCCGCCGATCCTGCAAATCGTCCGGAATGCCGCGGATCGTCCAATCACCGTTACGAATGGAAGCTGTTTCCGAAATAAAATCGGGAAGCTTGCCGTTATCAATTGCCTGCTGCTGCTGGATACGCGCGGCCAGGAGTTTATTGCGCTCAGGCGTAAAGCGGCGCACCAGCTCGGTCAGAAATTCTACGGCCTCAGGCGTTAAGATTTGCTTCTCCTGGTCGCCATATGGCTGGCTAAAAGCCAGTTCGTCAGTGATTGTCGCCTGCTGCGTCATGTGCTGCTCCTCTTGGTTGATCCAGTTGGCGCGAACGTAAGATCGTTGTGTAGTTTTCGTTCAGCACAATTAAGACTACGCATTTATTTTTCAAAATCAAAAACAATTTCCATTTTTAATTTAATTATCATTTAACCTATTGATAACAATATAAATAAAGTTTAATTACAATATGAGCTGCGTTTCGGAAATAAAAAAGGCACCCGAAGGTGCCAGAGGCAAAATGCTGAAACGCTTTAGGATCGCGTTGTGTAGAAGATTAATCCAGAGTCGGATTCATATGGCGTAGATCGTATGGCGTGATCTGGTAGACGTAATAATTCAGCCAGTTGATAAACAGCAAATTGCCATGGCTTCGCCAGGTGGCGCGCGGTTTGTTCTGCGGATCGTTCTGCGGGAAATAATTATGTGGAACCTGCGGATCGAGACCCGCTTCCACATCGCGGAAGAACTCGCTGGCCAGGGTGTTCGCGTCATATTCCGGGTGACCAGTCACGAAGGCGATGCGCTTATCTTTGCTGGCGAACAGGTAGGCGTCGCCCTCTTCCGTTTCCGCCAGGATCTCGAGGTCGGTGTAGTCGCGTATCAGCGCCGCCGGGAAATCGGCATAGCGCGAGTGCGGGGCCAGAAAGCTATCGTCAAAGCCGCGGGTTAACAAGGCATGAGGTTGCAGGATATGGTGTTCGTAGACCCCGGAAATCTTCTCAGAGCGGGTCTGTTTAGGGATACCGTAGAGGATATTGAGGGCTGCCTGTACCGCCCAACAGACAAACAGCGTTGAGGTAACATGATCTTTAGCCCATTCCAGCACCTGTTTTATCTGCGGCCAGTAGGCAACGTCATTAAATTCAACCAAACCTAAAGGTGCACCGGTAACAATCAGGCCATCAAAGTTCTGATCGCAAATATCTTCAAAGTTGCAGTAGAAGTTGTTCAGGTGTTCCGCCGGAGTATTACGTGATTCGCGGGCATCGATGCGCAACAGCTGGATATCAAGCTGCAGAGGAGAGTTGGAAAGCAGTCGCAAAAACTGATTCTCAGTCTCGATTTTCTTTGGCATCAGATTAAGGATGAGCACCTTCAGCGGGCGGATTTCCTGAGTCGTCGCGCGAGTTGTCGTCATCACAAAGACGTTTTCATTACGCAAGAAATTGACGGCCGGTAGCTCGTCCTGCACCCGAATTGGCATAACTTTATTACCTCATAGCACACGTATAAACGTTTAGACATCCAGACAGCTGAAGATACCCAGGAATAAGGTGAATGTCGAGCCTGCAGGTGCAGGGTGAGAAAATTTCACGGAGACATTTGAGTTAGAATATAAGAACAAAGAAAAGGAGCAAATATGGTTATTAGTATCCGCCGTTCACGGCATGATGAAGGGAAAAAACTGATTGCGATCTGGCGTCGGTCGGTCGATGCAACGCACGATTTTTTATCAAAAGAGTATAGAGCGGAACTGGAAGATCTGGTGAGCGCGTTTTTACCCGAAGCGCCGCTGTGGGTCGCGGTGACGGAGAAAGACGAGCCGGTCGCCTTTATGCTACTTACGGGGGAACATATGGATGCGCTATTCGTTGACCCTACGGTCCGCGGCTGCGGCGTGGGTAAGCTGTTGATTGAACACGCGCTGACGTTAGCGCCCAAACTGACGACCAACGTTAATGAGCAGAATGAACAAGCGGTCGGATTTTATAAGAAGATGGGCTTTAAGGTGACAGGCCGTTCTGAGACGGACGATCTTGGAAAACCCTATCCGTTATTGAATTTGGTACATGAGTAATGAAGTAAGACCGGATAAGGGTAACCGCTGTCCGGTCGGTTCAGACGACAAAAACGCAAAAAGCCCATCCGTCAGGATGGGCTCTTCACTTGTTTGATGC